>JALOLS010000143.1 GCA_025455865.1 Thermoleophilia bacterium
CGCGCGTCGCCTGAAGCCGTGCCTCCGCCGTCGATCCCGGGGGCGCAGCCCTCGACCCCGGACGGATCCGTCGCCCCCGAGGACCGTCGCCCCCCGGGTACCTCCTCGCCCATCCCGCCCCCGCGCTCGCCGTCCCGGCCGCGGCGGCCGGCCCCCCCTGCGGGCAGCGGCTCGCTCGTCACTGCCCGCGCGAGCGCCGGGCAGGTGCGGCCCGGGAGCGGCGGGGGCGGCCGCGCACCAGGAGGGTGACCCCTCGGGGGAAGGCCGGACCCGCATGGCGACGGCGATCCGGGGGCATCCGCGCCGTGGGAGCGGTGGATCCAGGCCGAGAGCGCCGGCGACCACCGGGGACCAGGGCGAAGGGGTGGCGACCCTCACCTTCACCGACCCCGAGGGGCCACCGCGCGACTTCCTCGCCCCATCGGGCCGATGCTCCGGTTCAGGGCCTGAGACGCTTAGGACGCCGTCGCGCGAAGAAGGCGCTGGGCCACCGACACCGCCCAGTCCCCGCCGTCCGGGGTGCTCGTCCCGCAGGTGCGCATCCAGATCCCGGGCCACGGCGCCCTGGCCGTCGCCCAGGCTCTCGCGCAGCCATGCGATCGCCCGTCGTGCCTCCCGGTTGATCGGACGTTGCAGCGCGCCGACGGCGTCGGCATCCCGGAGGCATGCTGCGGCCAGCATCACCGCGTCCACGCGGTCCCTGCGCAGGCGGTCCGGACGGTTCCGGCGGCCGACCAGCGCCGCCTTGAGGACGAATGCGGCGTCGAGCGTGGGAAGCGGGACGGTGAGCACGGCCTCCCGCCCGTCATCCACGAATCGGACCTCCACATCCTGGCCTCCCCGCGCGATGGCGTAGGCCATCCCCGGTGCGGCGATCGTCGTCATGCCGTGCTCGAGGACCGGTGGCTCGTCCCGGGCGGCGCCTCTGGCGATCAGCAGGTCGACCGAGACCACCCGGCCGCCGCCGAGGTCTCTGCGGTGGCGGAACGACTCCTCGCCCGGGACCGCGGCGTACCCCAGCCCCTCGAGGAGTGGCCCGACCCGACGTGAGGCCGAGGTGAGCCCCAGCCCCCGGCGATCCAGGCCGAGGTCGATGTCGACGGTCGGCCGCGCCGCCAGGCCCTCCAGCGGCCGCAACTGCAGCCAGGCCCGAACCATGAAGCCACCGATCACCAGCACATGGCCGTGCAGCTCGCGGAACAGCGGCTGCAGGTCGTCCAGCCCGGTCAGCAGCAGTCGATCGGCGGGACCCAGCACCGGGAGGACGATCCGCTCCATCAGAAGCGGAGCACCTCGCGTCGCAGGTGGTCGGCCGCCTCGCGCCCCCGCCCGCGCTCGCCCGCGAGGTCGACGTACACCTGGGCGGGCGAGGCCAGGCGCAGCCCGTCCCTCAGCTGCGAGAAGTCGCCGACGCCATCGTCGCCGACGTCGATGCGGATGGACCCCGATGGGCGCAGTGGGCGGGGGCGATCGCGGATGAGGATGGCGGCGCGCTCGAACGCGGCGGGATCGGGACAGTGCAGCACCGCGCCGGCCGCAGGCAGGTACGGCGCGTAGCGCTCCGCGGCGATCTCGCCCGACACGACCGCGCCCTCGATTGCCTGCGCGAGGTCGAGGACATGCGCCTCGAGCCCCTCGGCGACGGAGAGGAGCAGCCCCGGGCTCCGTCGGCGTCGCCGGGACGCGCTGTCGGACCATGCCTCGAGCATGGATCCCGGATCGACCGGCATGTAGCGGTCGCCCTCCCGCTCCACCAGCCCCTGGTCGGCCAGCGCGGCGAGCACGCGGTGGGCGTTCCCCGGGTTCATCTCGGCCCGGCGCGCAAGCTCGCTGAGTCCCCACGCGCACCCGGGGTCATGAAGGAGGATCCGCACCAGGCGGCTCGCCCGGGGGGCGAAGGGCGACACCCCTCGGCCTCCCGAGATGAGTGCGGGGCGGTCCCCGGGGTCAGGGCCCTCCGGCCGACGGCTCCTGCGGGCGGACGGCAAGACCATGTAGACGAGCCCGGGCCCGGAGAGGCACCCCTGGCCGGCGAGGTCGATGACACCCACGCCGCGTTGGCGAGCGGCCTCGGCCAGGCCCGGCGACAGGCGTTCGACCACCACCGCCTCGGCGCCCGGCTCGGCCGCCAGGAGCCGGACGAGCCCGGACGGATGCGGGACGGCCAGCGCCACGCCGACCACCTCCAGCCGCAGGCGCCCGGACTCGCTGATCGAGAGCCGCACCCGGCGCTCGTCGATCCGCTCCACGCCGAGTTCGAGCCCCCCCTCCAGCAGCGGGGGCCGGGCGAGGAGTCGCTCGAGGAGATCTTGCCGATAAGCACCCATTTGCCTTGCCAGGCAACGTAGCACGATCTGCCGAGAGCGCCTGCTTTGCCTTGCCAGGCAAACGCAGATCGCTCTCCGCCCCCGCAGCCGGCGGCGTCAGGCGGCGGTCCGCTCCCGGGCCCCGGCCACCAGGCGCTCGAGCACCACCCCGATCTCCCGGGCGACGTCCTCCCGGCTGCGGCTCTGCGGGAAGACGGTCCAGTGGGTGAACATGCCGAGGACCACGCCGCGCACGCCGCGCGCGAGGGCCATCAGCTCGTCGCGCGGCACGTCCACGCCGGCCTCCTGGAGGGCCGCGGCGATGCGGGGGTCGGCCTCGGCGTAGAAGGCGGCGAGGGCCGCCGCCGCCGAGGGGCTGCGCCGCGCGGTGGCGAGCAGCGAGACCAGGGCGACCAGCCGGTCCTCATCACCCCCGAGCCCGCGTGAGAGGGCATCGACCACCTCGCGCAGGCTGCGCGGCTCGTCCGGGTCCTGGGCGCCGACGCCCTCCGAGTAGATGGTGAACAACAGCCACCGGGCGAGGCCGCCCACCAGCTCCTCCTTGGACCCGAAGGCGTACTGCAGCGCGCCCTTGCTCATCCCGGCGCGCCGGGCCACCCGGTCCAGGGTCAGGCCGTCGACCCCGGCCTCGGCGGCCTCGGCGCACGCGGCGGTGAGCACCCGTTCCCGGCGGGCGTCCCAGAAGGCGAGAGGGCGGGGGCGGCCTGGCACTCGCGAACCTCCGAGAAGCG
This sequence comes from Thermoleophilia bacterium, assembly GCA_025455865.1. Lineage (GTDB taxonomy): Bacteria > Actinomycetota > Thermoleophilia > Miltoncostaeales > Miltoncostaeaceae > JALOLS01. Next base: position 3,059 of record JALOLS010000143.1, read on the forward strand.
GATATGCAGGGGAGAATCCGTCCGGCGGTATCAAGGATCCTGCACTTCGCCGCCTGCGCCCACCATATGCGCGGGGCGGAGGTCGGACCCCCCGGGACTCGCCCCGGGGCCGACGCCGGCCCGTCGGCGGCGCTCCCGCGGTGCCGCCAGCCCGAGATCCGCCCGGCGCCGGTCGATCGCCGCGTGCCGCCCGGCGCCGGCCGCCTGGCGTTCAGGCCGGTCCGAGCGACCCCCTGAGCGGGTCGCCGCCCGGCACGGGGTCCAGCACGTGGACCTTGGGCGGCGACTCGAGCAGCGGCACAAGGTCGCGCACGCCCACGATCCACGGCCGGCCCGCGTGCGCGGCCAGGTGGTCGCGGCTCGCCCAGCGTTCCACGAACACCAGCACCCGGGGGTCGTCGGCCCCGCGGTGCAGCGCGAAGGCCAGGCACCCGTCCTCGGCGTGCGTGGGCGCGAGGATCGCCCGCAGGCCCCGCTCGACCTCCTCCCGGTGCTCCGCCCGGGCCCGGAACACCGCCACCACCACGACCTCGCCCACGCCGCCTCCCCGTCGCGCATACTGCGGCGATGTTCGCACCTGCCGGCGAACCGCACCGCCCGGCGCTCGTCGCCGGCGCGGCGACCCTCACCTACGCGGACCTGACCGCCCGGGTCGCGGCCGTGGCGACCGGCCTGGCCGCCGCCGGGGTCGCTCCCGGGGACCGCGTGGCGGTCTTCAGCCCCAACCGGCCCGAGCAGGTGGTCACGTACCTGGCCTGCCTGCGGATGGGCGCGGTCCTCGTGCCGCTGAACGCGCGCTACCTGGCGCCGGAGGTGTCGTACGCGATCCGGATGGTCGGGGCGACCGCGCTGGTCGCCCACGCCACCCGGGCCGACCGCCTGGCCGGCCTCGACCTGGACGCGCTGGGGCTGCGGCGCCGGTGGGTCATCGAGGGCGAGCGGGAGGGGTGGACGCCGTTCCCGGACCTCCTGGCCACCGCCGCCGCGGGTGCGGCCCACGATGGCGATCCGGCCGACCCGGCGCTCGTGCTCTTCACCTCGGGCACCACGTCGAAGCCCAAGGGGGTGACCCACTCCCGTGCGAGCCTGGCCTGGACCGTGCGGACCCAGGCCCGCGTGCAGGGGCTGGACGCGGGCGACGTCAACCTGACCTCGCTCTCGATCTCCCACATCGCCGGCCTCACCGGGCAGGTGCTCCCGACCCTCGCCACCGGGGGGTGCGTGCTCCTGCTGGACGGCCCGGACGCCGGCCAGATCATCGACGCGATCGTGCGCCACCGGGCCACCCGCCTCCAGATGCTCCCGGCCACCCTGGCCGACATCGTGGGACATCCTGGCGCCGGCGATGCCGACCTCTCGTCGCTCCGGGCCTGCATCGCGGGGGGCGACAAGGTCCCGGTGGCCGTGCAGGACCGCTTCCTCGCGCTCGCCGGCCTGGAGGCCACCGAGGTCTGCGGCATGACCGAGTGCTTCAACTATGCGATGAACCCGGTGTTCGGGGCCAAGCGCCGGGGGTCGATCGGCCTGCCGTGCGAGGGCGATGAGATCCACCCGTCCGAGCCGGGGGCGACGGGGCAGATCCTGGTCCGCAGCCCGGGCACGATGGCCGGCTACTGGGGCCGGCCCGACCTGACCGCCGACGCGCTGCAGGACGGCTGGCTGCACACCGGCGACATCGGCCGGCGCGACGCCGACGGCTGGCTCTGGTTCGTGGGCCGGGCCAAGGAGATCATCATCCGCGCCGGATCCAACGTCTCCCCGCAGGAGGTCGAGGGCGCGCTCACCGCCCACCCGGGGGTGGCCGAGGCCGGGGTGTGCGGGGTGCCCGACGAGCGGCTGGGCGAGCGCGTGGCCGCGTTCGTGCGGCCCGAGCCCGGCGCGGCGCTCGACCCGGACGGGCTCCTGCGGTTCGCCGCCGCGCGGCTCGCGGCCTACATGGTCCCCGAGCACCTGTGGGTGGTCGACGACCTGCCGCGCAATCCCACGGGGAAGGTCGACCGCCACGCCCTCACCGCCCGCGCGGAGGCGCTGCTCGGCACGTCGTGAGGACGGTGGTGCGTGCACCACCCACGGAGTGGGGCAGGGGTGATCGGCGCGCGGCGCGGCCGGGTCGAGGATGGGAGCAGTCCACCCGCCGCAAGGAGGCCCGCCATGACCGCCACCCGCACCCGCCGCCTCGCCCTCGCCGCCGCCGGCGCGCTGGCCCTGGTCGCCGCCCCGGCCGCGTTCGCCTCCCAGGTCAGCGTGGAGGGCCCGAGCACCCGCCTGCAGGCGCTCGAGTCCGCCCAGCCCGCCGCCGTGAGCTGCCCGGTGTCCCACCCCTACCTCGCCGCGGCCGACCACAGCCGGTACGGCGCGGTGGTCCCGCTCGGCGCCGAGTTGGTGCAGACCTACGGTGAGGGGAGCTCGGTGCACGCCCGCATCACCGCGGTCACCGCGCTCGCGTTCCCCGACGAGCACCCCGACTCGGCTGCCAGCCGCCGTGCGGCGGGCCAGACCGGCCAGCTTCGCGGCACCCCCACCGGCACCTGGGCCGGCCCCCTGGACACCGACGGGCGCGTCGCCTCGGTCACCAACTGGTCCCTCCACCCCGCCGGCTACCGCATCCGCATCCACTGCCGCGGGAGCTCGCTCGCGCAGGCGGTCGTCGAGCCAGGCGATGAGGTCCGGCCACACCTCCAGGTCCGCCCCGGACCGCAGTTGCCCCATCCGTTCCCCGAATGCGCGGCGGTACTCGCGCCGGAGGCTCGTCGGCGCCTCGGCACCCCGGTCGAGCGAGCCGGGTGGCGCCAGCCATTCGCTGTCGTAGGCGGCGCCGGCGTGATCCTTGATGGCGTCGTAGTCCCGGTCGGAGTGCACGATGCCCAGGCCGTGCTGCTCGGCGAGGGCGGCGGTGAGCAGGTCCGGGGTCTTGACCCGCCGACCGGCCGGGCAGCGGCCGGCCATCCGCCGCTGCAGGTCGAGCGCGAGCGGCATCGTGTCCTCATCCGGGCGGACCCACTCGAAGCCGCGGGTGAGGTCGGAGGCGAGCGAGGCGAACTCCACCCGGTTCGGCGCCGTGTGGAGCAGCTCGAGGGCGAAGACCGGGTGGCACACGAGCCGGCCCGACTCCATCAGGCTGGTCCAGCGTCGCCGGGCACCGGGGCGTGCGGCCCGGGCCCAGGCGGAGAGGTCGATCAGGTACCGGGCGGGTCGCGGTCCCATGCGGCCTCCCGGTCCTCGAGGATCCGTTCCGCCTCGTCCTCATCGATCTGCAGGCTGCGCTCCAGGAGCCGGGCCCGCGCAGCCGCCCCGTCGTCCACATCCCCGCGCAGGAGCGCCTGCTCGGCGACCTCGGTCAGCGCCACCAGGAGGTCGCTCCGGGAGGCGGCCCGCTCGGGGAACCGGGCGGCGGCCAGATCGAGTCTCCGGGCGACCTCGGGGGTCTCGGTGACGGTCACGCGAGGCCGGGCGGTTGGCATGCCCGCGAGTGTCGCACCATGGTGCTGCACCGCTGGCCTGCGAGCATGCCCCCCGTGCCCCCCGGTCGCCGCCGAAGCCCGTTCCTGCTGCTGGAGGGGGCCACCCTGCTCTCCGGGGCGGGGAACGGCGTGGCGATCGTCGCGCTCCCCTGGCTCATCCTGGAGCGGACCGGGAGCGCGTCCTACGCCGCGCTGGTCGCCGCGGCCACCGCGCTGCCGCTGCTGGTCTCGAGCCTGTTCTCGGGCACGATCGTCGACATCGCCGGCCGCCGGCGCACCGCGATGGGCGCCGATGTGCTCTCCGCCCTCGCGGTGGCCGCGATCCCCCTGGCCGACGCCGCCGGCCTGCTCAGCGTGCCGGTGCTGGCCGCGCTCGCGGTGGTGGGGGCGCTCTTCGACCCGGCCGGGGTGACCGCGCGCGAGACGATGCTCCCGGCCGCGGCCGAGGCGGCGCGCTGGCCCCTGGAGCGGGTGAACGGCGTGCACGAGGCGGTGTGGGGGGCGGCGTTCCTCATCGGGCCCGGGGTCGGCGGCGTGCTGATCGCCACCGTCGGCGCGGTGGGCGCCCTCTGGGCCACCGCGGCCGGGTTCGGGCTCTCGGTGGTGCTGCTTGCGCTCATGCGCCTGCCTCTGGCCGGCCGTCCGCCGCGGCACGCGCGCCCGCAGGTGTGGGCGGGCACCCTGGAGGGGATCCGGTTCGTCTGGCACGACCCCCTCCTTCGCGCCATCGGCCTGGTCGCCGCTCTGCTCGTCGGGGTCTACCTGCCCATCGAGGGCGTGATCCTGCCGGTGCACTTCCAGGCCGAGGACACCCCCGAGGCGCTCGGCCTGGTGGTCATGGCGATGAGCGCGGGCGGCATCGCCGGCGCGCTCCTCTATGGGTGGCTCGCCCCCCGGCTGCCGGTGCGGGCCACGTTCCTCGGCGCGCTGATGGGCACCGCGGTCGCGATCCTGGCCATGGCGCCGCTGCCGCCGGTCGGCGTGATGATCGTCCTCGGGCTGGTGGTGGGCCTGCTCTACGGGCCGGTCAACCCGATCACCAACCTGGCCATGCAGCGGCGCACCCCCGAGGCCCTGCGCGGCCGCGTGGTCGGCCTGCTGACCTCGGTGGGCTACGCGGCCGGGCCGCTCGGCTACCTGGCCGCCGGGCCGCTGGTGGACGCCCTCGGCGTGCGGGCCGCCTTCGCCCTGCTCGCCGCCGGCCTGGTGGTGGTGGCCGTGGCCGCGGTGTGGCTGCCGGGCCTGCGCGGGCTCGACCGGCTGGGGGAGGCCGAGGCCGGCCTGCCGTCCACCCTGGTGGCGCCCTCCCCGCGCCCGGGCGGACCGCCCGCCTCGACGTAGGCTCCCCGCGATGGACGACGATCCGTTCACGCCCGGGTCCGACGAGCCCGGCACCGGGCTGCCATCCGAGGGCGATCTGGAGACGTTGGGCCGGCTGGCCGCCGAGGCCTGGGGCCGGCGGCGAGTGCTGGACGCCGACCCCGGCCGCTTCGCCTCCGACCCCGCCGTGTCGGCGGCCACCGCCCTCGTCGCCGAGTGCGTGCCCGACACCGACGGCGTGCTCGCCCTCTCCGTCTGGGCCCGGGAGCGGGCGGCGTCCGGCGCCGACCTGGTGCTCTGCGCCGTCTGCCTGGACCGCCTCCCCTCCCTGGGCGAGGACCCCGCCGTCCGCGATGAGGTGCTCGCCGTGCTGGGGTTCGCCGGCCGGCCCTTCCGGCCCCTGCACCTGCGCTTGGCGCGGGTGCTGGACGACGCACCGCCGCCGCTGGCCCACGACCTCGTCGGGCGCCTGGCGCCCTCGGCGGCCGCCGACCCGGTGCTCGGGCCGCCATTCGCCCGCCTGCTGGCCCGCCTGCTGGCCGCGGGCGACGCCATCGACCTGCAGGCGGTGCGCCCCCGGGATCCGCACGACGACATGCCCGCCGCACTCCGGACGCTCGACGACCTCGCCCGTCACCTGGGCGACCCGGAGCGCGCGCTGGTCGCCACCCAGGCCACCCGGTTCGCCCTGCACGCCGAGTCGTCGGCCTACCTGCGCCTGGCCGCGCCCGCCGACCTCGTGGCCCCGGCGATCGTGCACCTCCCGGATCAGCATGCGCGGGCGTGCGAGATCGCTGACGCGGTCGACCGCGACCCGCCGGCGTCGGTGGTGGTCGCCGGCCCCGAGGGCTCCGGGCGGCGCACCGTGCTCGCGCTGGCCGCGCGCCTGCTGGCCGATCGTGGCTGGACCGTGCTGCGGGGCGCCGCCGACGACCTCGCGGCCGGGCAGAGCTATGTGACCCAGCTCGAGGGCCGCCTCATGCGGCTCACCCAGGCCTGCCGCGGCCGGCGGGTGCTCTGGCTCATGGACGACCTGGACGCCGCCCTCTCGACCGCCCGCACCAACCAGGATCCGCGCAGCCTGGCCGACCGCCTGGCCGCCCCCGTGCGCGACGGCGCCCCGGTGCTCCTGGCCGACGCCACCGACGCCGGGCTGGCCGCGCTCCCCCGCGAGAGCCCGGCCCTCGCCCGGGACATGCGGGTGGCCCGGCCGCCCGTCCTGGCCGATGCGGACCTGGTCGCGGTCCTGCGGGCCGCGGCCGGGGCCGAGGCGGCCCAGGCCGGCACCACCGCCGAGGTGCCCGACCCGGTGGCGGCCACCCTGATCGCCCTGGCCCGTCACCTGCTGGGCCACCTGGCCATGCCCGGGGCGGTGGTCCGCCTGGGGCGGGCGGCCGTGGTGGCCGCGGCCGCCCGGCCGGGGCCGCTGGTGATCGGGCAGGACGACCTGTTCGCCGGCCTGACGGTCATCACCGGCATGCCCCGCCGGGTGCTCGACGAGGGCGAGCCCCTCGACCTGGGCGCGGCCTTCACCTGGCTGGCCGGCCGCGTGCTGGGCCAGCCGGAGGCGGTCGGGGCGCTCGTCGAGCGCATCGCGCTCATCAAGGCCGGACTGGCCGACCCCAGGCGCCCCTACGGCACGCTGCTCTTCGTCGGCCCCACCGGCACCGGGAAGACCGAGCTCGCCCGCGCGCTCGCCGAGTACCTGTTCGGCTCGCCCGACCGCATGGTCCGCATCGACATGACCGAGCTCACGACGCCCGAGAGCCTCGACCGGCTGATCGGCGTGGGCGACGTGCGGGGGAGCCGCTCGCTCGCGAGCCAGGTCCGGGCCGAGCCCTTCTCGGTGGTGCTGCTGGACGAGTTCGAGAAGGCCCATCCGCAGTTCTGGGATGTGTTCCTCCCGGTGCTGGACGCCGGCCGGCTGACCGACCGCAGCGGCCGCACGGTGGACTTCCGCCAGACCATCGTGATCGTCACCTCGAACCTGGGCTCGGCCATCGACGTGCGCCCGGGGCTCGGCTTCGGCGCCGGGGAGGATCCCGAGCCCGGCGTGAGCCCGGAGCGGATCATGCGGGCCATCGAGGACGCGCTCCGGCCCGAGCTGCTGAACCGCTTCGACCGGGTCGTGGTGTTCCGGCCGCTCTCGCGCGACGTCATGCGAGGGATCGTCGAGAGCGAGCTCAGGGCGGTGCTCGAGCGCCGCGGCCTGGCCTCGCGCGACTGGGCCGTGGAGGTCGAG
>JALOLS010000144.1 GCA_025455865.1 Thermoleophilia bacterium
GGGGTGAAGGGGACGGTGGGGGCGAGCGATGACGGCCCCGCCGGCCGGTCTTCCTACCATGGTAGGATCACTCGGTGGCCACGTCGTCAAGTCGCAAGCTCTCCATCTCCCTGCCGGCGGAGATCGCGGCGGGTGCGCAGGCGGCGGCCGAGCGCGAGGCCGGCGGCAACGTCTCCGCGTGGCTGGCCGCGCTGGTCGGCGAGGAGCTTCGGCGCCAGGAGTCGCTCGCGGCGGTCGAGGAGTGGGAGCGCGAGCACGGCGTGATCGATGACGAGGCGCTTCGGGACGCCCGCGCCCGCTGGCTCGACTGATCGCCGACACCGCCGTCCTGGTCGCCGCCGACCGTGACCGGCGCGACGCCTGGGCGCTCAAGAAGCTGGCCGCGCGGGAGCGGACGCCGCTCGTGGTCCCGGCCCCGGTGCTCGCGCAGGCCTGGCGTGGGCCGCGCTCGGTGAACGTCGCCCGCTTCCTCGTGGGCCTCGACGTGCTCCCGTTCGGCGCGGTCGCCGCACGATCGGCCGGGGAGCTGCTCGGGGCGACCGGCACCGCGGACGTGGTCGACGCCTGTCTGGTGGCGCTGGCGGCCGACGGGGATCGCATCGTGACCGGCGACCCGGCCGACGTCCGTCGCCTGGTCGCCGCATCGGGGCGGCCGGTCGGCGTTCGCCCCTTCTGACGCTACCGGCGCACGCGGTGGCGCTGGTGGGCCGCCCACATCTGGCCCGCGCGCACGCGGTGGCCGCCGTAGGCCGCCTCGCTGGCCGTCCAGCGCACCCGGGCGAGGTCCTCGTCGGCCCGCCGGCGCTCCACCCGCTCGGTCACCAGCACCCAGGCGGCGACGGCGGTGGTGGCGAGCGCGAGCAGCCCGGCCACCGCGGGGATGCCGAGCGGCCCGACCAGCGCGCTCGCCAGCAGCGCCCCCCCGATCATCCCGGCCCAGGTGATGGCCCGGGAGGTGGTGGCCACGATGGACTGCACCGCGCGCGGGGCGGAGCGCTGGCGCTCGGCGATGATCCCGACCAGGGCCAGGTAGTGGGCCACCGAGTAGAGCACCACCGCGCCGATGGCGAGCGCCAGGCGTGAGCCGGTGCCCAGGCTGGGCCCGAGCGCGCCGGCGAACGCCACCGCGGCCAGTCCGACGGCGGCCACCACCATCGCCACGCCCATCGCCCGCCAGGGGCCGGCCGCGGCCACCAGGCGCGGCATGATCGCGGTGCCGATGAGCGCCGCGACGCCCCCGGCGGCCACCAGCACCCCGGTCGCGACGGCCCCGAGGTCGAGGGTCGACCCGGCGTAGGGCACCAGCAGCGCCAGGGCCACCGGGGTGGCCACCGCGTTGTAGGCGACGCCCACCAGCAGCGCGCGGCGAAGCCCGGGCACCTGCAGGGCCACCTTCAGCCGGCCGGCGCTGCGCGAGCGGCGCTCGGGCGGGGAGAGGGCGTCGTGGATGACCAGCGACGCCACGAGCCCCGCGGCGGCCACTCCGGCGGCGGCCCACGCGCCGGCCTGGACCCCGCCCAGGGCGATGAGCGCCGCGGCGATCGGCGCCCCGGCCAGGCGCCCGGTGATCTCCCCGGCGGCGACCCACGCGATGAGCGACGGCAGGCGCCCCTCGCCCCCGATCTCCCGCAGCGCCCCGACGCAGCCGGCATCCACCAGCGGGCGGGCCGCCCCGAGCACCAGCGCGCCGATCGCGACCCAGACCCACGTCCACGCCAGGCCCGAGAGCCCCGCGGCGATCAGCAGCGTGCCGGCCGCGGCCGACGCCGTGCCCCAGCGCACCAGGCGCCGGCGCGGGCTGCGGTCGCCCCACCGCCCGGCCGGGACGCCCAGCACCAGGTAGGCCACGAACGTGAGCAGCCACGCCGACGCGGCCAGGCCCGCCCCGCCGCCCGCCTTGAGCACCGCCCAGGGCAGGATGACGGTCTGCATCCCCACCGCGAGCATCACGAGCGCCTGGGCGGCGAGCAGCGTGATGAGGAGTCGTCGGGTGGCCCGGCTCATCTCGTCCAGTATGGAGGCCGCGGGCCGATGCGCCCGTGGTCCGGTTCCCGGTGCGCGCGGACGCCTACCGGTCGACGCCCCCCATCAGCGCCTCCGGGTAGCGCAGTCCGGCCGCGGCGCCGGGCGGGAGGATCTCGTCGATCTCGGCGAGCTCCGCCGGCCCCAGGCGCACGTCCAGCGCCCGCAGGTTGTCGTCCACCCGCTCCGGGCGGCTCATGCCGACCAGCGGGATCACGTGCTCGCCGCGGGAGAGCACCCAGGCCACCGCAAGGGCCGGGAGCGTGGTGCCCAGGCGCCCGGCCAGGTCCTCCAGCCGCAGGATGCGCGCGAGGTTCTCCTCGAGGTTCCCCTGCTGCATCCGCGGCACCTGCCGGCGCCAGTCGGCCGGGTCCAGGTCGTCCTCTGAGCGGATGCGCCCGGTCAGCAGGCCGCGGGCGACGGGGGAGTAGGCCACGAACGTGATCCCGAGCTCGGCGCAGAGCGGGATGAGCTCGGCCTCGGGGTCGCGGTGCAGCAGCGAGAGCTCGGTCTGGAGCGCCGCGACCGGGTGCACCGCGTGGGCGCGGCGGACCGTCGCCGGCGCGGCCTCCGAGAGCCCCACGGCGCCGACCTTGCCGGCCGCGACCAGGTCGGCCATGGCCCCCATGGTCTCCTCGATCGGCACCTCGGAGTCCACCCGGTGCAGGTAGTAGAGGTCCACCCGCTCCATCCCCAGATGGCCGAGCGAGCGGTCGATGGCCTCGCGCAGGTACTCCGGGCGCCCGCGGCTCGCCTTGGTCGCGATGACCGCCTCGGGCCGTCCGGCCGCCGCGCGCCCCACCAGGCCCTCGCTGCGCCCCTGGCCGTAGGCCTCGGCGGTGTCGACGTGGGTGATGCCTGAGTCCAGCGCGCGGCGGATGGCCGCCATGCCCGCCTCGTCGTCGCTCGGCCCGTACCACCCCGCGAACCCCATGGCGCCCAGGGCGATCGCGCCCACCAAGGGGCCCTCGCGCCCCAGTCTGCGCTGTTCCACGGTCGGTGTCCTCCTGCTCGCCTGCCGCCCCGGACGACCGTAGCGCCGCAAGCGGCGTCGCGTCTCGTGCAAGCGGCGTTTCGCGGCGACCCCGGGCCGGAGGGGCCGCCGGGCAGAGGTGGAACCATCCTGTCTGCCCGGGTCCGCAGTCGTGTGGAAGCCTCCGCGGACCCGGGCACCCTATCGCGCCCGGCGGACGACTACCCCGCGCTTCCCACCCGCCGGAAGCTCACGCTCAGGGTGAAGGTGGTGGGGCGGCCGCTCTCGTTGCCCACCGTGAGGCGCCAGGCCTTCCCGCCCGGGGTGACCGGGGTCGTGAGCCCGGTGCAGATGAGCGAGCCCGCGGCGCCCTCGCACGCCCGGCCCACCAGCGGGCCGGGGCTCCGCAGCACGACGAACGCCCGGCGCCCGATGCCCTGCTGGGTGAGCGTGAACCGCTTCACGTCGTCGCTGGAGGCCTGGAGCCGGATGCGGAACTCGCCGCGCGGGAACGCCCCCATCGTGAGCGAGGCCTGATCGCCCGGCGCCACCGTGGCCTGCAGGCGGAACGCGGTGGGCTGGGCGGCCGCGAGGGCCGGCAGGGTGAGGACCGCGAGGGCGGCGGCGGTGAGGGCGGTCCGGCGCATGGGTGCTCCTTTCCCGGGACGAGCAGGCCGCGAGCCTACGCCCGCGTAGGGTTCGCCCGCGATGGGCGCACGGTGGCTTCCCCACCCGGCCGTGGCCGGGCCCGATGCCCTGCGCGGGGCCGTCCGGCGCGGCTGCGGGGCGCTGGTGGCCCGCCCAACGGCCCGCCCCGACCGCGGCCTGGGGGTGCTGGCGGCGCTTGCGGTGGCCGGGCCGCTGGTTGCCGGCCTCGCCGTCGACGCCCTGGCCTGGGGCACCGTCGCCGCGCTTGCCGGGTTCAACACCGCGCTGGTCGAGGTGCCCGGGCGCGCCGCCCGGCGCCTCGGGGTGGGCCTGCTCACCACCGCGCTCAACACCGCGCTCACCGCGCTCGGGGCGCTCGTCGCCCACTGGGCCTGGCTCGCCGCGCTGGCCACCGCCCTCGTCGTCCCGGTGCTGGTGCTCGCGGGCCTGCGAAGCCCCACCGGCCGCCAGATCGCCCTCCCGGCCACCCTGCTCTGGGTCGCCGCCGCGGGCCTGCCCCCCGGACCGGTGGCCGAGCGCGCGCTGGCCGGCCTCCTCGGGAGCCTCTGGGCCGTGCTGCTGCTCGGGGTCGTGCTCGTCCTCGGCCTGCGGCCCGAGTGCCCCCGCCTGCCCGCCGTGCCCCCCGAGGTGCTCGTGCCCCACGCCGTGCGCTACGGCGTGGCCGCCGGCGTCGCCCTGCTCCTGGCCGGCGCCCTGGGCTTCCGCCACGGCTACTGGATGGCCCTCACCGTCGCGCTCGTCCTGCGTCCCGGCCTCGCCCCCACCGCCGAGCGCATCGCCCAGCGCCTGGCCGGCACCCTCCTCGGCGGCCTGGCCGGGGTGCTCATCATCGAGCTGGTCCCCGGCGACCTCGCCCCCGCGCTCCTGGCCGCCGTCCTCCTCGGCCTGGGCGCCAGCCTCATGCAGAGCGAGTACCGCCTGGCCGCCACCTTCATCACCGCGGGCATCCTGGCCATGCTCGACATCGGCCACGCCGCCACCGTCGAGCTGGTCGACGAGCGCCTGGCCTGCACCGTCATCGGCGTGACCATCGCGCTCGTCGCCCTGATCCTGTGGCCCGGCCCGGAGGAGATGGCTGGACCTGGCCCTACCCCGCCGGCGGGAGCGCCCCGAGCTGCTGCATCATCGCCATCTGGTCATAGACCCCCCAGTGCTCCCGGGCCAGGCCGTCGTCGCCGAAGCGGATGATGTCGATGGCCTGCGCGGAGAACGTCCGGCCACTCGCCGGCATCCCCATGAACTCGCCCCGGTGGGTGCCCGTCGCCGTGACCCGCGCGACCGCGGTGTCGGAGTCCACCAGCACCTGCTCGGGCTCCATGCGGAAGTCGGGGAATGCCGCGAACATCCCTCGAAAGAACGTGAGCGTCCCCTCCCTCGTCGAGGGCAGGCCCGGGAGCTCCTCGTGGTCGACGAAGTCATCGGCCATCAGCGCCCCGATCGCGTCGAGGTCATGGACGTTGATCGCCTCGTAGAGCCGGCGGATGGTGGCGCTGTGGTTCATTGCGACACTCATTGTGTGGGGTGCGCAGGTTACCGGACCCACGGCGTCCGCGTTCTCAGATCCCGGGCAGCCGGATG
>JALOLS010000058.1 GCA_025455865.1 Thermoleophilia bacterium
GATGGTCATGCGCTCCAGGCGCGGCCTGGTCCGGCCCGCCGCCGGGTAGACGGCGAGGCAGGCGACCCCGAGCGGGAAGGGCGCGTCCGCCGAGGCCACCGCGCCGGTCAGGGTGAGGGTCTGCACCAGCCAGTTGGGCGTCCGTCCGGGCAGGCCGGCGCCCCGGGGGAGGAGCAGCGACGCGCTGGCCCGGTCGAGCCCGCTGGAGGTCTGCGTGTAGCACTCCAGCGCGGCCGACTGGCCGCCGAGCACGACCTTGACGACCACCGCCCAGTTCCCGGCGGGCAGGGTGAGCCGCGGGCGGTCGAGGGGCTGGGTGAACGGCGGGTCCTCGAAGGTGCGCACGATCACCGGGCGCCGGTCGGTGACCGCGGCCGGCCCCTGCGGCCCGGGCGGCCCCTGCGGGCCGGCGGGCCCCTGCGCGCCGGCGGCGCCCGGCGGCCCCGTCTGCGACCACGACACGGGCACGTAGTCGTTGGGGCACTGCTCGCCCTCGTCGCGGAGCACCACCACGCGGTCGACCAGACCTCCGATGTTGTTGTAGCAGGCATTCACCCGCCCGGCGCCGTCGGGGATCGCGCTCCAGGCGACACCTCCGAGGGCGACGACGAGGGCGAGGATCGCGATGACGGTGGCGGGGTGGGGCAGGCGGTCTCCGCGCACGGTTCCTCCAGGGTGGCCGGTGGAAGGCCACCTTCCTCCACGGGCGCATGGAGCGTCAATCCCGGGACGGGGATCCACGGAGGGTCATCCGGCCCCGTGGACCGCGGGGGCCGGGGGCGGCAGAATGGGCCGCCGTGGCCGTCCGTGTCGACGACGCCCAGCTTCGCGAGATCTCCTCCTCCGTCAAGCTGCGGCATCTGCGTTACTTCCTGGCGGTGGCCGAGGCCGGGAGCATGTCCGAGGCCGCCCGGCGCCTGAAGGTCGCCCAGAGCCCCCTCTCCCAGCAGATCCGCCAGCTCGAGGACCGCCTGGGCGCGGTGCTGTTCGAGCGCGGCCGCGGGCGCGCCGCCCAGCTCACCGAGGCCGGGGAGGCGCTCCACGCCCGCGCCGCCCAGATCGTCGCGAGCGTCGACGAGGCCTCGGCCGAGGTCCGCGAGATCGCCACGGGCGCGAGCGGGCGGCTGCGGTTCGGCGCGGTGCCGACCATCGCCCCCCATCTCACCGACGCCCTCGCGGCCTTCTGCAGCCGTCACCCGGAGGCGTCGGTGGTCTTCCGCGAGGCGGGCGCGCTCCGCCTGGTCTCCGAGCTGCAGGAGCGCGAGGTGGACCTCGTGCTGGTCCGCATGCCCATCCCGGAGCTCGAGGTGGACGTGCGCAACCTGTGGGAGGAGGAGTTCCTGCTCGCGCTCCCGCCGGACCACCCGCTGGCCGGCGAGCGGTCGCTCTCGCTGCGGGCGATCGCCGGCGAGCGCTTCGTGGCGTTCAACCGCAAGAAGGCCTGGTACCTGTTCCAGCTCATCGAGTCGGCCTGCATGCGGGAGGGCTTCCGGCCCCGGGTGATGGTCGACGGCGCGAGCTTCCTCTCGGTCGCCCGGCTGGTCGGTGCGGGCTACGGCGTGAGCATCCTGCCCCGGAGCGCGGTCGACCCGATCCGGGAGCCGCGCCCGGCGCTCGTGCCGATCGAGGGGCGGCCGGTGGTGACCACCATCGCCGGCCTCACCCGGCGCGGGTCGCGGCCGAGCGGGCTGCTCGAGGGCTGGATCCGCGAGCTCGAGCGGCGGGCCGCCGACCACGGCGCTCCGGGCCCCTGACGCCTCAGCCGGGGGACTTCGCCCGGCCTCCCAGCAGGTCGCGCACCCGCTCCCGCCGGCCCTCCCACGTCGCCTCGCGCCGCTCGGCGCGTGCGACCTTGTCCGGGTCCCGGTAGAAGCGGCGGGCCCACGGCGACCCGGGCCGCGCCAGGCGGACCGCCCCGACGAGGGCGACGAGGGGGATCACCAGCCCGAGCAGCCCGACCGAGACCTTGCCCTTCATGATCGCGAGCATCGCGAGGCCCAGGTTGAGCGCGATCGCCGCGGCGATCCCGCCGAACCCCTGCTCGGCGGCCGCCTCCTGATCCACGCCGAACGGGGTGCTGCCGAGCAGGAGCGCCGCCCCGATGCAGGCGGCGAGCAGCACCGCGTCCACCGACTTGCGTCCCTCCGCGGACCAGTACACGTCCTCCAGGTGCAGCCAGAGCGCGAACTCGTCGAGCGTCAGGGCCGCGCCGACCCCGAAGAACGCGCCGATCACCTCGAGCCACGGTGACTGCGGCTCGTACGCGAGGGCGATGGTCCCGGTCGCGAGCAGGAGCAGGATCCCCCAGACCTGATGGTGGATGTGCACCCCGCCGATGTGGACGTCCCTGACCAGGCCGCCCTCGCCGGCCGCGGCGTCCGCATCAACACCGCGCTCCCCCTTGGCGCGGATGTGCCGGGTGATGCCCCGGGTCAGGGCGAAGGTGACCGAGAAGGCCAGGAGCGCCCAGAAGACCCCGGCCCGTCCCGCGTCGATGATGTACTCCTGGTACCAGCCGATCACGGGCGGGATGCTCGCACGCCCCCAGGACCCGGGGTCCGGGCGCGGGTCAGACGCCCACGGGCGCCCTGAGCGCGTCCATGAGGGCGCCGGCGGTGTCGGCGCCCTCCAGGCTCGCCCCGGTCAGGTCGGCCCGGGAGAGGTCCGCGCCCTGCAGGTTGGCCCCCGACAGATCCGCGCCGCGCAGGCAGGCCCGGGAGAGGTCGGCGCCGGAGAGGTCGGCCCCGCGCATGGCCGCGCCGGTCAGGTTGACCCCGCGCAGGTCGGCCTGGGCGAGCGACGCCCCGGAGAGGTCCACCCCGGTGAGCCGCGCGCTCCCGATGGCGTCGCCCCGGAAGACCCGGTCCATCCAGGTGCCGGTGGCGTTCCCGAGCCGCGCGTGGTCCAGCGTGGCGCCGGCGAGCACGGCCATGTCGAGGTCGGCCCCCGACAGGTCGGCGCCGGCCAGCCCGGCCCGGGAGAGGTCGGCCTGGGCGAGCCGGGCGCCCTCGAGCCGCGCCCCGGCCATCCGCGACCCGGCCAGCTTCGCGCCGGTCAGGTCCGCCCCGGAGAGCGGGCACCCGCGAAGGTCCGCGCCCTCCAGCCGGATGCCCGGCATCCGCGCGCCGTGCAGGCGGGCCTGGCGGATGCGCGCGCCCTCCAGCCGCGCCCCGGTGAGGTCGGCCCCGGCGAGGTTCGCCCCGGTGAGGTCCGCATCGGCCAGGTCGGCCCGGCGCAGGTCGGCGCCGCTCAGGGTGGCGCCGGACGCCGCCGCCCCCCGCAGGTCGGCGTCGCGCAGGTCGGCCCGCTCGGCCCGGGCGTCGCGCAGCGACGCCCCGCGCAGGTCGGCCTGCCACAGGGACGCCCCGGACAGCTCGGCGCCGACCAGGTCCGCCGCCCGCAGGTCCGCCCCGTGCAGCCGGGCCTCGCGCAGGGTCGCCCCGGTCATGCGCGCCCCGCGGGCCCGCGCGTCGGACAGGCGCGCGCCGTCCAGGTCGGCCCGGGCGAGCTGGGCCCCGCGCAGCGCCGCGCCGGCCAGGTCGGCCCCGCCCAGCCGGGCGCCGGCCAGGTCGGCCCCCCCGAGGTCGGCGGCGACCAGGTTGGCGCCGGCGAGGTCGGTCCCGACCAGCCGCGCCCCGGCCAGGTCGGCGTGCGCGAGCCCGGCGCCCGCGAGCGACCAGCCCGCCATGTCCGCCCCGTGCGTCTGGGCCCGGGCGCCACCGCGCGTGAGCCAGCGCTCGTGCGCCCGCAGCACCGAGGCCTCGCCGGCCCCCCGCCCGCCGCCGCCACCGCTCCGGAAGATGCGCACCGTCTGGGTCCCCCTGTGATCGTGAGGTCTCCCCGCAGGGTGGCACAGCCCCCGGCCGGCGCGGCCGGACCCGGTCACCGCCGCCGCGTGCGGCGGACCCGGGGGAAGACGTCCAGCAGCAGCGAGGCCACCCGGTCGAGGATCAGCACCCCGTCCAGGTGGTCCATCTCGTGCAGGATCACCCGGGCCTCGAAGCCCTCGGCGCGGATCCGCCGCTCAGCGCCGTCCAGGTCGAGGGCGCGCACCTCGATGCGGGTCGCCCGGCGCACGTTGGCGGTGATGTCCGGGAGCGACAGGCAGCCCTCCCGGCCCACCTCGGCGCCCTCGGCGGCGATCAGCACCGGGTCGACCAGCCACATCGGGCCCTGGGCGTCGGGCACCCGGGGGTGCCCCGAGCAGTCCACGTAGGCCATGCGCCAGAGCTCGCCGATCTGCGGGGCGGCGATGCCGACGGTGTTCGGGAAGGACCGCGCGGTGTCCTCAAGGTCGCGGGCCAGGCGGCGCGCCGCCGCCCCCGGCCGGCGCACGGGCCGGGCGGGGGTCTTCAGGCGGCGGTCCGGGAAGCGGAGGACCTCCCGGATCACCGGGTCAGATCACCTGCTCCGACTCGGGCTCGACCGCGAGCTCCAGCCCCCGCGCGGCGGCGACCGGGGCCAGGTGGTCGCGCAGCGCCCGGGCGGTGAGCCCCTCGGGGAGCTCCACCTCGATGCCCAGCACATACAGCGGCGGGTCGCCGACCACCCGGGAGGACAGGTCGAGCACGTTGCCGGCCCGCTCGGCGACGGCCGTGGTGACCGCGTGGACGATCCCGGGCCGGTCGGCCCCGTAGACCGAGACCACGCACCGCTCGCCGCCCGCGCCGCCCGCATCCGGCTCCCCGGGACCCACGGCGAGGGTGAGGCCCAGGCGCGCGGCCGCCGGCGCCAGCGCCCGCTCGACCTCCACCACCCCCACCCCGTCGGGCACCGCCACCGCGAGCACGATGGCGAACGACCCGAGCAGGAGCGCGGCCCGGCAGTCCTCGAGGTTGCCCCCGACCTCCAGCAGCCCGCCGGTCAGGGCGGCCACGATGCCGGGGCGGTCCTTGCCCACCGCGGTCACGCAGAGCTCGCGCACGCCGCCACGATACGGGACCACGCGGGTCCGGCCGCCGTGCGCGGCCTATGCTGCCCTCGTGGGCGGGTCGTGGAACGCGGCGCTGACCGTGACGGCCGTGCGGATCTGCCTGATCCCCGGCGTGATGGTCCTCATCCTCTGGAGCGGGATGCCCGGGGACCGCTGGGTCGCGGCCGCGCTCTACCTCCTCGCCGCGTCCACCGACTCCCTCGACGGCTGGCTGGCCCGCTCCCGCGGGCAGGTGACGGTGGCCGGCGCGTTCCTGGACCCGCTGGCCGACAAGCTGCTGGTGAGCGGCGCGCTGCTCGCCCTGATCCAGACCGACGAGGTGTCGGCCTGGGCCACGATGATCATCATCACCCGCGAGTTCGCGGTGACCGGCCTGCGGCTGGTGGCCGTGAGCGAGGACCTGATCATCCCCGCCAGCCGCTTCGGCAAGCTCAAGACGCTCTCCCAGAACGCGGCCATCGCCTGGATCATCAGCCCCCTGGGGCTCGACCCGGTCGGGGACATCCTGCTCGGGATCGCCCTGGTCATGACCGTGCTCTCTGGCGCCTACTACTTCATCATGGCCCAGCGGCGCCTGTTCGCCAAGAAGCCGCCCCAGCGTGAGGTGGCGGGCGACCCGTGAGCATCGCGGCGGCGCTGGTCCTGGCCTACCTGCTCGGGTCGATCCCCTTCGCGTACCTGGCCGGGCGCGTGCGCGGGGTCGACCTGCGCACGGTCGGCAGCGGCAACCTGGGGGCCACCAACGTCTTCCGCACCCTGGGCCGGTCCTGGGGCATCGGGGTCATGGTGCTGGACATCGCCAAGGGCCTCGCCGCCGTGCTGATCGCCCGGGCGCTCACCGACGATCCCTGGCCGCTGGCGGCCGCGGGCCTCGCGATCGCCGGCCACGTGTTCCCGGTGTGGCTGCGGTTCAAGGGGGGCAAGGGCGTCGCGGTGGCCGCGGGGGCGATGCTCGGCCTCATGCCGCTGGTGGCCGCGGTGCTGGTGCCGGCGTGGTTCGTCGTGGTCGTCCTCACGCGCTACGTGTCGGTGGCGAGCATCGCCTGCGCGGTGGCCTGCACCCCGCTCGCCGCGCTCTTCGGCTACCCGTGGTCCTACGTGGGGTTCGCCGCACTGGCCTCGGCCGCGGTGCTGGTCCGCCACCGGGGGAACATCCAGCGCCTCCTGCGGGGCACCGAGAACCGCATCTCGCTCGGGCGCGGCCGAGCGCCGGTGACGTGAGGCTCAGGCCGCTCCGGGGCGCGCCGACAGGAGGTGGGATGCGGCGGACCGAGGGGGGCGGCATGACCGGCAGGCGGACCATGGCGGCGCTCGCGGTGCTCGGGGCCACCACCACCCTCGGCCTCGCGGGCTGCGGCGGGTCGGACGACGCGGGCACCACGGCCGCGAGCGCGCCGGTGACCACCGCCCCCGAGCTGCCGCCGGGCGCGCCCAGCGCGCCGGTCGGCGGCATCCTCACCGTGCAGCTCGAGGCCAACCCCACCACCGGGTATGAGTGGAAGGTCGACGCCGTGCCGGCCGGCCTGCGCCTGGTCTCCCAGACCTACCGGCCCGACCGCCCGGTGCGGGTCGGCAGCGGCGGCACGACGTCCTTCCGCTTCCGGGGGGTCGAGCCCGGGGTCTACCGGCTGGCCTTCACCTACCGCCGGCCGTTCGCCCCGGACGACGCCCCGAGCCGGCAGACCGTGGGGGTGCGCGTCACCCCGTAGGGGCCTGCCGCCCGTCCAGCCACTCGTCCAGGGTGGTGTGGTGGGCCACGTGCTCGCCGCGGGTGAGCTCCCGGCGCACCTCGCCGACCATGCCGCTGCGCTCGGCCTCGACGTCGTGGGTGTGGATCGTCTCGAAGTTGGCCTGGTGGGCGCGCAGGAACGCATCGTCGGGCAGGTCGGGGAAGCGCTCGACCACGCCGCGGACCATCTCGCGCACCGAGTCCTCCACGAACCGGGGCCGGCGGTGGGCCTTGTCGACCACGTAGCGCTCGTCGGTGCGCTTGAGCAGCTCATAGATCTCCGAGGACATGCCGTCCTCGACGATCTCGATGAGCGTCTCGGCCGGGATGCGCCGCCCGTCGGGCGCGCCCAGGAAGAGCGTTCCGCGCGCCCGCTGGTTGTGGGTCGCGATGGGGACCAGCCGCACGATGCGCGAGATCTCCTCGTCGCCGAAGCCGTCGGCCCGCAGGGCCTCCTCGGCCTGCTCGCGGATGAGGCCCTGGGCACACGGGCAGGCGTTCATGCCCTGCGCGGTGACCCCCACGATGCGCCGCACGTGCGACCCGTTGGCCACGGCCATGCCGATGAGCCCGTACATCTCCTGGGTGGGCACCCCGGAGACCGGCGTGGTGCGCTCCACCGGGTAGTCGGCGCGGATCACGGTGTGGCTGCGCAGGGCCCCCTGGCCCTGCACCACCCGCCGCGCGATGGTCTCGGCGAGCTCCTCGATGACGAGGGCCTCCTCGATCAGCACGCCGTCGATGGCCTCGTTCACGTGCTCCTCGAAGCGCGACATGTGCACCCCCTTCTGGTCGGGGTGCAGGTCGACGTAGCACTCGACCTCGGCGTGCATCGCGGTCTCGGTGCCGCCGTGGCGGATCCGGATGGCCTTGGCCGACCGGGTGACGCCGGCGCGGCTCAGCGAGATGCGGGTGGCCGGCAGGGTCTCCTGGAGGTCCTCGCGCGGCAGGCTGACGGGCGGATTCACTTCGGATCGCCTCTCGACGGTGGCAGGGGGGGCGACTCGCGATTGTGGAGCGAGAGCCCTGGTGTCACAACCGGGAGCGGCTTCACCCGCCCAACCGGCCAAGTGAGTTACGAACGTCACGCGGATCGGGGTATCATCCGCCATCCGCCCAGCCCCCTGGACCCCACGCCGGGAGCCGGTCCGACGTTGAGCACGCACCAGGAGCGCCGCCCCGGGGTCGTCGAGACCCCGCTTCCCGACATCGAGGAGATGCGGCGACTGGTCGCGGAGGGGGCCGAGAAGGGCTCGCTGACCTCCGAGGAGATCGTCTCGGCGCTCGACGACGTGCCGGTGACCCCGGAGCAGATCGAGGACCTCTACGGCCACCTGATGGAGCGGGGCGTCACGGTGCTCGACGCCGACGCGGCGGCCCTGCGCCGGGCGGCCGAGGCGCGCGCGGGCGCCGCCGCGCTGGAGGTCGAGCCCTCCCTGGACTCGCTCCGCCTCTACCTGCGCGAGATCGGCCGCGTCCCGCTGCTGACCGCCGAGCAGGAGGTGGCCCTGGCCAAGCGCATCGAGCGCGGCGACATGACGGCCAAGGCGCACATGGTCGAGGCCAACCTGCGCCTGGTGGTCTCCATCGCCAAGGGCTACCTGGGCCGCGGGCTCTCGTTCCTGGACCTCATCCAGGAGGGGAGCCTGGGGCTGATCCGGGCGGTGGAGAAGTTCGACTACCGCCGCGGGTACAAGTTCTCGACCTACGCCACCTGGTGGATCCGCCAGGCGGTCACCCGGGCCATCGCCGACAAGGCCCGCACCATCCGCATCCCGGTCCACATGGTCGAGAAGCTGAACAAGGTCATCCACCTGGAGCGCCAGCTCGTGCAGCGCCTGGGGCGCGAGCCGCGGCCCGAGGAGGTGGCCCGCGAGCTCGACATGCGCCCCGAGGAGGTGCGGGAGATCCTGCGCCTGGCGCAGCTCCCGGTGAGCCTGGAGAAGCCGGTGGGCGAGGAGGACGAGAGCGAGCTCGGGGACTTCGTGGAGGACGAGGCGGCCGACTCCCCGTTCGACCTCGCGTCGCTCACCATCTGCCGCGAGGACATCCAGCGCGCGCTCTCGGCGCTGCCGCCGCGGGAGCGGTCGGTCATCGAGATGCGCTTCGGCCTCACCGGCGACCAGCCCCGCACCCTCGAGGAGGTCGGCCGGGCCTTCGGCGTCACCCGCGAGCGCATCCGCCAGATCGAGAACAACACCCTGCGGAAGCTGGAGAGCCTCCCCGAGGCACAGCCGCTGCGCGACTCGGCGTGATCGCCCACTGGGACGACCTCGAGGCCGTCGGCGACGAGGCCGGCCACCTGGCGAGCGACTGGCGGGACCTGGGGCGCGCCGCCGGCTCCCGGGCCATCGGGGTCAAGCGGGTCGACGTGCGCCCCGGCCGGTGGGGCACCCCGGTCCACCAGCACACCGGGGAGGAGGAGATCGGCCACGTGCTGGCCGGGGACGGCCTGGTGTGGATCGGCGGGCGCACCCACGCCGTCGGCGCGGGCACCGCGGTGGTGTTCCCGGCCGGCGGTCCCGCCCACGCCTTCCGGGCCGGCCCGGACGGGCTCTCGCTGCTCATGTTCGGGATCCGCGGCGGGGGGGAGGTGTGCCCGCTCCCGCGGGCCGGGGTCGCCTGGGTCGGCGACGAGTGGGTGGAGCTGCCCGGCGGGCGTGAGCCCTGGGACCGCGAGGCCGCGCTGGGGCCGCCGGAGTGCCCGCCCCCGGAGCCCCCGCCCGCCTGCGTGGTGCGCCTGGAGGACGCCCCCGCGTACTTCGACGGGCAGGTCCACGCCCTCGGCCAGGCCGGCGGCGCCGAGCTCGCGGGCCTGAACCACGTCGTGCTCACGGCCGGCGCCGAGGGGGCGCCGCCCCACCACCACTCGGCCGAGGAGGAGCTCTTCGTGCTGCTCGCCGGTTCGGCCACGTTGAGCCTGTCGCCCACGCCCGCGCGCGCGGCCACCGGGGCGGTCCCCGAGTCGCACGCCCTGCGGGCCGGCCACGTCGTCGCGCGCCTTCCCGGGAGCGGCATGTGCCACGTGCTGCGGGCCGGGCCCGAGGGGGTCGTCTACCTCGCCTACGGCACCCGGGTCGCGTCGGAGATGACCTACTACCCGGGCTCGGGCGAGGTCTACCTGCGGGCGGTCGGCGTGCTCGCCGCCGTGGAGCGGCCGCTGCCGCGCCACTTCATGCCGGGATGAACGTGACCCGGTGGGCGCGCTCGTTGGCCTCGCGGGCCTGGGCGCGGGTGAGCGCCCCCAGCCGCACCAGCAGCTGGTACTCGGCCCGCAGCCGGGTGCCGATCATCTCGGGCCCGTCGGTCGCCACCACCAGGGGCACGCCGGCGGCCTGCAGGGCGAACACCACCTCGGCCACCTGCTCCTCGCCGGCCACCGCCCGCGTGCGCACGTTGGAGGTGGGGCAGATCTCGAGCACCACCCCGCGCTCGGCCAGCGACTCGGCCAGGCGCGGCTCGAACGCCGCGATGATCCCGTGGCCGATCCGGTCCACCCCGAGGGCGACGGCCTGGCGCATCTCCTCCAGGTACGGGCCCGGGTCCGGCGCGTTCACCCCCTCCTCGCCCACGTGCAGGGTCACGCCGAGGCCGGCCTCGCGGGCGCGGCGCACCAGGGGGGCCAGGGCGGAGTAGTCCCAGGGGGCGCCGCTCCCGCGCGGGCGGGGCCCGCCGATGTCGACGGCCACCACGCCCCGGGACGCGAAGCGCACCGCCCGCTCGACGATCTGGGCGTTCAGCTCGGGCGGGAAGGTCCGGTCCATCATCAGGACGATCCCGGCCCGGACCGGGTACTCGAGGGACGCACGGTCCAGGCCGTGCACCGCGGCCATGACGATCGCGTCCAGGTCGCGCTCGCCGCCCCGGTTGCGCTTGGCCGGGTTGAAGCGCACCTCGTGGGTGGTGATGCGCTGGGACCGGTAGGCGCCGGAGATCATCCCGTGCACGGCCCGGAAGACCCCCTCCGGGCTCGACTGGATGAGCTCGGTCAGGTGGTAGATGCGGTCGAGGCCGTCGAGGCCGTCGGTGCCCGACCCCACGCTGGTCGCCGCGGCGAACGACCAGTAGTCGGGATAGGGCACCTTGATGCCCTGCTCATGGGCGAGCTCCCACATGGTGGCGGCGTCGACGCCGCCCCCCAGGTGGGCGTGGAGCTCGGCGAGCGGCTCGTCGGGCGCGAAGACCGGGTCGATCACCGGCCCGGCCCCGTCCCGCCGCCTACTCGGCGGCGGCCGTCTCCCCGATGACCTTCTGGAGCTCGCCCTCCTGGAACATCTCGGTCACGATGTCGCAGCCGCCGACCAGCTTGCCGTCGACGAAGAGCTGCGGGATCGTGGGCCACTCCGACCAGGAGGACAGCACCTGCCGCACCCGCGCGTCCTCCAGGATGTTCCGCGCCCCGTACTCGACCCCCAGGTGGCTCAGGATCTGCACCACGCGGAACGAGAAGCCGCAGGCCGGCATCTCCGGCGTGCCCTTCATGTAGAGGAAGACCCGGTTCTGGGCGACCTCGCGCTGGATCTGGTCGAGGATCTCCTGCTCGGTCATCGCGATGGTGTCGGTCACGACCCCTCCGAGGCGCGGGTGGTCAGGGCGAGGGCATGGATGGACCCGTCGTCCAGGCGCCGGCGCACCGCCGCGTAGACGAGCTTGTGCTGGTCGATGCGGGAGAGCCCGGCGAACTGCGGGGCGATCACGGTCGCCGCGAGGTGGTCGCCCCCGTGCTGGTCGACCACCTCGACGTGGGCGCCGGGGAGCGCCTCCTCGATCAACTGCCGGATCTCCGTCAGGTCCACCATGCGACAGCGAAGATAGCCGATAGAGCGGGCGGGGGTCCTGCCGCGGCCGGCCGGGGGGCGGGGGGACCGACCCCCGGGGCTACGTTCGGGGTGGAGTCGGGCTCACGTCGCGGAGGGAGGGGCCATGGGCATCCGGCCGGCATCGAGGACCACCCGCCGCCGGGCGGTCGCGGCCCTGGCCGCGCTCGCGGTCGTCGGAGCCGCCCTCCCGGCGGCGGCCCCCGCCCAGATCGTCTTCGTGCGCGACTCGGAGGTCTGGGCGATGGCCGACGACGGCACCGACCAACGGCGGGTCATCGCCCGCGGGGACCTCGGGACCGGGGCCTGGGTGCTGGCCCACCCCGACGTGCGCCCCGACGGCACGACGATCGCCTTCGACGGCACCTGGGACGTGCGGGTGGCGCCGGGGCCGGTGGGCGCGTGCGGGAACTTCTGCACCGGCGTCTACATCTGGGAGAACGGCGCCGTCCGCCGGCTGAGCGAGCCGCCGCTGGTCTCCCCGGTGGCGACCTCGTTCGACGCCCATCCCCACCTGACGCCCGACGGCCGGGTGACCTCGCGGTTCGAGTACTTCCAGTGGGACGTGACCACGCTGGGGTGGCACTTCATCGGCAACGGCGGCGCGGACCGCATCCGCACGCTCGCGGGCGTGGGGGCCCCGGTGGGCGACCTCGGCGGCGCGTGCCGGACCGGCGACGCGCCGAGCGACGCGGCCATCGCCCCCCACCCGGCCACCCCCGGGCGCTACACGTTCGTCGACTGCCTCGCCGGGACCTCCTGGCCCCTCGTGGTCCAGGACGTGGGCGGCGCACCGGTGGGCCTGAGCTTCGACGACGCCCCGCAGTCGGATCCCGCCTTCACCCCCGACGGCGGCCGCGTGCTGGTCGTCGAGGGGGGCGCCGGGCCGGGCATCTGGAGCTACCCGTCACCGCAGCCCGATCCCCCGGTCACCACCTGGGTGCTCGACGCGCCGGACGGCGTGACGTCCTCGCCGGTCGTGGTGGGCGATCGCATCGTCTTCGCCGCGCAGGGCGACATCTGGTCCATCCCCGGCACCTGCGGCATGGGCGCGACCTGCCGCTTCCCCGGCGACGCGACGCGCCTGACCTCCGGCGAGGCGGCCGACAGCGGGCCGGCCTGGACCGGGGCGACCACCCGGATCGCCCCGCCCGCGCCCGTCCCGCCGACGCCGGCGCCCACCTCGCCGGCGCCCACCCCGCCGACGCCGACGCCCACGCCCGTCCCGCGGGACACGCTGGCGCCGGTGGTCCGCACGCTGGCGATCACCGTCGTGCGCGGGGTGCGGACGGTCACCGTGCGCCTGGGCGAGGCCGCGCGCCTGGCCGGGGTGCTGCAGCGCCGGCGCGGGCGGACCTGGGTGCGGGTGCGCACCCTCGCGACGCGCACGCTGACCACGCGTGCGGTGCTGCGCCTGGGGCGCCTGCCCCGGGGGCGCTACCGGGTGCGGCTGGTGGCCACCGACGCGGCGGGCAACCGCCGCACGGTGATCCGGGCGTTCGCGGTCAGGTGACGGAGCCGGGGCCCGGGGGCTCGCCGAGCACCCGGGCCTTCTCGGCCGCGAACTCCTCGTCGGTGAGGGCGCCCTGCTCGCGCAGCCGGGCCAGGCGCTCCAGGCGGGCGATGCGGTCCTCGACCGGCGGCTCGGCCGAGGCGGGCGGCGGGACCGGGGTCTGGGTGCCCACCCGGCCGTCGCCGTCCAGGTCCATCCCGGTCATGGCCTCGGCCATGCGCAGCGCCTCGGCCACCCCCGGGTCGTCCAGGCTCCCGCCGCTCACGTTGACCACCACGCCGCTCATCCCCGGCCCCCCGAACGTCTGCACCTCGGGCGGCGGCCCGCCCGGGCCGGGCTCCCCGGTCCCGAACGACCCGAAGCCGCCCAGCATCTCGGCCATCCGGTCGGCCTGGGCCTTCGCCCGCTCGGCGGTGGGCACCACCTCGTCCCACTCCACCCGCAGCCGGTGCGGGTCCTCCCGGTCCACGGTCACCGGCAGCGTCTCGCCGGGGTTCGGCCAGCGGTCGAGGCGGCACCACGTGTGCAGCTCGGTGGAGTAGGGCGGGATCCCCTCGGCCTGCACCACCAGGGTCATCTTCACGTTGGCGGTGGTGGCCGAGTCGGGGGCGGCGGTGGCCGACACCACCCGCGCGGTGCCGCGCACGCCGTCGCGCACCCGCCTGGGGATGCCGAGGGAGTCGAAGAGGCCCACGCGGCGAGGGTAATCCGTGAGCCCGGTGGGGTGAAGCGTCAGCCCGCCAGCAGGGCTCGCAGCTCCTGTGGAGTGGTGACCGGGGCGCGGCAGGCGAAGCGCTCGCACACGTACGCGGCCGGCCCCCCGTCCACCAGGGGCCGGTCCCGCAAGAGCGGCGCGGCCGCGGCGGCGGCCGGGTCGGCCGGGTCGCCGGCGGCGATGACGGCGTACGGACCGGCGCCGGCGCGGGCCGCATCCACGAGCGCCCGGGTGCCGGGGTCCTCCAGGGGGCCGACCACGGCGATCTCGCGGCGGGGCCGGGCCAGGAAGTCGGCGGCGATCAGCGCGGTGCCGAAGCCGTGCGGCCAGCGGGTCATCTCCTCGCGCACCAGGGCGAGGGCCCGCACCGCGGTCCGCTCGAGGTCCCGGTCGCCGGTGAGCGCCGCCAGGCGGGCGAGCACCCACGCCGCCTGCGAGTTCCCCGCGGGCGCCGGGTGGTCCTCGAGATCCCGCGTGCGGGTGATGAGCGCCTCGCCGTCGCGGCCGGCCAGGTAGAAGCCGCCGCCCTCGGCGTCGCCGAACAGGTCGACCATACGCTCGGCCAGGTCCCGGGCGGCGGTGAGCCAGGCCGGGTCGAAGTCGGCCGCGTAGAGGGCGAGCAGGCCGTCGGCGAGGTTGGCGTGGTCGTCCAGCGCGCCCAGGTGCCGGGCCTCCCCGTCGGCGAGCACCCGGTGCAGGCGGCCGTCGACCACGGCCCGCTCCAGGATGAGCCGCGCGGTCTGGCGGGCGGCGTCCAGGTGGTCGGCGCGGCCGAGCAGGGCGCCCGCGTCGGCCAGCGCGGCGATCGCCAGGCCGTTCCACGACACGATGACCTTGTCGTCGCGGGCCGGCGCGGGGCGGGCGGCCCGTGCCGCCATCATCTTCGCGGCCGCCGAGGCCAGGATGAGCGGGGCGTCGCGACCGACCTCACGCGCCACCGCCTCCATCGGGGCGGCGATGTGCAGGATGCTCCGGCCCTCGAAGTTGCCACCGGGCCGCACCCCGAAGCGGATGGCCACGGCCTGCGCCTCGGCCGGCTCCAGGATGCGCTGAAGCTCCTCGGGGGTCCAGACGAAGAACGCGCCCTCGCCGCCGGGCGAGTCGGCGTCCTGGGCCGCGGCGAACCCGCCGCCGGCCACCCGCATCTCCCGGAGCAGGTAGTCGAGGGTCGACTCGCACACCCGCCGGTGGTGCTCGCCCCCGGTGACCCGGTGGGCCAGGGCGTAGTCGCGGGCGAGCAGGGCGTTGTCGTAGAGCATCTTCTCGAAGTGCGGCACCAGCCAGACGCCGTCCACGCTGTAGCGGTGGAAGCCGCCGCCGATCTGGTCGCGGATGCCCCCCGCGGCCATCTTCTGGAGCGTGAGCTCGGCCATCTCGCGCACGTGCACGTCGTCCGGCCGCGCCCACGCCCGGCGCAGCAGGAGCTCCAGGGCGAGCGACGGCGGGAACTTGGGCGCGCCGCCGAACCCGCCCTCCTGGGGGTCGAACGCCCGCGCCATCCCGATCACCGCGTCGTCGATCAGGTCCGGGGTGGGCTCCCACTCGGCCGGGGTCCGGCGCGCGCCGGCCTCCAGCCGGCGCTCCACCTCGGCCGCCTGGGCGTCGACCTCGCCGCGCCGGCTGCGGTAGGCGTCGGCCACGCCCCGGCACACGTCGATGAACCCGGGCATGCCCTGGCGGGCGACCTTGGGGAAGTAGGTGCCCGCGAAGAACGGCCGGCGGTCCGGGGTGAGGAACACGGTCATCGGCCAGCCGCCGTGGCCGCTCATGGCCACGGTGGCCTGCATGTAGAGCGCGTCCACGTCGGGGCGCTCCTCGCGGTCGACCTTGATGTTGACGAACAGCTCGTTCATCACCGCCGCCACGGCCTCGTCCTCGAAGCTCTCATGGGCCATCACGTGGCACCAGTGGCAGGAGCTGTAGCCCACCGACAGCAGCACCGGCCGGTCCTCGGCCACCGCGCGCGCGAAGGCCTCCTCGCCCCACGGGTACCAGTCCACCGGGTTCTCGGCGTGCTGGCGCAGGTAGAGGCTGCTCTCGGTGGCGAGGCGGTTCATGCGCGCTCCCTGGACGGTGGAGGGTCAGGGTAGAGGCCGCTGACCCGCCGGGACCCCTTCGCTACCGTTGGACCGGTGACCGACCCCTTCCTCGCCGCCGCCGGCCCCGCGCCGGCCCGCGCGCCCGGCCAGCGCTGGCGCCAGGTCGCCCTGCTCGGCGTGCCGGCCGCCCAGGGCGACCCGCGCGCCCGTGCGGCGCTCGCCGGGGCGCTGCTCGCGCTCGACCACCCCGCCGAGGCCGGCCGGGTGGCCGCCGCCGCGGCCGACGACCCCTGGGCGCGCTGGTGGACGGTCCTCGCCGTGGGCCAGCTCGCCGGGGCCGAGGGCCTCGACGAGGCGCTCGCGGCCGCCCAGGCCGACCGCGGCCCCGGCCCGGACGGGCGCGAGGTGGCCCGGCGCCTGCGGGACCTCGCCGACGAGCTCGCGGCCATCCGCGGCACCGGCGGTGAGGGCGCGCGCTTCTCCCTGCTCGGCCACCGGGCCCGGCCCGAGCGGCGGGTGCTCGTCGGCGGCCGGTCCTCGGCGAGCTTCGTCCTGGAGCCCGCGTGGGAGAGCGTGCGCCTGGTGCGCCTGGGCCCCTCCGACGGCCCCACCCAGGGCAACGGTGCCCACCACGCGCTGGAGGAGGTCATCGGCCACGTGCGCGACGGCCACTGGGGGCAGGGCCGCCCGGTCCCCGGTGACGCGCCGCCCGATCCGGATCCGGACACCATGCTCGGCGCGCTCCGCGAGGACTCCGCCGCCCGCGACCGGCGCCTGATCGAGCTGGCCGAGGAGGTCCGCGAGGAGCGCGAGCGCCTGGCCGGCGAGCGCGTGCGACTGGAGCGCGAGTGGGCCGACGTGCAGGCCGAGCGGGCACGCCTCGGCCGCGCCCGTCGCGAGGCGCCGAAGGCGGGCCCGCGCGCCGTCCCCCGGCGCCCGCCCACGACCCGTGCCGAGGCGGCCAGCATCCTGGGTGTCGCCGACGGCGCCTCGGCTCGTGAGGTGGAGCGCTGCTGGCGTGAGGCCGTGGTGCGCTGCCACCCGGACCGCGTGGCGGACCTCCACCCCCAGATCCGCGCCCAGGCCGAGCAGCTCACCGTGGCGCTGAACGCGGCCCGGGACCTCCTGCTGGACCGGGCGCCGGTCCGCCGCCGCGCCTCCTCGGCCCGCTGATCCACACGAGGGCGCCGGCCGCCAGCACCCCGGCCCCGGTGAGCACCGTCTCCCACGGGAGCGCCACCGCGAGGGCCAGGCATCCGATCAGGCCGGCGACGGGGACGACCCGAGGAAAGCGCCGCTCGGCCGGGCGCAGGGTGAGCGAGCAGGCGTTG
Organism: Thermoleophilia bacterium; assembly: GCA_025455865.1. GTDB lineage: Bacteria > Actinomycetota > Thermoleophilia > Miltoncostaeales > Miltoncostaeaceae > JALOLS01. Next base: position 17,078 of record JALOLS010000058.1, read on the forward strand.
GCGATGGCGTAGTAGGCGAGCACGGTCACCGAGCTGAAGCCGATGGCCTGGCGCAGGTCGGCCAGGGCCACGACGGCGACCACGATGAGGGCGACGGTGACCTCGGCCACGTGGGGGACGCGGCGCACCGGATGGACCCGGGCCAGGGGGCGGGGGAGGTCGCCGTTCGCGGCCATCGCGAACATGGTGCGGCTCACCCCGGCGAGCAGGGCCAGGAGCACCGAGCAGCCGGCCACGGCCCCGCCGGCGCGCACCACCCAGCCACCACCACCGAGGGCCTCCTCGACCGCCCGGGCGAGGGGGTCGGGGGCCGCCGCGATGCCCGCGGGTCCGAGCACCAGGAGCAGCGCCACCGCGACCGCGGCGTAGACCGCGAGGGCGACCGCGAAGGCGATGCCGATGGCCCGGGGGAT
>JALOLS010000145.1 GCA_025455865.1 Thermoleophilia bacterium
CGGTGACTGGCAGTACTCCTTCGTCACCTGGGGCGCCGCGGTCAGCGCGCTGATGGAGGCGTCGAGCGTGACGCAGTACTCGCCGGCCGAGAGCCGGCTCACCGCGGCGATGCCCTTCGCACGGGTGAGCTCGGGCACGTTGCCCACGGTGTTCGTGTTGATGAAGCCGTAGGCCCGCGCCGACCCGGCCGGGCCGGGGGGGCCGGTGGGCCCCGTCGGCCCCGTTGGGCCGGTCGCCCCCCGCGCGCCGGCCGGGCCGGCCGGACCGGCGACCCCGGGAAGGCCGCGCGGGCCACGGAGGCCGCGAGGCCCGCGAAGGCCGCGCGGACCCCGGGGCCCCCGGACCACCGCGCTCTCGACCATGCCCACCTCACCGGCTCCCGCGGAGCCGCTCCCCGCGACCGGACCGCTCTCGGCCAGGGCGGCGGCCCCGACCGCGCAGCCGGCGGCCACCGCCGCGACGACGGCCACCACCATCGAGGACCTGTTCATCCGGCACCACCTCCTCGTGGACGCGCGAGCATGCGCGTCCTGCCCTCGAACCTAATCGAGGCGCGGGCGGGTCAGAACCGGCGGGCGCCGGTGGATCGGTGCGCCGTGCCGGGGCAGGAGGCCGCTGGGTGGTGCGGCGCGGAGAGAAGCGGACGACGGGGATCGAACCCGCGACCTCAGGCTTGGGAAGCCCGCGCTCTGCCAGCTGAGCTACGTCCGCGAAGGTCCGGAGAGGGTAGCGGATGCCACCCCGGGCGAGCCGTCGGGGCCGCGCACCCGGGCGTGACGGCCGCCGGCCCGGCCTATGGTCGTGGTGAGGCGTGCGAACGGGGAGGTGGGTCATGCCGGCGCTCACGTCGGTGGCCCGGATCGAGGGGGCCGTGAGCCCGGGCTTTGCGCCGGTGCGGGCGGCCTTCGCGGAGAACCTCGCCCACCGCGGTGAGCTCGGCGGGGCGTGCTGCGTGGAGATCGGCGGGGAGCGGGTGGTCGACCTGTGGGGCGGCCGGCGCGTCCGGGCGACGGGCGAGCCGTGGCGCGAGGACACCCTGGGCATCCTCCACTCGGCCACCAAGGGCCTCGCCGCCGCGGTGATGGCGCTCGCCCACTCGCGGGGGTGGATCGACTACGACGAGCCGGTCGGGGCGTACTGGCCCGAGTTCGCCCAGGCCGGCAAGGAGCGGATCACCGTCCGCGGGCTCCTCGCCCACCAGGCCGGGCTGTTCGCGTTCGACGAGCCGGTGGACCGGGCCGTGGTGGGCGACCTGGACCGCCTGGCCGGGGTCATGGCCCGCCAGCGGCCGGTCTGGCCCCCCGGAGAGCGCCAGGCCTACCACGCGATCAGCCTCGGCTTCTACCAGGGCGAGATCATCCGGCGGGTCGATCCCGCCCACCGCACCCTGGGGCGGGTCTTCGCCGAGGAGATCGCCGCGCCGCTCGCCCTGGACGCCTTCATCCGCGTGCCCGCGGACCTCCCCGACCGGCGCATCGCGCCGCTCGAGCCCCCCGGCCTCTGGCGGCGCCTCACCTCGATGCCGCCGGGCATGATGCTCGCGGCCCTCAACCCCCGGTCGGTCCTGCACCGCTCGCTGATCGCCAATCCCGGCACGAGCTTCTACCTCGACCCGGAGCGGGTGGTCGCGCGTGAGCTCGAGGCCCCCTCGGGTGGCGGCGTCGCGACCGCCCGGGCCCTCGCGCGCCTCTACGGCTGCCTCGCGACGGGCGGCACCGCGCTCGGGCTGCGCCCGGAGACGATCGCCGCCCTGCGCGCGCCGGCGACGCCGGCGCGGCGCGGATTCCACGATGAGCTCTTCGGCGGCCCGGTCCGGTTCTCCCTGGGCTTCATGCAGCCGAGCACATCCTTCCCCTTCGGCCACCCGGGCGCGTTCGGGGCCCCCGGGGCGGGCGGCGCGATGGGCTACGCCGACCCGGGGCTCGGGCTGGGCTACGGCTACGTCACGAGCCGGATGGGGATGGATCTCTCCGGCGACCCCCGCGACGTCGCGCTGCGGGCGGCCCTGGCCGAGGCGGTGGGACGGGCCGGGTAGGCCCCGCCGCTACATCCGCTCGGGCGCCTCCACCCCGAGCAGGGCGAGCCCGGAGCGCACCACCGACGCCGTCGCCCGGCAGAGGTCCAGGCGGAAGGCCTCCACCTCCGGGGCCTCCCCCACCACCCGGCAGCGGTGGTAGAAGGCGTGGAAGTCGCCGGCCAGGGCGATGAGCTCCGCGGCGATCCGGTGCGGCGCCCGGCGCGTCTCGGCCTCGCGCACGGCGGCGGGCCAGCCGGCGAGGCGGAGCACCAGCGCCCGCTCGGCCGGGTCGAGCGCCGGCGGCGGGGCGGGGTCCTCCGGCGGCGCCGGCGGGGCCTGGTCGAGGATCCCCCGGATGCGCGCGTGCACGTACTGCACGTAGTAGACGGGGTTCTCCTGGCTGGTCTCGCGGGCGAGATCCAGGTCGATGTCGAGCGCCGTCTCGTGCGAGCGCTGGACCAGGAAGAAGCGTGCGCAGTCGACGCCGATGTCGTCGATCAGGTCGTGCAGGGTGACCATGACCCCGGCCCGCTTGCTGATCTTGCGGTCCTTCAGGCTGACCAGCTGGATGATGGGGACCTCGAGCATGTCGGGGTCGTGCCCGCCGGCGGCGAGCACCGCGCGCAGGCGCGCGACGTAGCCGTGGTGGTCGGCGCCGAGCACGTCGATGAGCCGGTCGGCGCCGCGCGCCGCCTTCTCCAGGTGGTAGGCCACGTCGGCCGCGAGGTAGGTCGTGGTGCCGTCGGAGCGCTCCAGCACCCGGTCCTTCTCGTCGCCGTAGGCGCTCGCGCGGAACCACAGCGCGCCGTCGGCCCGGTAGGCCTCCCCGGCCTGCTCGAGGGTCCCGACCCCCTCGCGCACCCGGCCCGCCTCGTGCAGGCTGCGCTCGGAGAAGTAGGCGTCGTGGCGCACCCGGAACCGGGCGAGCTCCCCGCGGATGGCCTCCAGCATGAGGTCCCGGCCGCGATCGGTGAAGAACGCGAGGGCCTCGGGGTCCATGGGGTCGAGCCGGCCGCGGAAGCGCGCGCCGACCTCGCCGTGGAGCGCCCGGGCGACGCCGGCCACGTAGTCGCCCTGGTAGCCGCCCTCGGGCACCGGGATGGGCGTGCCGACGATCTCGCCGTAGCGCGCCGCCACCGAGACCCCGAACAGCTCCATCTGGCGCCCGTAGTCGTTCACGTAGAACTCACGCTCGACCCGGTGCCCGGCGAACTCCAGCACGCGCGCGAGCGAGTCGCCGTAGGCCGCCTGGCGGGCGTGGCCGACGTGCGGGGGGCCGGTGGGGTTGGCCGAGACGAACTCGATCAGCACCCGCTCGGGCGGGGCCGCCTGCCCGGCGCCGTAGGCGTCGCCGGCCGCGACGATCGCACGGAGCGCCTCGGCGAACCACGCGGGGGCGAGGGTGAGGTTGACGAACCCGGGACCGGCCACCTCGGCCCGCTCCAGCCGCCCGGCCAGGTCCGCCCGGGCGGTGAGCGCGCCGGCCAGGTCGACCGCCAGGTCGCGCGGGGCGCGGCGGGCCGAGCGGGCCAGCATCATGGCCACGTTGGTGGCCAGGTCCCCGAACGCGGCGTTCGCCGGCGGGGTGAGGACGACCTCGGGGGCCCCGTCGCCGCCGAGCGCGCGGGCCTCCTCGGCGATGGCGGCGGCCAGGGCGCCGATGGGGCTGGTGGCGGACACGAGGGCGGATTCTAGACCCGGCCACCCGGTACCCTCGCCCACGTGAGCCCCGACGTCCGCGTCGACGCCCTGGCCGCCGACCTCGCCCTCCTCGAGGGGGTCCTCGCCGACGTGCTGGCCGAGCAGGGCGGGGAGCGGCTCGCCCGGGCGGTCGCCACCGCCCGCGCCGGCGACCCCGGGACCGCGGTGACCGCGGACCTGGACCTGCTCACCGACGTGGTGCGTGCCCTGGGCGTCCACTTCCACCTGGCCAACGTGGCCGAGCAGGTGCACCGGGTCTGGCAGCTCGCCGATCGCGACCGGGGCCGATCCCCGCTCGCCGCCGCGGCCGACCGCATCGCCGCCGCGGACCTCCCCCGGGCCGAGGTCCAGGCCGCCGTCGCCCGGCTCGCGGTCCGCCCGGTGCTGACCGCCCACCCCACCGAGGCCACCCGCCGCTCGGTGCTCTCGCGCCTGCGCGAGATCGGCGGGCTGCTGGAGTCCCGGGCCGGGGCCTCCGCCGGCGCGCGGGCCGACGCCGACGCCCGGCTGGCCGAGGCGGTCACCCTGCTCTGGCAGACCGATGAGCTGCGGCGCGACCGGCCGCCGCCCATCGAGGAGGCCGAGACGGCGATCTGGTACCTCACCCGCCTGGCCGGCGAGGCCGCGCCCGAGGCGGTGGAGCGCCTGGCGGCCGAGCTCGCCCGCATCGGGGTCGGGCTCCCGCCCTCCGCGCGGCCGGTCCGGTTCGGCACCTGGGCCGGAGGCGACCGGGACGGCAACCCGTTCGTGACCGCCGCGGTGACCCTGGAGGTGCTCGGGCTGCTGCACGACCACGCCCTGGGGATGGCCGAGGCGACGCTCGACGGGCTCGCGCGCGAGCTGTCGACCTCATCGCGCCTGGCCGGCGCGTCGGCGGAGCTCGAGGCGCGCCTGGCCGAGGGACGGGCCGCCTTCCCGGAGGTCGAGGCCGCCTGGGTCCGCCGCTACGGCGAGGAGCCCTACCGGATGCTCTGCCGTCAGGCCGCCGCGCGGGTGCGCGCGACCCGGGAGCGCATGGCCGGCGGCGGCGGCGCGGGCGGGTATGCGGGCGCGCCGGACCTGGCCGCCGACCTCGCCCTGGCCGGGCGCTCCCTGCGCGAGCACGGCGGCGCCCGGATCGCGGACGGCCCGCTCGCCCGGGCCACCCGCCGCGTTGCCCTGGCGGGCTTCGGCCTGGCCACGCTGGACGTGCGCGACCACTCGGGACGCATCCAGGACGCGGTGGGGCGGCTGGTGGACGCCGCCGGCGAGGAGCGGCAGCCCTACGGGTCACTCGGCCCGGGGGAGCGGGCCCGCCTGCTCGCCGCCGAGCTCGGCCGGCGCCGGCCGCTCACGTCGGCCGCGGCCCCGCCCCCGGGCGACGGCGGCGACCCGCTGGAGGCCGCCCACGCCGTCCGCCGGGCGCTCGACCGCCACGGCGACGGGG
>JALOLS010000059.1 GCA_025455865.1 Thermoleophilia bacterium
CCAGCTAGGCGCGACGCTCCAAGGTGATGAATCCCGACGCCTGCCGCCATCCGACCGAGTACTCCGGAGAGCGCGGCCCCCTGGAGCACCAAGGCCAAGTACGCCGGATCAGGCCCTCTACTGCGGACGCGCAGTAGCGTGTTCTGGAAGCAGTGGACGCCTAAGTCGCCCCGCCAGAGTACCGTCTTCCCGACCTCAGACGCGCGGGGGTCGTCGCCTGGTTCGACCGTCCGCGGGCGGACCTTGACGGAAACGCACCGGTGGCACTCCTGGACGACCCGGCGCGCGAGGCCGACCTGCTGGCCGCCGCGCGTGGCGGCCGCGCGCAGCATGGCGACTGAGCTCGCGCGCTCTGCCTTCCCCGACCGCGAGCTCACCGCCTTCCGCTACGCGGACTACGACACCCCGTTCTGGGTTCGTCCCAACAGCGCGCCCGGGCGAGGTGACCTGCGCGGAGGCCCTGGAGCGCGACCTGGGCGCGGTCTCGTGACCGGATTCCCGGTTCCATTCTGGTTCCGATCCGGCCGTCGGTGGCACCTGGCGGCACCGCGTGGCGCACGGGCGGGAAGGGCGGAGAACCGTTCTCCCATGCGGGTTCTTCCGGCCCGGCGGGGAGTGGAGGATAGGGGGATCGAACCCCTGACCTCCGCCTTGCAAAGGCGGCGCTCTCCCAGCTGAGCTAATCCCCCTCCAGAAGCGGGCTTACGTTAGCATCGCCCACCCTGCGCACCCGGACGCCCGAGGAGCCCCGCCGTGAGTGACGACGCCGCGTTCGACCGCATCGACGCCATGATGGCCGAGCAGCAGATGCGGCACTTCCAGCTCGGCGAGATGGTGGGCGAGTACCGGCAGCTCCTGGCCGACGTGCGCGAGACCGGGGACCTCGAGAAGACGAAGCTCGCCCGCGGCCTGCCCGGGGCGCGGTACCGGGTGAACACCACGCATATGCGCGAGAGCTGGCTGGTCATCGAGACCGAGCTGGCCAAGCTGTTCCCGCGCGAGGACTGACCGTGAGGGCGCCGGGGGGTTGATGGACGGGCGGGAGGTGCCGATGCGCCCCACATGCCCCCCGCTCGCCCGCTCCCCCTCCGGCTCGCCGGCATCGTCGCCGCCGCGGGCGCCCTCGTCCTCCCGGCCGCCGCGACCGCGGAGGCCTGGCCCGAGGCGCCGGATGAGCCGGCACCGGGCTGGTGGGAGGAGGCGCCGCCCGACGCGGATCCCGGATGGGCCGGGGAGGACCCTGAGGAGGCGCCCCCGGACGAGGATCCCTGGGGGGCCGAGCCGGAGCCCGAGCCGGAGGCGGAGGCCCCGTCGCCCCGCCGGCCGGCCCCGGTCCCGGGCCCACGGGTGCGGCCGGGCACCGTCGCCTACCCGCTCGCGGTCCGCGGCGTGCGCATCGGGAGCCCCCGCACGGGCACCCACCGCCTGGGCAACTGGCAGAGCGACCGTGCGATCGACATCGCGGTCCCGGTGGGCACCCCGGTGCGGGCCACCGAGGACGGGGTCATCGGGGGGCCCATGGGCCGCTCCCGCAGCCGCGACCCGCGGTTCGCCGGCCTGCGGCTCACGCTCGAGGGCCGGCGCGACACCTGGTTCTACGCGCACCTGAGGAGCATCCGCGTCCGCCCGGGGCAGGCCGTGCGGCGGGGGGAGGTCATCGGCCGCTCGGGCGCGGCGAACGGCGTGGCCCACCTGCACATCGCCGCGCGCCGCGCCAACCCGCTCGTGGTCTTCGGCTAGCGGGCCCGCTGGTAGCGCCGGGTGAGGGCGCGGACGTTCCCCGCCGCGTCACGGGCCCGCACCCGCACGACCCCGCCGGCGGCGGGCAGGACGACCAGGCCACCGCGCATCGGCCGCAGCCGGCCGGTCCCGGTGGCGACCTGGACCGACGCGATGCCGGATCGGTCGTCGGACACCACCAGGCGCACGCGCCGCCCCGCCCGCACCAGGCGGATCGTGGGCGGGGCGGCGTCGGCCACCACCGTGACGGACGCCGAGCCCGTGCGGCCGTCCGTCGCCGTGACCTCCACGTCGACCTGCTGCACCCCGGGCGCCGCGAAGGCGAGCGTGGCGCGTGCTCCGCGGGCCGAGGTGCCCCCCGGGAAGCGCCACACGGCCGACCCGATGTCCGCGCCCTCCACGCTCGCGGTGAACACGACCGGGATGCCCGGGCGCACCACCGCCGGCGTCGCCGCGACCCGCACCCGCAGCGGAGTCGGAGCGGTCCGGTCCGGCAGAGGCGCGGACGCGGGCGGCGGGGCGGGCTCGGTGCGCACCAGGAGCGGCGCGGAGGGCACCGAGCCGTTCCCGGCGCGGTCGACGGCCACGATCCGGATCTCCTGCGCGGCGCCGGGCGCGGGCGGGGCGACGGCGGCCTCCGTCGCCGTGGTCTCGGCCACCGTCCGCCCGTCCGCGAGCACGCGGTACCCGGCCACGCCCGAGCGCGCCTCGACCGCCGCAGTCGGTGACCACGGCCCGGCGTTGCCCTCGTCGTCCAGGCCGCGCACCTGGGCCGGGTAGGGCGTGGCGGCGTCCTCAGGCGCCGTCCAGGCGACCGCGATCGTCCCCGCGGGCCCGGTGCGGGCGCGAAGCCCCGCGGGCGGCGCGGGGGCGGCGAGGTCGACCGCGGTCGGGTCGGTGAGCGCGCGGGCGGGGGTCGGGTGCTCACGCTCGCCCACCCGGACGACATAGCCGGTCGCGCCGGCGAGCGCGGGCCAGGTCAGGGCGACCGGGGAGCCGCCCCCCACGGGCACCGAGGCCGCGCCCGGCGGGGTGCGGTCCGGCGTCGCCGCCGCCGTGGCCACCGGAAGGGAGGCGTTGCCGGCCGCATCGAAGGCGGTGACGGTGTAGGCGTGAATGGCCGAGTCGGCCAGGCCGTCGTCGACCACCTCGCCGGCCGCGCCGTCGTGCACGGTCGTCGCGCCGCGGCGCACCAGGACGCGGGTGGTCCCGGCGTCGCCGGTCACCTGGATGCGGACCCGCCCGAGCCCGGAGGAGAGGGCGACCGTGGGATCGCCGGCCGCGCTCACCACGGGGGGGTCGGGCGCCACGGTGTCGACGGTGAACGCACGGACGGCCGGCGATGGGTCGCGATTGCCGGCGGCGTCGAACGCCCGCACCTGGGCGGCGTGGTCGCCATCGGCCAGGGGCCCGGGCCGCCAGGGGCTCGTGCACCCCGTCCAGGCGCCCGGGTCCAGGCGGCACTCATACCCCGTGCCGGACCCGTCGTCGGTGAAGGCCAGCGCGGGACCCGCATCGCGCGTGGGCCCCGAGGGACCGGCGGTGATCGTGGTGTCCGGCGGGGTCGTGTCCACGGGCACCACCTCGACGCCGATCGGCCCGGCGGCGGCGGACGCGTTCCCCGCGGCGTCCACGGCGACCACCCGGTAGGCATGGGTCGCGAACGGCGGGAGCGCGGGCTCGGTGAAGGCGGGCACGGCCACCTCGGCCACCGGCGACCCGTCCCGGAGCACCCGGTAGATGCTCGCGCCGGCCACCGCACCCCACGTGAGGGCGGGCGGCGCGGTCGTGGGGCTGGGGGCGGCCAGGCCGGCGGGAACCGCGGGCGGGGTCCGGTCGATCCGCGCCATGGCCGGCGCGGCCCCCGGGTCCGGGGACCAGGCGGAGCGGTTCCCCACCCCGTCCACCGCCCGCATCTGCACCATCGTCTCGCCCTCGGCGCCCACCACCGCGGTGGCTCCGGCCGCCGGGTCGGTCCAGCCCGCGCCGCCGTCGGCCGAGGTCCGGTGCTCATACCCCGCCACGCCCGTGCGTGCGTCGGAGGATCCCGAGCCGGTGAGGGTCACCGACCCGACGCTCTGCCAGGCCGCCGACCCCCCACCCACCGCGGGCGTGCTCGGCGCGACGGCGTCGATCCGGACCGTCCCCGCCGCCGCCCCCGGGGCCGGCGCCCAGGAGGAGCGGTTGCCGCCCCCGTCGACCGAGCGGAACTGCACCCGCGTCTCGCCGTCGGCGGACACGGTGACCTCGTCCCCGGCGGCGGGGGTGCTCCACGTCTCGCCGCCATCGGCGGAGGTGCGGTGCTCATACCCGGTGATCCCGAACCCGCCCGCGTCGTCGACCCCCGCGGCGCTCAGGGTGACCGGCCCGCGCCGCCAGGCGAGCGAGCCCCCGGCCACCGCGGGCGCGGACGGGGCCACCGGGTCGGTCCGCTGCTCGGGCGCGAACCGGGTGAAGTCGCTCCCCGGCGCCTGGCTCACCGCCTCGGCCCGCAGCCACGCCACGGAGCGCACCACGTTCGACAGGCGCAGCTCGTCCAGCACGCCGGGCAGGTGGTCGATGCCGCCCTTCCAGGCGCCCACGAGCTTCACGCCTGACGGCGGGCCGACCGGGCCGGTCAGCGTGGCCGTCTCCAGCAGCCCGTCGAGGTGGACGAAGGTGTTCTGGCCGGTCACCGCGGCGGAGTGGCTCGCGGAGACGAGGTGGTCCCTGGGCGCGATGATCCGCGTGGGCCCCACGTAGTCGCCCGACCCCTCGATGTAGAGGTCCGGGCCCTCCCCCCAGGCCGCGTCGGCGATCTGCAGCCCCCAGGCCCCCGCGTTGTCGCCGTTGGTCCACACCGTGTCCCAGGTCCCGGGGGACGCGCGCCTGACCCAGGCCTGCACGGTGAAGACATCGCCCAGGGCGTCGAGCGACGGTGAGGCGGCCACGGTCAGGTGGTCGTCCACCCCGTCGAACACCAGGCCGCGCCCGATCTGGGCGGCGGCGGACGCCGGGGACGCGCCGGCCGCGCAGGCCGCGTCGTTGCCGTTCCCGGAGGAGTCGCGGAACGGCCCGCAGTGGGTGCTCTCGCCGTAGTGGTGGACCAGCGCGTACCCGTTGGACCACACCTGGGCGGCCTGCTCTTGCGATGCGGCGGCCGGGTTGTCGTAGTACAGGAAGAGGGTCGTGGTGCCGGACGCCGAGAGCTCCGGCACCTTGACCCACACCACCAGCTCGCCGGTGGTCGCGTCGTAGCGCTCCACCTCGTGCGCCAGGCGGGTGGTGCCGTCGGCCGCGGTCAGGAGCACGTCGTCGGCGTCGCCCTGCACCCGGCCGGCCAATGCGGGGTCGGTCAGGCGCACCAGCAGCGGGAAGTCGGCGAGCGCCCCGGCCGGGGCGGGTGCGGCGACGACCGCCCGCCGCCGCCGCCAGCCGGCCGCATACCAGCCGCCCGCCACGGCCTGGTCGGTCCCGCGCGCGGTGTGCCCCTCGGCGTCGCGGACCACCAGGCGGGCGTGGAGCGTCGCACCGGGGCCGGGGCTGCCGACCGTCGCCTCCACCGCCACCGGGGTCACCCCGGGGTCGAGGGCGATCGGAGGGGTCGTCTGCCCGTACCCGGTGGTGGGGCCGTACTCGAACCACCACGTCGCGGCACGGCCCTCCGGGCCGGCATGGCCCGTGAGCCGGACGCCGTCCGCGGTGAGGTCCGCCTCGCCGGTGGCCGCCGCGGGAAGGCCCGCGGAGAGCGACTCGGCGGCGGCGACCCCGGCGCCCTCGAGTCCCGCGGACCCGGCGCCCGGGGCCGCCGCGGCGAGCTCGGGGCGGCCGTCGGCGTCCACGTCGCCCAGGACCGCGACGCCGTGGCCCGCACCGTCACCGGCCACGGCCCCCGAGACCGCGAACCCGTCGGCCGCCGCGAGGGCCGCGAGGTCGACCCCGATGCCGCTCGTGCGCCCACGCACCGCGTACGCCGATCCGGCGCCGGCGCGGCCGTGGGGATCGGCCCCGGGCGCGCCGACCAGGACGTCGGGCCGGCCGTCGCCGTCCAGGTCCCCCGCACCGGCGACGGCCGTCCCCAGGGCGTCGCCCGCCGCGGCGCCGCCCACGTGGAGGCCCGCCCCCGGCACCGCGAGGTCGACGGCCCCGACGCCGGGGGTGAGCACGACCAGATGGGCCGATCCCGCGCCCGCCCGGCCGGCCGGGTCCGCCCCGGGCGCGCCCAGCACGAGGTCGGCGCGGCCGTCGCCGTCCAGGTCGCCCGCCCCCGCCACGGCGGTGCCGAGCCCGTCACCCGCCGTCGCCCCGTCCACCCGGACCCCCGGGCTCGCGAGTGAGGCGAGCGCGACCGTGGTGCCGGGCGCGGCGATGCGCTGACCGGGGACCACATAGGCGGACCCGGCTCCGGAGCGCGCCTGGGGGTCGGCGCCGGGGGCGCCCACCACCACATCCGGGCGGCCGTCGCCGTCGACGTCCCCCGCCGGGGCGACGTCGGTCCCCGCGGCGTCCCCGGCCGCCGCACCGCGGATGCGGTAGGCCGCCGTCTGCAGGCTCGCGAGGTCGACCGCCGAGGTGGCGGCGCGGCCGAGCACGACGTAGGCGGCTCCGGAACCGGCGCCGGAGGGCGAGGCGCCGGGGGCGCCGAGCGCGATGTCGTCCATTCGATCGCCGTCCTGGTCGCCCGCCCGGGCCACCGACGCCCCCGCACGGTCGCCCGCCGCCGCGCCGTCGATGCGGAACCCGGACCCGCCCAGGGCGGCCAGGTCCACGCCGGCCGTCGAGGACGTCCCGAACACGACGTAACCCGCGCCGGCGTCCACGCGGCCGGCATGGTCCGCGCCCGGAGCGCCGATCACGATGTCGGCGCGCCCGTCGCCGTTCACGTCGCCCGCCCCGGCCACCCGGGTCCCCGCCGCGTCGCCCGCCGCCGCCCCGGCGACGCGGAAGCCCCCCACCCCGAGCGACCCGAGGTCCACCGTCGCCAGCCCGGGCCGCCCGAACACCACGTACGCGGCCCCGGCGCCGGCCCGCCCCAGCGGGTCGGCGGCCGCGAGGCCCACGATGACGTCGGGCCGGCCGTCGGCGTTCACGTCGCCGGCCGGCGCCACCGACATGCCCGCGGCGCCGTCGCCGGCGGTGGGCCCGGTGATGCGAAAGCCGGGTGCGGTGGCCAGGTCCACCTCGGCCCCCGCCCCGCCACGGGCGGTGAGCGCGAGCACGGCGAGGACGAGGGCCAGGCAGGATCTCGCGACGGGCCGCCGCCCCTTCTCCTGTGACCGTCTCGTGTCCAGACGCACGATCCCGGCACCCTCATCCTCGCCTCCGGGAGCGCGTCGAGTCGCCCGGAGGCGCTCGGCGCACATCGGGGGTCGGCGGCCGGGTGACCCACCTGAGCCGCGGCGCGAGGTACGGGACGCCGACGGTCCGGTTTGACAATCGGCTGCGGGCGTCCCGCCGTCGCCCGGATAGAAACCGGGCCCCGCCCGGCGGTCAGGCGGTCGCCGGCGCCTCCTGGCGAAGCTCCGCGCGGATGGCCGTCTCCAGGTCGGTGCACCGGAAGGCGTAGCCGTTGGCGAGGGCCACCTTCGGCAGGGCGCGCTGGCCCTCCAGGGCGATCTCGGCCATCTCCCCCATCATGGCCTTGACCGCCACGGCCGGCGTGGGCACGAGCGACGGCCGCCCGAGCACCCGCCCGAGCGCGGCTGCGAACTCGCGCTGGCGCACCGGATGCGGCGCGGTCAGGTTGACCGGGCCGCGGTAGCGATCGTCCGCCAGGCAGGCCAGCAGCAGCCCGATCTGGTCCTCCATCGCGATCCAGGGCATCCACTGGCGCCCGCCGCCGAGGGGACCGCCCATGAACATCTTCGTCACCGTGGCCAGCCGCGGCAGCGCGCCGCCCTCGCGGGCGAGCACGATGCCGGTGCGCGCGAGCACCACCCGCACCCCGCCGCTCGCCGCCGGCGCCGCGGCGGCCTCCCACTCGACGCAGGTGTCGGCCAGGAAGCCGGTTCCGGGTGCGGAGGTCTCATCGACCTCCTCCGCCCGGCTGCCGTAGAAGCCGACCGCGCTCCCGTTCACGAGCACCCGCGGGCCGCCGCCGGCGGCCAGGGCGTCGGCGATGCGGCCGGTGGTGATCACGCGGCTGTCGCGGATGAGCCGCTTGCGCTCGGCGGTCCAGCGGCCGCCGTCGATGGACGCGCCGGCCAGGTTCACCACCGCGTCCACCCCGTCGAGCATCGCCGCGGGCGGCGGCCCGGCCACCGGGTCCCACGTCACCGCGGCGACCCCGTCCACCGCGCCGGCGCGCCGGGAGACCGGCACCACCGCGTCGCCCCGGGCGACCAGCGCGGCCACCAGCCGCCGGCCGATCAGCCCGCTCGCCCCCACGATCGCCACCCGCATCCCGTGCGCCTCCCGGTCCCTCGTGGCCTCGACGACCCGATGATGGCCGATCCTCCCGGGCGCCCGGGGGAGAACGGGACGAGGGGCCTGTCCATGAACCAAGACCCGCCTCCCGGGGAGCGAATCGCAAGCAGATCGGTGACCTCGAGGACGTCGCATGTACTGGTGGTACATGCGATTCCGAGGGTGCCGAGGTGCGCCGCGATGCAGCCGACGGGTGGCGGGTCGACTTTGTGGACAGGCCCCTAGGCGTGCATGACCTCGCGCATGTCGGCGCGCGCGAGATCGAGGAGCGACTCGGCGTCGATGCCGGGGGCCGCGGCGGCGCGCCCCATGCGGAGGGTCAGGTGCCGGTCCTCGCGCAGGCGCAGGCGCATCCGGGCGAGCGCCGGCTCGGCCGAGGGCCCGTCGGCGTCCATCAGCATGATCGCGATCGACTGCTCGCCGAAGCGCCACACGCCGTCGGTGCGCCGCACCACGCGGCGGACCTGCCCCAACAGGCGGGCCATGGCCGCGTCGGCCTCACCCTGGGCGTCGACCTCGATCATCACCAGCGTGACCGGGCGCCGGGCGCGCCGGGCGCCCTCGACGGCGTCACCCACCGACCGGATGACCGCGGGCGGGTCGGCCGGCCCGGGCAGCCCGGGCGTCGGGGGCAGCACCTGGGGCGCCGGAGGGCGGTGGTCGTTCCGACGCCGTCGGTGCGTCATTCCCGGAGCTTCTCAGATCCTCCACCCGTCCGCCATCACCCCTCCACGTCCTCGCGATCGGGCGGCTCCCCGTGGCCGTAGTGGCGCGACGCGCCCGGGTGCCGGGCCAGCACCGCGGCGATCGCGGCGTCCTCGTCGGCGCTGAGCGGGCGGTCGGCCATGCGCACGACCTCGGCCACCTGCCCGGGGTGGCGGGCGCCGACGATGGCCGAGGTGACCTCGGGGCGTCGGAGCACCCAGGCCACCGCGAGCTCGGCGACCCCGCCGACCCGCCCGGACTCCCGCGCCACCGCGGCCAGCTCGTCGGCCACCGCGACCCGGTCGGGGAAGGCGTCGTCGGCGAACAGCTCGCTCGCGCTCCGCCAGTCGGTGGGCGGGAACGTCGTCTGGGCGGTCATCTTGCCGGTCAAGAGGCCGTGGGCCAGCGGCCCGTAGGCCAGCACCCCCACGCCGTGATCCCGGCACCAGGGCAGCTCGGCCGCCTCGACGTCGCGCCTGAGCAGGTGGTAGCCGACCTGGAAGGCGTCGAGCGGCCCGGCCGCCGCGGCGGCGGCGAGGCCGGCCGTGTCGTAGTTGGAGACCCCGATCGCGCCGATCTTGCCGGCGGCCTTGAGCTCGACCAGGGCGCCCATCGTCTCCTCGGCGGCCACGCCCCGGACCGGCCAGTGCACCTGGTACAGGTCGACCCGCTCCAGCCCGAGCGCCTGCAGGCTGCGGTCGAGGGCCATCCGCAGGTAGTCCGCCCCCGCCTCCCGCCAGATCCGCAGCTGCCCGGAGGAGGTGTCCCAGGCGACGCCGCCCTTGGTCGCGACGATCACGTCGCCGCCGCGCTCGCGCACCACCCGGCCCACGATCCGCTCGGCGCGGCCCTGGCCGTAGATGTCGGCCGTGTCGATCCAGTTGACCCCGGCGTCGAGCGCCGCGTGGCAGGCCGCCTCCGACTCGCTGTCGTCGGCCCCGCCCCAGCGGCCCCCGAACGCCCACGTGCCGAGACCGATCGTGGTGAGCTCGAGGTCCGTCCCGCCCAGCCGCCTGCGCTCCATCGTGGGTCCCCCCGGCTCGTCGTGGCCCTACTTCGGCGTGAGCGCCACCATCAGCCCGCCGTCGGCGTCGTAGGCGGGGAAGAAGTCGACCGTGGCCTGCTGGTCCTCCTCGACCCCGTTGGGCCGGAAGGTGCACTCCACGCCCATGACCCGCACGCCCCACTCGAGCGCCGTGGCCGCCGGGTCCTTGCCGTTCAGGCCGCCCAGCCGGATGGCCGACAGGACCTCCTTGCCGAGCAGGTCGCGCTCGGGGAAGCCGGTGACGGCGGCCGCGGCGTGGCCGGCCACCAGCACCCGCCGGTCGCGGTCGCAGACCAGCAGCGCCGTGCGCGGCCCCGCGTAGTAGTCCTCGAGCATCTCGAACAGGAAGCCGAAGCCGCAGCGCTGGCACCCGCGGGGCTGGTGGCCCTCGGTGCGCTCGGCGCCGCGCTCGCGGTGGGCGCAGCGGGGGCAGATGAACGCGGGCATGGCGGTGAATGGTAGGCGAGAACGCCGCACTGCCCCGCGCCTCATGTCCGCGGCGCGTCGTCCGATCCCCGGACGACCGCCCCCATCCGGGGATCGGGGGCGCGTGGCTCCTCGATCCGTGGTCAAGGAGTCCCCGAAAGGTCCCGATGCCTTCTGTGCATGGGTACCTCGGGCACGGATCGCCCGTCGGGAAGGCATGGCCGCCGGCTCGCCGCCCTTCTGGCGCTTCTCACGTCATTGCTGGCGGCTCCCGCCGCCCTCGCCGGGCTGACCCCGGCGCTGGAGCGGCGCCTGGAGACGCTCCCGGCCGGCGGCACGGTGCCGGTCATCGCCACGCTGCACGCACAGGTCGACGCCGCCGGCTACGCCGGCCGCACGGAGGCGCTGCTCCGCGACCTCCGCCGCACCGCCGCCCGCACCCAGCCCGCCGTCGCCGACGCCGTCGACGGCGGGCTGCGCCGCTTCTGGCTGGTGAACGCGGTGGCCGCCGAGGTGACCGCCGACGAGGTCCACGCCCTGGCCGCCGACCCGGCCGTCGCCGACGTCGACCTCGACCGCCCGGTCCGGGTGGCCGAGGCGATCGTCGACGCCGTGCCCTACCCCGACGCCGGCGACGGCGACTGGGGCCTCGGGGCGATCGGCGCACCGCAGGCGAGCGCGGCCCACGGGGTGACCGGCGCGGGCGTGCGGGTGGGGAGCATCGACACCGGCGTCGACGCCGCCCATCCCGACCTCGCCGGGCGGGTCGTGGCCTGGCGCGACTTCGTGAACGGCCGCCCCTCGCCCTACGACGACAACGGGCACGGCACCCACACCGTCGGCACGATGGTCGGCGGGCGGGCCGGCGGCGCCCCGGTGGGCGTCGCGCCGGGCGCGACGGCGGTGGTGGCCAAGGCCGTGGCCGCGAACGGCGTGGGGTCGGGGAGCGCGCTGCTCGCCGCGGCGCAGTGGATGACCGACCCCGACGGCAACCCGGCCACCGCCGACCACCCCGCGGTCATCAACAACTCCTGGTCGGCCGCCAACCCCAACGACACCTGGTTCCGGCCGATGATCCGGACCTGGCTCGCGCTCGGGATCGTGCCGGTCTTCGCCGCCGGGAACACCGGCCCCGGGAGCGGCACGGTGGGGAGCCCGGCGGGCTACCCCGAGGCGCTCGCGGTGGGCGCGGTGGCCCAGGGTGACGCGGTGGCCGACTTCTCGGCGCGCGGGCCGGTGGTCTGGCAGAACGCAGACGGCCAGGGCCCGGCCGCGGGCACCGTGCTGACCAAGCCCGACGTGGTGGCGCCCGGGGTCAACATCGTCTCCACCGTCCCCGGCGGATACCTGGGCTACTCGGGGACCTCGATGGCCGCGCCCCACGTGGCCGGGGTGGTCGCCCTCATGCGCCAGGCCCGCCCCTCGCTCACCGCGCAGGAGGTCGCCGACACCATCCGCGCGAGCGCCGCCGACCTGGGGCCCGCGGGCCCCGACGCGGCCTTCGGGCGCGGGCGCCTGGACGCCGCCGCGGCCCTGGCCGCCGTGGCCGGCCCGGTGCCCGACACCCGCTTCACCACCCCGCCGCCGGCCCTGACCACCGCCGACCAGGTGGAGGCCCAGGTGGCGCTCTCGGGCGGGGCGAGCCTCGTGCGGGTGCGGGTGGACGACGGGGCCTGGAGCGCGCCGGTCCCGCCGCCGCTCGTGCGCGTGGCGCTCGGCGAGGGGCGTCACGTGGTCGAGGCCCAGGGCATCACCCCGGCCGGCGGGGCCGACCCCAGCCCGGCCCGCGCCGAGGTGGTCGTCGACCGCACCGGCCCGGCACTCACCTTCGCAAGCCGGGTGGCCGGTGGCTCGGTGGTCCTGATCGGGCGGGCCGAGGACGCGCTGGCCGGGGTCGACCCCTCATCCCTGGTCTGGACGACCGACGAGGGCACCACCCTCTCGGGCCCGACCGTGACCTGGAGCCCGCGGACCTCCGGGCGCCACACGGTGCGCCTGCAGGCCCGGGACCTGCTCGGCAACGCCGCGCAGATCACCCGGACGGTCACGGTGAGCGGCGCCCGGCGGAGCCCCATCCGTCTGCTGACCGCCCGCCGCAGCGTGTCGCGGCGCAGCGGACGGCTGGTGGTGGCGGGCCGCCTGACCACCCGCGCCCGCGTCCGGGCGACCCTGCGCCGGTCGGCCGAGGTCGAGACCGCGGCCGTGCGTCGCTCAGCGGCCCGCACCGCGGTGAGCGCCGCGGTGGGCGCCGCCCGGCCCGGCACCTTCCGCCTGGCGGTGCCGGTGCGGGGCCTGGCCCCCGGGCGCTACGTGCTCGCGCTGGTCGCCACCGACGCCGCGGGCCGCCCCATCGGCGCCCCGCTCGTGCGGTCGCTGCGCGTCACCCGCTAGCGCCCTCCAGGCGCGCCCGGAGCAGGGCCTCGCGGTCCGCCCCCCGCGGCAGGCCGCCGCGCCAGTCACATCCCGGGCAGCGGTCCTCACCCTCCACGTGGCCCTCCGCCCAGGCCCGGGCGGCCAGCATCGGCACCACCTGGGCGGCGGGCCGCCCCTCCCGCAGCAGGCCGGCCGCGCCCTCCACCAGCCCGATCAGCACCGGGTCGTCGGACCGCGGGAACGGGCCCGAGGGGCCGGGCGGCGCCGGCAGCACGGTCGCCCCGGAGTGCGACCCGGCGCACGCGCGGGCCACGGCCGGAACGCGACCGGCCCCGCGCGGCCAGCCGCAGTCGCCGGCGCATCCCGGGCAGGTGTCCTCGCCGGCCAGGTGGCCCTCCATCCAGGCGTGCACCGCCAGGTCGACCAGCGCCCCGGCCGGGTCGCCGCCGCCGCCCACGGCCCGCAGGCCCCGGTCGATGAGCGCGGCCAGCAGGATGGACCCCGGCCGCGGGGCGGGCGGGACGTCGACGGCGCCGGCATACAGCGGGTGGGCGGCGGGCCGGTAGCCGCCGAGGGGCCCGTCAGGGGGCGTAGGAGCCCTCCCAGGGCGGGCGCGGGGTGCGGGCGCCGGGCAGGCGGTAGCCCCACGCCGGGTGGCCCAGGGTGCCCCCGGTGGCGCGCTGGAGCGCGGCGACCAGCGTGACCAGGTCCAGCGGCTCGACCAGCGCGCTGGGGTCCATGGGGTCGGCGGCGAAGGCGATGACCCGGCCGCGGCCGACCGGGCGGGTGACCGCGGCGGGCGCGCCGTCGGGGTAGCGGGCGATCACCGTGGCCCCCGCCGGCACCCGGGCGAAGGCCTGGGGCCGGTCGCTGTCGATGGGCACGGCGAGCAGGTCGGCCGGGAGGCCGGGCCCGAGCGCGTCCTTCTCGACCAGCACCAGATCGGCGGTCCTGCCCACCGTCGGCGCGCCGATCAGGGCCTCGCGGACGTCGGCGAGCGGCCGTCCGCGGGCGTCGCGGGTGAAGGCGTCGGCGTCGGTCGAGATCAGCGTGCCGCCGGCGCGCACCCAGGCCAGCAGCGCCTCGGCGAAGGGCCGGTCGAGGGTCTCGCCGCGGGGCAGCCAGACCGTGCGGGCGGCGGCCAGGCGCGCGGGCTCGCGCACCAGGCGGGTGTCGGCGTCGAACGTGAAGGCCCCGCGAGCCAGCTCGCCGAGCAGCGCGTAGGTGGTGTAGAGCTGGTCGGCCCGGGTGCGGGCGCGGGCGTCGCCCCGCTTGTCGGGCTGGCCCTGGCCCTCGCTCGCGGTGGCGTAGACGACCAGCGTGGCCGGGTCGACCGGGGGGGCGGGCAGGCGCGTGCCCCGCAGGCGCGTCGCGATGTCGAGCATCCGGTCGTACAGGCGGCGGTTGGTGAACCGGGGGTTCCCGAGCGCGTAGAACGAGATGTCGGTGCCCCCGGCCCGGAGCGCCTGGGCGGTCCAGACCTCCAGGTCGGCCGGGGTGGGCTTGTACCCGGCGTAGGTGAACGCCTGGGTCACCACCCGCACCGGCTTGCCGGTGAGGTCGCTCATCAGCTTCGTCCCGAAGCCCGGGTTGTAGCGGCCCCGGCCGGGCTCGGCGCGCTCGGCGTAGCTCACGTAGGGGTCGACCTCGGCGATGTCGGCGAACTCGCCCAAGCGCGTGTAGTCCCAGGGCAGGAACCCCTCGATGAAGTAGTAGTCGTTCGGGACGACCCGGGCGCCGGGATCCAGCCGGCGGATGAGCGCGGCCTGCTCGGCCTTCATGTCGAAGAACGCCCCGCCGGCCCACCGCGACCACGCCAGCCACCTGAGGCCCTCCTCGGGGCGGGTGGTGGGCCTGGCCGCCCGCAGGGGCGGGGCGAAGCCCTGCTCGCGGCGCACCTCGGCGGCCATCCGGCGCCAGACCGGCGAGGCGAGCGCGCGCCGCCCGCGGGGCAGGCTGATGATGGGCTCATCCGAGCCGGTGTAGGAGTAGACGTAGGGCGCGTTCCGGTAGCGCGGCACGATGCGCCGGATCTCCGCGAGCGCCGCGGCCCGGTAGGCCGGGTCCAGCAGCGACATGCGCCGGGTGGGCGCCTTGGAGCGGGCGTCCATCACCGTGGCCGTGCGCCGGCAGGTGCGCGGGATGCGGGGCTTGAAGCAGAGCGCCTGCTTGGCCGCCCAGGCCTCCACGTTCACGTCCCAGGAGAGCCCGGTGCGCCGGTACTGGCGCAGGAAGTTCGCGTCGTTGCGCCACTGCTTGGGCTCGCGGGGGTGCAGCGCGATGTCGAACGGGAGCGCGCTGAAGCCCGAGAACCACAGCCCGCTCCGGCCCGCGGTCCCCAGGATGTCGTCGACCACGCGGAACCAGCGCGCCTTGGGGATCGGGAGGGGGCCTGAGTCGCGCCAGCGCGGGAGCTCCTCCTGGTTGAGCTCGTGGCTCCAGTCGAAGACCCGGCCCATCGGGCGGTCGGGGCCGGGGGTCGCGGCGAGCGCCGTCCCGGGCAGGGCGGCGAGGGCGGCGAGGGCGATCAGGCGGGGGGCGCGCACGGGCGGGGCGGATCATGCCCGGGCGCGGGCGGGCGCTCAACCGCCGGGGTTCGCGCCGCCGGATCCGGGTCGGCCCGGATGCCCCGCGTGGCCGGCGGTGGCACGGTCGCGGGGAGGGCTCCACGAGGACAGGAGGACGCCATGCGGGCGGTGGTGGTGTACGAGTCGCTCTACGGGAACACCCATCAGGTGGCCGAGGCGGTGGGCGAGGGCCTGCGCTCGGGCGGAGCCGAGGTGCTGGTGCTCGCCGCCCAGGACGCCGCCGGGGCCATCGAGGAGGCGGACCTGCTCGTGGTCGGCGGCCCGACCCACGTGCACGGGCTCACCTCGGAGCGCACCCTGCAGGCGGCGGTCGACGGCGCGGGCAAGCACCCGGACGACCCGGCGCCCGACGTCTCCGGGCCCCCGATGAAGACCTGGCTCGAGCAGCTCCCCCACGGCGTGGGGTGCCGGGCCGCGGCGTTCGACACGCGCATGGACAAGCCCCGGCTCATCACCGGCTCGGCCGCCCACGGCATCGCCAAGCGGCTGCGCCACCACGGGTACGAGGTGGTCGGCGAGGAGGGGAGCTTCCTCATCCACGGCGGCACCGGGCCGCTGGTGGACGGTGAGCTCGACCGGGCCCGCGCCTGGGGCGAGGGGCTGGTCACGGCCGGGTGAGGATCCCGCCGGGCCCGGCCGGAAGCGGCCGGGCCCGGCAGAGGATCAGGCGAGCGCCTTGGCCTTCAGCGCGTCGTACTCCTCCTGCGTGATGGTGCCGTCGTCCAGCAGCTTCTTCGCCTGGGCGATCTGCTCCGCCGGCGTCTGGCTCGCGCCGGCCTGCTGGCGCACGTAGGCGTCGAACTGCGCCTTGGCCTCATCGGCCTCCTGCACGCGCCGCTCCTGCATCCCCTTGCCGCGGGCGATCAGGTAGATCAACACGCCGAGGATCGGCAGGACCAGGAAGAACAGGATCCACAGCGCCTTGAACCAGCCCGAGAGCGTCTTGTCCCGGAACAGGTCCATCAGCACGAAGAAGAGGACCATGAAGAAGTAGACCATCGCGGTGATGATCAGGAGGCCCCACAGGAACTCCACGAAGTCCATCGATCCCCGTTCGTCGGGTTGCGGGATGGCGCGCGGATGCGCGCCGGGCGCGATTGTAGTCGGCTACCCGGTGACCTCCGGGATGTCCGGCCGGTCCAGCCCGCTGACCCGCGAGCAGGCCCGGGCCTGCACCTGGGCGGCGTTCCGGGCGCTCACCGCGGCCACGTTGCAGCGCACCGGGGCGCCCTGGGCGGCGGCCCGGAGCTCCAGCAGGATCGTGCGCCGCTGGCCGGGGCGAAGGGTGCCGAGCTGCCACACCAGCGCCCCGCCCTGCAGCCGGGCGCCGGCCGGCATGAGCCGCACGCCCATCGCGTCGGGCACCGCGTCGCTCAGGCGCACCCCGCGGGCGATCGCCGGGCCGCGGTTGGCCACGGTGATCCGGTAGCGCACCACCTGGCCGGCCACCACCCGGCGCGGGGCCCGCTTGGTGATGGAGAGCCGCGCCCGGGCGGGCCGCGGGCGCACTGCCGCGGCGGCGGCCTGGGCCGGCGGCGCGGCGGCCGGCGGCGGCGGGGTGAGGGCGGCCGGCGGGCAGGCCACGGTGACCTGGGCGCTTGCGGAGTTGTTGGCCGTGCTGGTCTCGGCCAGGGTCACCGATCCCCGGCGAAGGGCGACGGTGGCGGTGTTGGTGTCCAGGCCGCAGGTGGTGAGGGTGCGGGTGCCTTGGTAGGTCACGCTCGCCCCCGGGGCCAGGGTGGCCGGCGCCTCGCCCTGCAGG
>JALOLS010000146.1 GCA_025455865.1 Thermoleophilia bacterium
GGCGGCGGGGACGATGGCGATGGCGGCGGGGACGATGGCGATGGCGGCGGGGACGATGGCGGCGGCCGGGACCCGCGGGTGGTGACGCTGCCGGACCGGGCGAACCCGCGGGCCGAGGGCGCCACCGGATCGGTCATCCGCGTGCGGGTGAGCGTCCGCCCACGGGGCTGACCCGAACGCGAGCCCGACGGGTAGGGTGCCCGGCGATGGGCTTGGAGATCGACCGGGAGCGCTTCAGCGAGGAGGACCGCCGCTGCTTCGCCGGCCGGCTGCAGCAGGGCGTCGCCGCCCTGGAGGCCCTCTGCGCGCGGCCCGGTTTCGGCGCGGGACCGATCTCCATCGGGATGGAGGTCGAGATGGCCCTGGTGGACGGCACCGGCCGCCCGTTCGGCGCCAACCGCCAGGTCCGCGCGGCCACCGTCCGGCCGGGGGTCGCCCTGGAGGTCGACCGGTTCAACATCGAGTACGCCTCCGATCCCCGGCCGCTGGCCGGCGCCCCGTTCTCCGGCCTGGCCGGCGAGATCGGGGCGGCGCTCGCCGAGATCGACGCCGGGGCGGCGGCGACCGGGGGGCGCATCGCCCTGGTCGGGACGCTCCCGACGCTGAGCCGGGACGACCTGCACGTCGACGCCCTCACCGATGCGCCCCGCTACCGGGCGCTCTCCAACGAGCTGCGCCGGGCGCGGGACCGGCCGTTCCGGGTCCGGGTCGACGGCGACGAGCCCATCGACGTCTCCTCCGACGACGTCACCCTGGAGGGGGCCGGCTCGTCGGTGCAGGTGCACCTGCGCGTCCCGCCCGAGCGGTTCGCGTCCACCTACAACGCGGCCCAGATCGCCAGCGCGGCGGCCCTGTCCGTGGCCGGGAACTCCCCGGTGCTGCTCGGGCACCTCCTGTGGGAGGAGACCCGGGTCGCGCTCTTCCAGCAGGCGGTCGACGACCGCACCCTCATGGCCGGCTGGCGCCCCGGCCGGGTGTCCTTCGGCACCGGCTGGTGCCGGCGCGGAGCGCCCGAGCTGTTCGCCGAGAGCGTGGCCCTGCACCTGCCCCTGCTGCCGATCCCCGGGGACGACGACGAGGACCCGGTGGCCTCGGTCGCCCGGGGCGACGTGCCCCAGCTCATCGAGCTCAGGATGCACCACGGCACCGTGTGGACCTGGAACCGGGCGGTGTACGGCCCGGACGGCGGCGGGAGCGTGCGGATCGAGATGCGGGCCCTTCCCTCGGGGCCGACGGTCGGCGACATGGTCGCCAACGCCGCGTTCCTGGTCGGGCTGACCCTCGGCCTGGAGCCGGAGGCGGGCTGGATGACCGCCGCCCTCCCCTTCCGCCACGCCGAGGCCAACTTCTACGCTGCGGCCCGCCGGGGCCTCGAGGCCAAGCTGCTCTGGCCCTCGCCCGAGGCGCCCTCGCCGCGCGTCGAGCCCGCCCGGCGGCTGGTGCGGCGCCTGATCCCGGTCGCCCGGCGGGGGCTCGTGGATCACGGCGTGGACGCGGCCGAGGCCGAGGCGCTGCTCGAGCCGGTCGCGGCCCGGGTCGAGTCGGGCCTGACCGGGGCACGCTGGCAGCGGCTGGCCCTGGGGCAGGACGGGGAGGCGCCGCGGGCCGAGGCGCTCCGCGAGATGCTGGACGCCTACCTCACGATGCAGTCCACCGGCCGCCCGGTCGCGGCGTGGCCGGTGCCCGACCCGGTGGGCGCCGGGTAGGCGTCAGCCGCCGAGCGCGGTGCGGACCTCGTCCGCCGCGATCCGGCCCGACGCGATCACCCGCCCGCCGTCGACCAGGACCGGGACCCACGGGAGCGGGCGCCCGCCGGCCGTCACCCGCGCGGCCTCGGCCGAGTCGGTGCCCGCCTCGCGCACCCGGAACCCGAGCTCGTCGCCCAGAGCTCACGGGTCGGCATGGGCGCTCCGGGACTGGGGGAGGATGAACGGCGGCGGGGGACCGGGGCCGGCGTGCCGCAGGATGAGGAGGGAGATCGCCGGGAACGCCAGCACGCTCAGCATCCCCGCGCCCACGAGCGCGGCGGCGGTGTCGGCGGCCATGCGCCCCGTCTCGAGCCCGATCTGGGTGATGGCGACCACCAGCGGCAGGGCCGTGGCCGACAGGAGCGCGAGCGCCGGCAGCTCGTCCCGGCGCACCTGTCCGCGGAACAGCAGGGCGGGCAGTCCGCGCACGACCAGGAACAGCAGCAGGAAGAGCGGGAGCTTCAGCATCGCGCTGGCCGATGACAGAAGCGCGTCGAGGTCGAAGGTCATCCCCGAGTAGACGAAGAAGATCGGCACGAAGAACCCGAACGCCATCCCCTCCAGCTTGACCCGCAGCGGCTCGGCGGCGGGGCCCCGGGTCACCAGGCCGACGACCAGGCCGGCCGCGAAGCCCCCGAGCACCAGGTCCTGCCCGAGCTCCACCGCGAGCACCACCAGGCCGATGATGAGCACCACCGTGAGCCGGACGGCGAGCTGGCCGCTCGCGTGCATGGTCCGCTCGACGACCCGCACGATCCGCGACGGCCGCACGTGGGTGGCCGCCCAGGCCGCCCCGAGCGCCACGGCGGTGAAGGTCAGCAGCAGGATCGTCGCGACCACGCCCGAGTCGGACGTGAGCACCAGCGACATCACCAGGATCGGCCCGAGCTCCCCGGCCGCCCCCACCGCCAGGGTCGCGTCGCCGAACGGGGTGCCGAGCACCCCGGCGTCGCGCAGGACCGGGACCAGCGTGCCCAGCGCCGTGGTGGCCAGGGCGATCCCGACCAGGAGGGTGGACAGGACCACGCCCTCGACCTGGAGGACGAGGGCGAAGGCGAGCCCGAGCGCCAGCGACGCCACCCAGCCGATGCCGGCCAGCCGGCCCGGCCGGCCCCGGATGATCCGCATGTCGATCTCCAGGCCGGCCATGAAGAACAGGAAGGCCAGGCCGAGCTGGCTGAAGAAGCCGATGAGGTCGTCCGGCTCGGCGAACCCGAGCAGCTGGGGCCCGATGAGGATGCCGAACGCGATCTCGATGACCACCACCGGGAGGCGGGCCGCCCCGGACATGTCGGCCAGGATCGGCGCGAGGGCGGCCACGGCGGCGATGACCAGGAGCGAGACGAGATCGGCCTCCACGGCCGGGGAGACTGCCAGACGGCTCCGGAGCCCCGGAGGCCCGCCGGGTCAGCGGGCCGGCGGCGCCGGGAGCGGCGTGCGGTAGCGCACCTCGATGAAGGAGCCGCCCCGGTAGCGGCGATGGCGCAGCGCCCCGTCGCGCCGCATCCCGGCCCGCTCGTACAGCCGGCGGGCCCGCTTGTAGCTCTGCGGGGTCCACAGCGTGGCCTCCCGGAAGCCGGCCGCGGCCAGCGCGTCCAGGCCCGCGCGCACGAGCGCCCGGCCCACCCCGCCGCCCCAGACCGCCGGGTCGGTGTAGAGGGCCTCGATCTCCCCGGTCTCCATGCCCGCCCCGGGGTCCTCGGAGCGCCGCACCACCGTGAACCCCGCGAGCCCCCCGGCCTGCTCGGCCACGATGAGCGCGGGCATCCCCTCGCCCGCCGCGGCCGCGGCCCAGCGCGGCGGCCGTCGGAGCTCCTCCAGGGCGGCCGGGGGGAGGATGTCGGACCAGCCGACCCGGCCGGCGGCGCGCAGCACGCGCTCGACCTCATCGAGGTCGTCGGGCGTTCCGGGGCGCAGATGGGGGTCTGGCGCGGTGCTCATCCCCGGAAGGTTCCCCGAAAGCGCCGCGGGATGCCCGGTGCGGGCCGCCGGGGGCCGTCGACCCGGCCGTGCGGGGGTGCTTCACTTCCCCCGATGGCATCGCGCCCGGACCCCCGATCGCTGCGCCAGGCCGGACGGACGGCCGGGCTGGT
This sequence comes from Thermoleophilia bacterium, assembly GCA_025455865.1. Taxonomy (GTDB): domain Bacteria; phylum Actinomycetota; class Thermoleophilia; order Miltoncostaeales; family Miltoncostaeaceae; genus JALOLS01. The sequence goes on from JALOLS010000146.1 coordinate 3,842, forward strand.
CGGCCTCGGCGCGGGCCTGGTCGTCGCCCGGACCGCCGCCCGCGCGGGCCGCGCGGCCGGGCGCGCCTGGGACGACCCGGACCTCCGGCGGCTGATGGTCACCGCCGGCGTCGAGGGCGCGCTCATCGCCGCGCCGCGGCTGCTCCCGCTCGGGCCGGTCACCGGCCCGATGGTCCGCCGCGTGGGGCTGGGGCTCGCCGCCATCGCCGTGGCCCGCGCCGACCGCGCCCGGCGCGAGGCGGACACCGAAGGTGACGGCGACCCGGCGCCCGCCCCGTGACGCCTCCGGACGACGACGAGCCCGCCGGGCCGCTCGACGCCCTGCCCGACACCCCGTGGGTGGAGGGCGCCCGGTTCATCGCCCAGGCGGTCGGCCAGTGGCTGGTGGAGGGCGGCTGGGCCGATCCGGACGAGGACGACCCGGACCACGAGGAGGTGCGCCACCGGGCGGGCTGGGGGGTCGCGGAGCTCGGCGGGCACATGGTGGCCTTCGCGCGGGCCATGCCCGGCCGGGGGGAGCGCACCTCCCGGGAGCGCATCGAGGAGGCCGGGGAGCGCCTCGAGCAGCACGCCTTCCAGCTCATCGTCGGCGCCGTGAAGGCGATCGCGGCGGCGACCGGCATCCCGCCGACCCCGGAGGGCGCGGAGGAGGTGGCCGGCGAGCTCGAGGAGCGCCTCGCCGCCGTGCTCGCCCCGACCGGGGAGCCGCCTCCGGCGAGCGACGTGGACCGCTTCTTCGGCGCGGTCGAGGCCGCGCGCACCCTCTGGTACGGGGTGGGCGAGGTGCGCCCGCAGGAGGCCGAGGCGGCCTGGCGGCTCGCCGTGGACGTCGCGGTGATCGCCGCGGCGCCCGTCGGCCTGCTCATGGCGGAGTAGCCGACCCCGCGCGGCGCGGGGACCGACCCCGGCCCTACCGCGCCGGCAGGAAGCCCATCGGGTCGCGGGCCCGGCCGTCGATGCGGACCTCGAAGTGCAGGTGCGGCCCGGTCGAGCGGCCCGTGCTCCCGACCTGCCCCACCGTCTGCCGGCTGGAGACCGCCTGGCCCAGGCTCACGTCGATGCGCGTGAGGTGGGCATAGGCGGTCGAGGCGCCGAGGCCGTGGTCGACGACGACGAGGTTGCCGTAGGCGCCGGCGGGCCCGGCCTGGACCACGACGCCGCTGGTGGCGACGGTGACCGGGGTGCCGGTGGGCGCGCCGAGGTCGATGCCCTCGTGCATCCGGCCCCAGCGGGGCCCGAACCCGGACGTGATCGGGGCGAGGATGGGCCAGGCCAGGCGGAGCATGGCCGGCCCGACCGGGGCGGCGGCGCGCACGGGCTGCGGGAGCGCCAGCCCGAGCAGGGCGAGCAGCGCCTGGTCCACCACCCCGGTCGGGCGCAGGCCGAGGCGCTGCTGGGTGGCGATGACGGCACGGCGCGTGGCCGCGTCGTAGGCGCCGGTCACCGGGAGGCGCTGGCCGAGCGCACGAAGGCGGGCCTGGAGCCGGCGCACCTGGGCGCCGCTCGCCCCCGGGCCGATCCGCGTGGGCGTCGCGCCGGGGGCGGGCGTGGCCGGGTCGGGCGCGGTGGACGCCGGGGTGGTGGAGGCCGGGGCGGCCACGGCCGGGGCGGCGACGGTGGTCGTCCCGGCCACGAGCGCGGCGGCCAGGAGGACGGCGGGGACGGCCCTCATCGCCGCGGACGGTAGGGGACGGCGGCCACGGGTGCCACGCGCGCGGTCGGGCGAGGCGTCCCGCACGCGCCCTCCGACCCGGACCCGGGGGCCACCGTGCCGCGCCCCGGACGCCCCGGGCATCGGTCCGCGTGGCGCGCTGCTACCCTCCCCCGCGGTCACGGGCGGCACAGGGTCGCCCCGTGGGAATCTCCCCAGGCGCAGTGCGAGGCCCCGGCGTGAGGTTTCCGCCGAGATGCGGCCGGGTGGCCGCAGAGAGGTCAACGCATGACAGACGCCCCCTCCTTCGCGGCGCTCGGGGTCAGCGCCCCCGTGGTCCGCGCGCTCTCCCGGCGCGGGATCACCTCGCCCTTCCCCATCCAGGCGATGGTCGTCCCCGACGCCCTGGCCGGGATGGACGTGCTGGCCAAGAGCCCGACGGGGTCGGGCAAGACGCTCGCCTTCGCGCTCCCCATCCTGGAGCGGCTGCGCCCCGAGGACGGGATCCCCGGGGCGGTCATCCTGGCCCCCACGCGCGAGCTGACCAGCCAGATCCTCGAGGAGATGACGCCCCTCGCCCAGGCGGCGGGCCTGAACATGGCCGCGGTCTACGGCGGCATCCGCATCGACAAGCAGGCGGCGGCGGCGGCCAGGGCCCACGTGCTGGTGGCCACCCCCGGGCGGCTCATCGACCTGCTGGACCGGCGCGCGGTGCGCCTGGGCCGGGTGCGGGTGCTGGTGCTCGACGAGGCCGACCGGATGCTCGACATGGGCTTCCGGCCGCAGACCGACCGCATCGTGGCCGCCGCGCCCGAGGACCGGCAGACCATGCTGTTCTCGGCCACCCTCGACGGGGACATCCCGGACCTCGCGCGGGCCTACACCCGCGGCGCCGCCCGGTACCAGCACGACGCGGTCGAGGGCGAGCAGGGCGAGATGACCCACCGCTTCACCCCGGTCGCCCCCGGCGCGAAGCTCGACACCCTGGTCGACCTGCTCACCACCGAGCCCGAGCGCGGGCTCACCCTGGTCTTCTCGCGCACCAAGCGCGGCGCCGAGCGCCTGCGCGAGCGCCTGGACGGTCGCGGGGTCGCGGCCACCGCGCTGCACGGCGACATGGCCCAGAGCGCGCGCACCCGGTCGCTCGCCCGGTTCGCCCGCGGCGAGGTGGACGTGCTGGTGGCCACCGACGTCGCCGCCCGCGGCATCGACCTCGACGGCGTCACCCACGTCGTGCACTTCGACGCCCCCGAGACCCGCGAGGACTTCGTCCACCGCTCCGGGCGCACGGCGCGCGCCGGCCGGGAGGGCACCTGCATCACGCTGGTGACCCCCGACCAGGAGGCCGACCTCTCCCGCCTGGCCTCGGCCTGCGGGCTGGAGGACGAGTTCCGGGCCGCGGGGATGCAGGTGGCCCAGGCCAAGGTGCTCTACGCCTCGCCCACCAAGCCGGCCGCCGCCCCGGCCGCCGCCGCCCCGGCGGGTGACGCGGCCGTGCCCGAGCGCAAGGCCAACCGCGTCCCGCGCGGCTCGCGCCGGGTCAGCGAGACGCCGGCGCCGTAGCCCGGCGGGCGCGCCGGCACGGCGCAGCCCGGACCACGGGAGCAGGGTGGCGGCCCGGGTGAGCCCGGCCGCCACCCACCTCGCTGCGGGCACCGGTCATGAACGCCGGTGCGGCCGCGTGCCGGCCGGTCTGACCGGCCCGACCGTCTCCAGGGTGCGGTCCCTCTCGCGGATGGCCAGGACCGAGCCCGCCCCCGGCACGACGGGCGCCTGTTCGCCCTGGTGGTCGAGGGGCCGGCCCGATGGGTGCCCGACCGCCCCGGAGTCGCGAACTCTGTGTCTGGCAAGTGGCACGCTGGCTCCGTAGCGTTCGCGCGACCCCGACCCGTGGAGCGCACCCCTTGCGACGACTCCGCACGCTCCTCGCCGCCCTCGTGGCTCTGCTCGCGCCGGCCGGTGTCGCCGCGGCCTGCACCGGGGCGTCGCCCGACGAGCCCGCGGCGAGCCTGAGCTCGTGCGGACCCGTCATCTCGCTGCCCCAGTGGAGCGACTCGGCCGGCTGGAGCCTGGAGCGGGCGTGGGCGACGATCCAGCTCGGCCAGGTCGACGGGCAGGGCGGCCTCGACCTGATCGGCCGCGACAGCCTGGGCCTGTGGGTGCACCGGTTCGACGCCGACCTGGGGCAGTGGACTGTCGCCGGCGACGGCGGGCCGGCGGCCAACCTGCAGGACGCGCTCGGCTGGGGCAAGCCCCGGTCCTACGAGACGATCCAGACCGCCGACGTGACCGGTGACGGCCGCGCCGAGATGCTCGCCCGGGGGGCCGAGGGCGTGGAGGTCCACACCTGGGATCCCACGGCGCAGGTCTTCACCCGCCTGGACCGCGGCACCGACCTTCCCTTCTCCGACGCGGCCGGCTGGGACGACCCGCAGTACTTCGAGACGATCCAGGCCGCCGACGTCGACGGCGACCGCCGGGCCGAGCTCATGGCTCGCACCGCCGGCGGGCTCCAGACCTACCGGTTCGCCCCGGCGACGGGGAGCTGGGCGCGGGTCGGCGGCGCCCTCACCGACCTGGGCCCGGGCTGGGGCCGGCCGTCGAGCTACCGCACGATCCAGACGGCCGACATCGACGGCGACGGCGACGCCGAGCTCATCGGGCGCGGGCCGGCCGGCCTGCTCACCTTCGACTGGACGGCGCAGGGGTGGACGCGGCTGGGCGATCCCATCCCGCTGCTCGACTCCGACGGCTGGGGCGACGAGGCCAACGCCCTCACGATCCAGGCCGCCGACCTCGACGGGGACCGGGCCGAGGAGCTCATCGCCCGTGCCGACGACGGCCTGCTCGCCTGGAAGTACACGACCGCCTGGGTCCCGCTCCGCGACGGCGCGAACGAGACGGTGCTCGCCGACCTCTCCGACACCGCAGGCTTCGGTGTGCCCCAGCGCTACGCGACGATCGTCACCGGCCAGATGGACGGGAAGGGCGGCCGGGAGGTCATCGCCCGCACGGCGACCGGCGTGCGGGTGTGGACCCGGACCGGCACCGGCTGGAGCGGAGGCTGGCGGGAGCTGACCACCAGGGCCGCGGGGAGCGCGCTCGACCTGACCGGCCCCGAGTGGGACCAGGCCCAGCACTACGGCACGTTCCGCACCGGCGACGTCGACACGGGCTCACCCGGGGACGAGCTGGTGGCCCGCGGGCCCTACGGCATCCGCACCTGGCGCTTCGACGCGGGCGCCGGCCGGTTCGCCCGGCCCCGCGACTACGGCGCCTTCCCCGCGTTCGCGGGCACCCGCGCGGGGGCCTATACGGGCATCAGCCGGCTGGTGACCGCCGACCAGAGCGATGACCTGCGCACCTACCTGTTCCGGACCCCGAACCGCATCCAGGGATCGACCCTCACCGACGCGATCGGCAAGGTGGCCGGGCTGTGCACCGAGAACGGCCAGCAGGACAACGGCGCACCCTCCTACGGGTCGTGCCGCCTGCCGAGCACCGGGGTGGTCATCCCGCCCGGGGTCACCCCCGACGACTGGACGGCGGCCAGCAACGAGGTCATCCGCGAGCTCTGGGCGGCCGAGGGCCTGCAGGACCACTTCGCCGACCTCGACTTCGTGCTCGGCCGCCTGTTCGTCTCGGACGCCGGCGAGAAGGACGCGATCTACGCGGCGCTGCAGGTGCCCGAGGATGCCCCGCCCGACAAGGCAGCCGAGGCGTTCAAGATCATCGCCGACTTCGCGGTCATCACCGCCGACGCGATCGTCCCCATCTCGGAGAACTTCCTGAAGCAGGGCATCTCGTACGCGACGAAGCTGCGCGATGCCGGCCGGGCGCTGGCCGCCACCGCCCACACGATCAGCGCGGGCCTTGACCTGGCCGCGGCCATCCGCGCCGGCGAGCCCAAGAAGGACCCCCCGGACACCTGGGCCGAGATCGCCACCGACGTGGTGACCCTGCAGCAGCAGGCCGAGGATGCGGTGTTCCGCCAGCGCCGCTACGCCCGGGCCGACTACGGCCTGCTCATGGCCATCGGCAACCAGGTGAAGCTCGGCCGGCTCGAGGTGGATCGCTGGGGGGCGCTCTCGGCCGGCCGGCGCACGTTCGCCGAGTGGGTCTACAAGCAGTACCTGCCGTCCTACTGGGAGGCCTGGCTCATGGACGACGGCTGCTTCTACTACTGGCAGGGCGGCCGGTTCTGCACCACGCCCACCGGGCCCTGGGTGGCGAGCAGCAACAGCCGCAGCTTCCGGGCGGTGCTCCCCGACACCTCCTACTGCACCAACCACCTCATCCTGATCAGCTGCGGGTTCGCCGAGCCCACGCCGCTGCTCGCACGGCAGCTCTGGGGCAAGGTCACCGACGCCTGTCAGTACAACCCGCTCTCGCCTCAGCCCGGGGGCGACCCGGGGTCGGCCCCCGGTGCCCTGCAGAAGGACGGCAACCGCGCCTGGGACTTCGGCTGCAGCATCGATGCGAACATCCAGGACATGGTGAACGGCGAGGACGGCTGGGCGTTCCCGCGCACCGAGTGCAACCTGGAGACGGTGCAGAGTCTCGACAACCCGTGCCAGACGGTCGCCCCCTGGGTGCCGCTCACGGGCGGCACGGCCGGCACCACCGCAGGCCAGGCCGAGCGCGTGCGCCGCGGTGACGCCGCGGTGACGCCGGGGCGCGGCTCGACGGTGGTGCTCACCGCGCGCCACGGGCTCGGGCGCTCGGCCGGCCGGTCCGTGGGGGCGACGATCGAGTCGCTGCTGGTGGAGGAGCCCGGGCGCATCACCCGGCGCGAGACGGCGACCCACCTGACCGGCCGCACCCACCGGCCGCTTCGCATGTCACGGCGCCTCGTGCGGGGCGAGACGGCCGTGCACCGCGGGCGCTCGGCCTCCCGCCGGGCGGATCTGCGGATCGACCGGCGCGGTCTCACCCTGCGGGTGCGCGGCCTGCGGCTGACCGCTCCCGAGGCCTGCCTGCGAGGGGCGCGCACGGTGACCCTGGAGACGCGCGTGCGCGTGCACCGGCGCACCGAGGCCGGGCGGCCGGGATCGCGGCTCATCGTCATGCGCGGCCGCTGGGCGTGCGTGCGGGCGGCGGACGGATCGCACGCCGGCCTGCGGGTGGTGAGCCCGGCCCGCCGCTAGGCGAGCGCGCCCAGGGCCCGGCCGGCCGTCACGCGGTCGCCGGGGCCGAGCCAACCGGAGTCGAGGTGCTCGTCCACCCAGCGGGCGAGGGCCTCGCCGTGCACCAGCGGCGCGGGGGGCTCGGCACCGGCGACGGCCGTGAGCACGGTGCAAAGCGCCGGGGTCGCGGGCGCCGGGGTCGCCCCGGGCGGGGCGAACGGCACGCTCCAGAAGTCGGGGCTCTGCATGCGCGGGGCGCCGCCGGGGATCGTGCCCGGGCCGTCGGGGCACACGATGCGAAGCCCCCAGCCCCCCGG
>JALOLS010000147.1 GCA_025455865.1 Thermoleophilia bacterium
CTCCGGCCTGCGAATCCCAAGCATGTCGGTGACCGCAGGACGTCGGGCGTACTGGTGGTACGTCCGATTCCGAGGGTGGCGACAGGCGCCGGGATGCAGCCGTCGGAGGTGCGGTCGGATTCCTGGACAGGCCCCGTGAGCCCGGCGCGGCGTCCCGTACGCTCGGCCCCCGAATCGGAGAGGGGGACGGGGTGATGAGGATGCGCATGGCGACCAGGGCCGTGGTGATCGGAGCGGTGGTGGCGCTGGCCGGTGCGGGGACGGCCGCCGGGGCCCCGCGGCCGGTCACGGTGGAGATCACCGGCTCGGTGGCCCAGTCCTGCGAGCAGCAGGTGGTCGGGCGCGTGCCGGGGGCGAGGACCGGGGCCGTGGTGCTCGAGAGCCTGGCCACCGGCCGCGCGGTGGCCCTCGGGGCGGGGAGCGTGACCCCCCGGGGCTTCGAGATCCAGGCCGAGCTCGCGGGGAACCCGGGCATCTGCGACCAGCCGGCCACGCTGGTGCGCGGCCGGGAGCAGTGGTGGCGCGTGCGGTTCCTGGGCACCCCCTGGGCCCGCCCGGCCACCACTCCCATCTACACGCGGGACTCCTGCGGGCGCACCCGGGTCGCCGGGACCCTGCCCTCCTGCGCGCGCTTCGCGCGCTGACCGGGTCGGTCGGCCGCCACCCGGAACACGGTGGCGGCCACCACCACCCCGATCAGCCCCGCGTGCAGGCCGAGGACCCACGGGACGCGGGCGTCCGTGCCGGCCGCGATGCCGTGCGCCGCACCCAGGAGGAACGCCGGATAGGCCAGCAGGTGCGCCGCCCGCCAGACGGGGGCCGTGAGCCGGCGCCGGAGCGTGGTGGAGGTGGCCACGACGATCAGCATGCACCAGGCCGCGGCGACCCCCACGCCGACCGCGACCGGCCGGTAGGGCGAGAGCCCGGGGACCAGGAGCGCCGCGAGGGGGATCTCCACCGCCCGGTCCAGCCACAGGGCGAGCCCGTGCAGCGTGAGGGCGGCGAGGGCGACCAGGGCCATGACCCGGTGGGCCTCGGCAACCGACGCGCCGGCCACCCGGCGGCCCAACGGGCGGGCGCGGATGGCGATCCCCATCGCCACCGAGAGCCCGAGCAGCACCTCCGCCACCAGGCCGGCCGCGCGCGACGCGAGCCAGACGTTCATCCGATCCCCCCGCAGGTCGCCCAGCCCCCGTCGTCACCCACGAGCACCGCGGCCACCCCCACCCGCGCGCACTCGGCCTGCGCGCGGCGGCGCCCCGAGAGCAGGAGCGCGGTGGCCCAGGCCTCCGCCGACGCCGCGTCGCGCGCGACGCAGGTGACCCGCACGAGATCGGTCCGGGCCGGCCGGCCGGTCCGCGGATCGATGACGTGGTGCATCCACGACCCGCCCCGGCGCCAGCGCCGGCGGTCCGTGCCCGAGGTCGCCAGGCCCCGATCCCGCAGGCCGAGCACCAAGGGCCCCCCGGGCGTGGGCACCTCGACCGGCCACCCGCCCGCCGCCGGGACGCCGCGGACGGCGATGTCACCGCCCAGATCGACCAGGGCCGGGCCGGCGGCCGCGAGCCGCTCGGCCGCCCATTCGGCGACCAGGCCCTTGCCGATGCCGCCGAGGTCGAGCTCAGCGCCGTCGCCCAGGCGCACCTCCCCCGTGGCGTCGACGGCCACGCCGCGGAACCCCACCGGGGGGTCGGCCGCGTCGTCGTCGCGGTCGAGGCCGGCCGCGAAGGGGCGGTCGTAGCCCGCGGCGCGGACCGCGGCGCCGAGGGCCGGGTCGAACCGCCCGCCGGTGAGCCCGCGCAGGGCGAGCGCCCGCTCGATCGCGGCGCGAAGGAGCGGGCCGGGCCGCCCGGTGCGGGCGCGGTTCAGGCGCGAGAGGTCCGAGTCGGGCCGGAACCGCGAGAGCGCCCGCTCGGCGGTCGCCACCAGCTCGGCGGCCGCGGCCAGGGCGGCCCGGGCGGCCGGGCCGTCGGAGGCGTCGAGGATGAGCTGTCCGTCGGTGCCCATCGCCACGACCGGACGGCGGAGCATCAGGAGGACCTCGTCGCGGTCACCGGGGGCGCCGCGATGAGCGGCACGTCCGGCGCCGGGACGACCCGCTGCACCGCCGCCGCGCGCGCCGTGAGCGCCCGCTCGCGGCGCTCGAGCGCGACCAGCCGCGGGTCCTCCGGCGCCGCAGCCCCGAACGGCCGGGCCGCGAGCGCCGCCCAGGCCAGGACGAGCGCCAGCACCGCGATCGCGGCCACGTAGGCCCCCACCGGGGGCCGGGGCCGCCCGCTCAGTCGTCCCATCCGTCGTCCTCCCCGCCCTCGTGGTCGTCGTGGTCGCCCTCCTCGTGGTCGTCGCCGTGCTCCCGCTCCCCCTCGCCCTCATGCGCCCAGGCGGCGGCCCCCGGGGCGGTGGAGGGCCCGGGCGTCGCCGGCGCCGGCGGGCGCCGGGCGAGGGCGCGCGCCAGGGCGGCCTCCGCCGCCTCGATCCGGGCCTCGCGCCGGGCGATCTCCCGCTCGACGGCCGCCGGGTCGGTCCGGTCCGGCCCGGCCCCGGCGCCGCTCGTGACGGCGATCCCGCCCGCCGCGGCCGCCACCCCCAGGATCACCGCGATCGCCGCGGCGTGCACGCGCCTCATCGTCCCGCTCCCTCCGGTCGGCTCCTCACCGGTGCCATCGTGCGCCGGAGGCCGCCCAGGGCTCCATCCCGGGTCGGTAAGGAAACGGTCAGGACGCCCGGAGGGTGACCACCGCCTCCAGACCGCCGCCCGGGGCCTCGTCGAGCACCACGTCACCGCCGTCGGCGCGGACCAGGCGCCGGACGATGGCCAGGCCGAGCCCGGTGCCGTCGCCCACCGCGTCCGGGGCGCGCCAGAAGCGGTCGAACGCCCGCTCGCGGTCGGCGGGCGGGATGCCCGGCCCCTGGTCGGCCACCCGCACCTCGACCGCGCCGGGCACCGCGGCGGCCGACAGCGTGACCGCGCCCCCGGCCGGCGAGGCGCCGAGCGCGTTCTCGATGAGGTTGTCGAGCACCTGCTCCAGGGTCCCGGGGGCGGCGAGGGCGCCCAGGCGCCCGGGCACGTCCGTCCGGATCGCCACCCCCAGCTCCTCGGCCAGCGCCGCCCAGGCCCCGGCCCGCTCGGCGACGACGGCGCCCACGTCGACCGGCTGGGCGGGCACGGGGCGCCGGTCGGCGCGGGCGAGCGCGAGCAGGCCGTCGACCAGCCGCCCCAGGCGGTCCACCTCGGCCTGGGCGGCCTCCACGTCGGCGGCGCCGGCGTCACCCACCCCGGCCTCCAGGTTCTCGAGCCGCAGGCGAAGGGCGGTCAACGGCGTGCGGAGCTGGTGGGAGGCGTCGGACACGAACGCCTCCTGCGCCCGCACGAGCCGCTCCAGCGTGGCGACCATCGCGTTGAACTCCTCCCCGAGGGCACGCACCTCCGGGGGGCCGGCGGGATCGACCCGCACCCCCAGGTCGCCGGCGCCGGCGGCCGCCGCCCCCGCCTCCAGACGCGCGAGGGGCCGGGAGACCTGGCGGGCGAGGACCCAGCCGATGAGCGCCGTGAGGGTCAGCACCACCCCCGCCACCGCGGCCAGGGTGAGCCAGTAGCGATCGACGCGCCGGTCGACGGCGGAGGTGGGGTAGGTGAGACGCACGGCGCCGTGGATGACGCCGCTCGAGGCCACCGGCACCGCCACGTAGAGCAGGTCGGTCCCAAGCGTCTCGGACCGGCGCACCCCGGAGACGATGTCCCCGCCGAGCGCGCCGCGGACCTCCGGGCGCGAGGCGAAGGACCGCCGGCCGGGGACCGGGGGGTCGGTGTCGGCGACGGCCACCCCGCGCGCGTCGGTGATGACCACCCGGGCCCCGGTGTCGCCCGCGTAGTCGTCCACGAGCGTGGCCAGGCGCCCGGAGAGGCGGGCGGCCCCGCGCTCGAGGGTGTCCTCGGAGAGGGTGGCGAGCACGACGGCGTCGCGCTCCACCCGGCGGGTCAGCTCCTGCCGCTCGCCGCGGGCGTAGGTGAGCCCGAGGGGGATCTCCAGGGCCACCAGCACCACGACCGCCAGGGCCAGGTAGCTCGCGACCAGGCGGCGGGTCACGCCGGCGGGCCGCCCAGGCGGAAGCCGACCCCGCGCACCGCCTCGACCCAGCCCGGGTCCCCCAGCTTGCGGCGGATGCCGGCCACGTGCACGTCGATGGTCTTGGTGGGGCCGAACCACCGCGCGCCCCAGACCCGCTCCAGGATGTCGCGGCGCGAGAACGCCGCGCCGGCGTCGGAGGCGAGCAGCGCGAGGAGGTCGAACTCCCGCGGCGTGAGGCCGACCTCCTCGCCGTCCAGGGTCACCCGGCGGGCGCGCTCGTCCACCACCAGCGGGCCGACCTCGACCGGGCGCCGGGGGTCGCGGGGGCCGGTGCGGCGCATGACCGCGCGGATCCGGGCCAGGAGCTCACGGAACCCGAAGGGCTTGACCAGGTAGTCGTCGGCCCCGATCTCCAGGCCGACGACCCGGTCCACCTCCTCGCCCCGGGCCGAGACGATGATGATGGGCACCGCCGAGCGGGCGCGCAGCCGCCGGGCGACCTCGTAGCCGTCCATGTCGGGCAGGCGCAGGTCGAGCAGCACCAGGTCCGGCTCCCGCGCCGCGAGCGCCGCGTGGCCACCCGCCACGCGCTCGACCTCCATCCCCTCACGCTCGAGGCCCTCGACCAGCGGGGTCGCGATGGCGTCCTCGTCCTCGACCACCAGCACACGCATCCCGCCATCATTGCGCGGCGCGGGGCGCGGGGGGCGGGGCGGGTGTCACGATCGGCGGCATGGACCGGACCCCGGCCTGGCTCTGGATCGCCCTCGGCGCCGTCGCCGTGGCCGCCCTGGCGGTGGTCGCGAACGTGCTCCTGCTCGGCCGGGTCGGGGGCGAGGACCCGGTGGGCCGGCTGAGCCCGCGCCTGGCCGGGGTCACCGTCCCCGCCCCCCGCAGCGTGCCGGCGCCGGCGCCGGCCCCGCCCGCCCCTGCGCCGGCGACGACGACCGACCGGGAGGACCCGGGCGGGCGGGACGAGGAGGAGGACGACGG
>JALOLS010000060.1 GCA_025455865.1 Thermoleophilia bacterium
GCGCGCTCCGCCGACGGCGGTGCCGACCGCGCCCGCCGAGCCGAGCGTGTTCAGCGCGACCGTGGAGTGGCGCAGCAAGGGAGCCGGGCCCGGGCTCGCGAGCCAGGCCCCGCCGCCGTCGCCGCCCCGGCCCGCGTTGCCCGCGAACGCCCATCCCCCGTCGCTGCTCCCGCCGGGGGTTGTGCCCCCCCTGCCGCCGGTGCCGTTCCCTCCCGCCCCGCCCGGGCCGGTGGTGTTGCCGGTGATGGTCGAGTCCTCGACGATCCCCCCGAGGGCGATCCCGCCGCCCCACCCTCCTTTGCCGCCGTTTCCCGCGGTACCGCTCCCGCCGTCGCCCGCCGGGCGCCCGTCCTGGGTGACGCCGCCGCCGATCCCGCCCTCGGCGTCGGTGCCCCGGCCGCCGGCGCCGCTTGCGTTGCCCACGACCAGGGAGCCCGAGATCCCCGTCTCGACGCCGAACGCTCCGAAGACGCCCCCCCCGGCGCCCCCGCTCGCGCCCGGGGTGTTGAACGGCAGGTCGAAGTCCCCTCCGCCGCCACCCCCGCCCGTTCCGAACTCCCCGGTCGCGGTCCCGCCGAGGCCGCCGACCCCGTCACCCATGGCGCCGCCGGCCCCGGCTCGCTTGCCCTCGATCGTGCTGCCCGTGACCTGCAGGGCGCCGCCGGTCACCGCGACGCCGCCACCGTTCCCACCGGTCCCCCCGACCTCACCGAACCCGGCGCCCCCGCCCCCGCCCGTTCCCGTGGGGCCCGTGGCCAGGCCGCCGTTCCCTCCGCCGCCCGCGCCACCGACCCCGCCCGCGCCGGCCAGGTTGTCCCGCACGATCGTCCGCTCGATCCGCACCGACCCGCCGGTGCTCAAGACCCCGCCGCCGTGGCCGCCGGCGCCGCCCTCGCCGCCGCGGCCCGTCCTGCCGGCCTGGCCGGACGTGCCGGACCCGGCGGCGCCGAAGCCGGCGCCCCCTGCGCCGCCGGTTCCCGCCCGGTTGAGGGTCACGATGCAGTCGGTGAGGGTGAGCGCACCCGCGTTGCGGATCCCGCCCCCGCCGGCGCCCGGAAGGCCGGGCTGACCCCTTGACTGACCCTCGGGAGCCGACCACGGCAGCGACACGGTGGCGCCGGGGGCACCGTCGCGAGCACGGCCGCCGGTGATCGTCAGGCGCTGGAGGGAGACGGTCCCCGTCCTCACGTCGAGGACCCGATCCACTCCGCCGCCGTCGATCACGGTGGTCGCCGCGTCCGCGCCGACGATCGTGAGGGCGTCGGTCACGTCGAGGTCGCCCGCCGCGCCGGTGTCGTCGTCACCGCTCAGCGTGAGCGTGTACCGCAGGCCCGCGAGCAGGATCACGTCCGCTCCGTCGCCCTTGCCGCAGTCGGAGCCGATCGACCCGTTGGCGTTGGCCGCCAGCACCGCCTCGCGCAGGGAGCACAGGCCGTCACCCGGCGTGCCCTCGGCGGTCGTCGTGACCGTGAGCGTGGCGGCGCTCGCGCTCCTGGCGAGCGCCAGGGCGGCGATGGTCGTGGCCAGGACGCCGATGAACCCACCTGCGCCGCTCCGAGGCCGAGCCACGCGCGGACCCTCCCATGGCGCACGCTCCGGTGTCAATAGCGAGTTTCCGGCGGTTGTTCCAGGAAGACACGGGCGAGGCGGTAGGCTGGCGCCCGTGGCGACGGCGCGGATCGGGGTGATCGTGGTGTCCGACCGGGCCTCCCGCGGGGAGTACGCCGACGAGGGCGGGCCGGCGGCCCGGGAGTACCTGGAGCAGCGCATCACCTCGCCGGTCGAGGTCAAGGTGCGGCTGGTGCCCGACGAGCGGCCGGCCATCGAGGCGGCGCTCTGCGAGATGGCCGACGCCGGCTTCGCGCTGGTGGTGACCACCGGCGGCACGGGTCCCGCGCCGCGCGATGTCACGCCCGAGGCCACCGAGGCCGTCTGCGACCGGATGCTCCCCGGCTTCGGCGAGGCCATGCGCGCGGTGTCGCTGCGTTCGGTGCCGACCGCGGTGCTCTCGCGCCAGACCGCCGGCCACCGCGGCGGGTGCCTGATCGTGAACCTGCCCGGCCGCCCGGGGGCGATCGCCGAGTGCCTGGATGCCGTCTGGGGCGCCATCCCCTACGGCATCGAGCTGGCCGGCGGGCCCCGCATCGAGGCCGAGGGCGCCTTCCGGCCGCGTGGCCGGTAGGGCGTCCGAACAGGCGTTCTATGATGCCGGCATGACGGCCCGGCCGTCGATCCTGCACGCCGACCTCGACGCCTTCTACGCCTCCGTCGAGCAGTTGCTCGACCCGGCGCTGCGCGGCCGGCCGGTGGCGGTGGGCGGCGGGGTGGTGCTGGCCTGCTCGTATGAGGCCAAGCGGCGGGGGGTGTCGGGCGCCATGCCGGCCTGGCGGGCGCGGGAGCGGTGCCCGGAGCTGGTGTTCGTGCGCGGGAGCTTCGGCGAGTACCGGCGCCTCGGGGACCGGGTGATGGAGATCCTCGGCACCTACACGCCGGCGGTGCAGCGCATCTCGATCGACGAGGCGTTCCTGGACGTGGGCGGATCCGAGCGCCTGCACGGCCCGCCCGAGCACATCGCGCTCCAGATCCGCCGGCGGGTGCGCGAGGAGGTGGGCCTGCCCATCTCGGTGGGGGCCGCGCGCACCAAGCACCTGGCCAAGATCGCCTCCCAGGTGGCCAAGCCCGACGGCCTCGTGGTGGTCGACCCGGCCCGGGAGCGGGAGTTCCTCGACCCGCTGCCGGTGCGGCTGGTCTGGGGCGTGGGCCCGGTCACCGGGGCGGATCTCGAGGCCCGCGGCATCCGCACCATCGGCGAGCTCGCGCGGGCCTCGCCCGAGCGCCTGGCCGGGCTGCTGGGGGCCGAGCGCGGGACGCGGTTGCGGGCGCTCGCGGCCAACGAGGACCCCCGCCCGGTACGCCCCGGGGGGCGTGCGGGCTCGGTCGGCGCCCAGTCGGCCTTCCGGCGAAGCGCCCCGACGCCGGACCTGCTGGCCGAGGTGCTCGGGCACCTGGCCGACCGGGTGGCCGGGCGCCTGCGCGCCAAGGGCCTCGCCGGGCGCACGGTCACCGTGCGGGTGCGCTTCGCCGACCTGCGCAGCGTCACGCGCTCCATCACGCTGGCCGACCCGGTGGCCGCGACCCTCACCCTGCGCGAGGTGGCCGAGGGGCTCGTGGCCGAGGCCCTCGCCGATCACCCCCGCGAGCGCACGCTGACCCTGCTCGCCATCTCGGTGTCGGCGCTCACGGCGGAGACCGAGGTGCAGCTCGAGCTCGCCGTGGACGCCGCCGACGACCCCCGCCGGCCCGGGTCGCGCACGGCGGCCGCCCGTCTGGCCGCCGACCGCTCGGTGGACCGGGTGCGCGAGCGCTTCGGCCGCGGGGCGATCGGCTTCGCCACGGTCGCGCTGGGCGAGCGGGCCGGTGTGCCCGACGACTTCCGCGAGCTCGCCGAGCGCGACGGCGGGTGAGGCCCTCAGGCGGGCCGGGGCCGGCCCGCCTCGTCGCAGGGCGGCGGCACCCGGTCGCCGGAGATGCGCAGCTCCTCGGTCATGATCGCCAGCGCGCGCTCCATCGCCCGGGGGGTCAGGCCGCCCGAGCCCGCGGCGAGCGGGCGGTCCAGGAACCCGATCACCGAGAGGGTCAGGCACAGCAGCGCCACGACCGAGCCGATCTGCAGCCCCTGGATCGCGGCGCGTTCCCCCGGGTCGGCGAAGAAGAGCATGAAGGCGACGATCAGCCCCGCCCCGACCAGCAGCACGATCCACAGCGGGGTGGGGATCACGCCCTCGGCGGCGTGCAGGCGATCCTGCCGGCCGCGCTCGCGATCGGCGGTCTGCGCGAGCCACTGCTGCAGGGCGGCCGAGTGCAGCGGCGTGGTGGCCTCGACGTCGCGCAGGCCGCGGAAGAGCGCGGCGCCCCAGGGGCTGACGTCGGGCGCCGTGCCCCCTGAGCGCAGCGCCGGCCACTCCTGGCCCACCACGTGGCGCGCGT
Organism: Thermoleophilia bacterium; assembly: GCA_025455865.1. Lineage (GTDB taxonomy): Bacteria > Actinomycetota > Thermoleophilia > Miltoncostaeales > Miltoncostaeaceae > JALOLS01. Next base: position 3,988 of record JALOLS010000060.1, read on the forward strand.
AGCAGACCAGCGCGCCCTGCAGCGCGGGCGTCGTCGGTCCGGGCAGGAGCGCCGCGGTCTCCATCTGCTGGGCCACCACCACCGCCTCGGTCTCGGCCCCGGCGCGGGTGAGGTCGAAGCTCTCGAAGGCCAGGAAGACCACGAAGCCGACGGTGATCGCGAAGCCGGTCGCGAGCACCCCGAACACCCCGGCCGCCCGGTCGCCGTCGCTGAACCAGCCGCCCCGCGGGGAGTGGCGGCGGATCAGGAGCATTCCGGCCACCGCGAGGGCGGTCGCCCCCACGGTGACCAGCAGTGCCGGGATGAGCGTCACGCGCCTACCCGGTGGTGGCGCCCCCGGTCGTGGTGGGCGCCGGGCAGTCCGGCGTCACGCCCTTGATCGCCTCCTCGAGCGGGGGGATCGTCGCCTGCACGCCCTGGAGGGCGGTCTGCACCGAGTCGCTGCCGGGCACCGCCTCCAGCGCCGCCTTGGTGGCGTCCCACGCTGAGTCCACCGCGCTCTGGTCCGCATCGGCCGCGCTCGAGAGGGCCTGGGTGAAGCCGTCCCAGGCCGAGGTGACCTGGTCGCCCAGGCTGCTCAGCTGATCGCGGGTGACCGACCCCTGCTGCAGGTCCGTCACCTGGTCCAGGGTCCCGGTGAGCGTCGCCGCGCTCGCGCACAAGGTCGCGTTCGCCTCGGTCTGGCTCGGCTCGTCGCTTCCTCCGCAGCCCGCCGCGGCGAGCAGCCCCGCCGCGGCCACGACGGCCAGCGCCGTCCCCATGATCCTGCGCACCTGTGCCTCCTCGTCTCGCCGGATGGGCCATCCAACGCCCCTGCCCCGCGCCCGCCATCCCCCCGATGGGATGAGCTATGGCTCGATGAGCCCGAGCGCGGCCGCGCGCTCCACCGCCTCGCTGCGGGAGGTGACCCCGAGCTTGCGGTAGGCGGCGAGCGCGTGGCTCTTGACCGTGAACCGTGACAGGTGCAGGCGCTCGCCGATCTCGCGGAACGAGAGGTGGGTGGGCAGGAAGCGGAGGATCCTGAGCTCCGCGGAGGTGAGCGACCCCGGGCCGCCGCGGACCCCGGCCGGCAGCTCCTCCACCTCCCGGCGAAGGCGATCCACCTCGGCCACGAGGTGGGCCGAGTCGGCACAGGCGGGCATGAGCGGCCCGGTCTCGCGGATCATGACCGTGGCCACCGCGGGTTCGCCGCACAGGAGCGCCGCCCGCACCAGGAGCAGGCGGGCGGTCACGGCGAAATAGGGGCCCACCCCGCTCAGCACCGAGAGGAGCTGCCGGGCCTCCAGCAGCGCGGCGCGCGCGTCCTCGACTCGACCCGCGTGCGCGGCGCACAGCGCCGAGAGCGCCCGGACGAGGGACATCGTCCCGTAGTCGCCGAGGCCGTGGCGGCCGACGACCCCCTCGGCGTGGGCCGCGCGCACGCCCGCCGCGTCCCAGTCGCCGGCCTCCGCGGCGATGATCCCCAGCCAGGCCGCGCTGAGGGCGTCCAGGCTCGGGGTGGCCGCGCCACCGCGGTCGGTGGCCTGCTCCAGCCAGGCCCGGCCGCCCGCGGAGTCGCCGAGCAGGTGCCGGCCCGAGCCGATCAGCAGGGCGCAGACCGCCCGCCACGGGCCGGCGTCGGCCAGCTCCCGCGATGCCGCCTCGGCGTCGCGCACCATGCGCGCGACGCCGTCCCGGGCGATGATGGCCCGGAGCAGCGCGGTCATCGCCCCGAGCGGCGACCCGTCGGCGAGCGGCCCGGCGTGGCCGGTGGCCTCGGCCTGGGCCACCCAGCGGCTCACCGCGTGGCCGTCGCGCGGCACCGCGCACCAGGCCCGGCTGAGGGCCAGGTGCGCGTCGGCGGCCTGCTCCTCGGGGGTGAACCGCTCGAGCCAGCGCAGCAGCGTCGCCACGCGCCCGGACGACTGATAGGACGGGGCCATCCGCCAGATCACCGCGGCCGCCTGCGCGCGCTCGCCGGCGGCGAGGGCGTGACGGATGGCCGACTCGGGGTCCCGATCGGCGAGGGCGGCGGCGAACGCCCGCATGTTGAGCGCGACCCACCGGCCGGGATCGTCGTGCTCGAGCTCGGCGCGGAGCGCGTCCTGGAACAGGTGGTGGTAGCGGAAGGCCCGGTGGCGCGGGTCGAGGGGGACCACGAGCAGGTTCCGGCGGGCCAGGTCGCGCAGGCGCTCCTCGCTTCCGGTGACGCCCAGCAGCGCGTCGCAGGCCGGCCCGGTCAGGCGGTCGAGCACCGAGGTGCCGAGCAGGAACTCACGGTCGTCGGCCGCGAGCCCGGCCAGGAGCTCGTCCCGCACGTAGCCGACCACCAGGTGGTGGTCGCCCCGGAAGGCGTCCTGGCCCGGGGGCGGGTGCTCGTCGATCGCGAGCGCGGCCAGGTAGAGGCCGGCCGGCCAGCCCTCGGTCGCCTCGACCAGCCCGGCGACCTGGCCGGGGGTGGCGTCCACCCCCGCGCCCGCCAGCAGCGCGGCCGCCTCGCGTGCGTCCATGGCGAGCTCCGCCGGCCCGATGCGCCGGAGCAGCCGCCGGCCGACGAGCCCGGAGGCCCGGAGCGCCGGCTCGGCCCGGCAGGCCAGGGCGAGCCGGGCGTCCTCGGGGAGGTTCGCGGCCACGGTCTGCACGACCTCGAGCGCCTGGTCGTCGGTCAGGTGGTGGACGTCGTCGAGCACGAGCAGGAACGGGGTCCCGGCGGCACGGAGCGCGCGCGCGAAGCGCGGGAGGATGCGGGTGGAGAGCGCCGGCGCCGGCGCCGGGACCCGCACCTCGTCGGCGACGAAGGGGACGATCTCGGCCAGCGCGGCGCTGATCTCCTCGACGAGCACCACCGGGTCGTCGTGCGCCGGGGTCAGGGTGATCCATGCGCACGGCCGCGGGTCCGCCGCGGCCCACTGGGCGAGCAGCGTGGTCTTGCCGGATCCCGCCTGGGCGGCGACGAGCAGCACCGGCTCCTGGGCGGTGGCGAGCAGGCGAAGCGGCCGGAGCCGGGGCACGAGCCCCGGGCGGGCCCGGGGGGGTGCGAAGGCCCGTGCCGCAGGGGCGGTCTGCGGGGGCGTGATCCGGGTGGCCACGTCCGGAATCTATCGTGGCGCTTTCGTGACCGGCGGTTGCCCGGGTCACGCGCCCCGGCTCGCTCATCCCGGCGGGATGAGGCGGCGCCCGGGCCCCGTCCGGTTGGATGCCCGTCGCGGGCCGCAGGGTCCGCACACCGGACACCGAGGGGGCGATGGCGACGGGGGCGCGGCGGTACCCGCTGATGCAGGGGCTCCTGCCCGTCGAGCGCGCCCGCCTGCCCGGCGACGTGGTGGCCGGGGTCACGCTGGCCGCGCTCGCGATCCCCGAGGTCATGGGCTACGCGAAGATCGCCCAGCTCCCGGTGGTGATGGGGCTCTACACGATCCTCATCCCGCTGGTGCTGTTCGCGCTCCTGGGCTCCTCCCGGCACCTGGTGGTGGGGGCCGACTCGGCCACCGCGGCGATCATGGCCGCCGGGCTCACGGGCCTGGCCGCGGCGGGGTCGGCCGAGTACGTCGGCATGGCCGGGGTGCTCGCGATCATGGTCGGGGGCCTGCTCATCGTCGCGCGCCTCGTGCGCCTGGGCTTCATCGCCGACTTCCTCTCGCGCACCGTGCTCATCGGCTTCCTGACCGGGGTGGGGATCCAGGTCGCGGCCGGCCAGGTGGGCGGCATGCTCGGCGTCACCACCGAGGGCGACGGGACGATCGAGAAGCTCATCGACGCCCTGCGCCAGATCCCCGACGCGAACGGCACGACCGTGGCGGTCTCCCTGGCGGTCATCGCGCTGGTCGCCGGCGGCGCCCGGGTCGCGCGGCGGGTCCCGTGGGCGCTCATCGCGGTGGTGGGCTCGATCGCCGTGAGCTACGGCGCCGACCTCGCGGCGGACGGCGTCGCGCTGCTCGGCCCGGTCCCGGGAGGACTTCCCTCGGTGGCGCTGCCCGAGGCGCCCTGGGCGGACATGGGCGACCTGCTGGGGATCGCGGTCTCGATGATGGTGGTGATCCTGGCCCAGAGCGCGGCGACCTCCCGGGCGTATGCCGCGAAGTACGGCGAGCGGCTGGACGAGAACCGCGACCTGGTCGGCCTCGGGGTGGGCAACGCCGGCGCGGCGCTGACGGGGGCGTTCGTGGTCAACGGGAGCCCCACCAAGACGCAGATGGTCGACGGCGCGGGCGGGCGCAGCCAGGTGGCCCAGCTCACCTGCGCGGCCGTGGTCCTGGTGGTGCTGCTCTTCCTCACCGGGCCGCTCGAGTACCTGCCGAACGCGGTCCTGGCCGCGGTGGTGTTCCTGATCGGCATCGAGCTGGTGGACCTGCGGGGCATGGCCGGGGTGGCCCGCCGGCGCCGGGATGAGTTCGCCGTCGCGCTCATCACCGCCGCCGTCGTGGTGGTCTGGGGCGTCGAGCAGGGGATCATCCTGGCCATCGTGCTCTCGGTGGTGGTCCACCTCTCCAAGAGCTACCGCCCCCACAACACGGTGGTGGCGCGCACGGACGAGGGTCGTCGCCTGGAGCTCACCCTGGACGAGGCGCGCCCCATCGTGCCCGGACTGGTGATCTACCGCTTCAACGCGAGCATGTACTACGCGAACGCCGAGCGGCTGAGCGAGGAGGCGCTGGCGCTCGTCGCGCCCACGGACGGGCCGCCGGTGCGCTGGCTGTGCCTCGACGCGGCGGCGGTGGGCGACGTGGACTACTCCGCGAGCGACGCCATCCGCGCCCTGCACTCCGAGCTCGCCGAGCGGGGCGTCCGCCGGGTGCTCGCCCGCCTGCTCGATCCGGTCCGCACGGAGCTCGCCCGTGATGGGATCATCGACCTCATCGGCCCCGACGCGGTGTTCCGTACCGTGCCGGAGGCCATCGCCGCCTACCAGGCCGGGCCCGCCGGGCCCGGCGCATCGTGACCACCACGAGGGGAGAGGGATGACCACCGACACCCAGGCCGCGCGTCCCGCGCGGGTCGAGCACCCGAGCCGCGAGGACCGGGCCGCCCGCGGCCGGGCCGCCCGCGGGGCCGTCCCGCGCTCCGCGCACGCGGAGCTGCCGCTCCCCGCCGACCGCCCGGACCCGGTCGCGCTGCTCCAGCGCCAGGCCGAGGGCCGGGTGCCGGAGCTCCTGCCCATCCGCTACGGGCGGATGGTCGCGTCGGAGTTCGCCTTCTACCGCGGGGCCGCCGCGGTCATGGCCGACGACCTCTCGCGCACCCCGAGCTCCGGGATCCGGGTGCAGTGCTGCGGGGACGCCCACCTGTCCAACTTCGGGGTCTTCGCATCGCCCGAGCGGCACCTGGTGTTCGATCTGAACGACTTCGACGAGACCCTCCCGGGCCCGTGGGAGTGGGACGTCAAGCGCCTGGCCGCGAGCTTCGAGATCGGCGCCCGCGAGAACGGCTTCGCCGGGGCCGATCGCCGCGCGGTGGTGATGCGGGCCGTGCGCGCCTACCGCGAGGCCATCCGCCAGATGTCCGGCCAGACGAACCTGGACGTCTGGTACGCCAGCCTGGACGTCGAGCGCCTGGTGGCCGACGCCACCGCCAGGCTCCCGGCCAAGGCCATCGCGCGGGCGGAGAAGAACATCACCAAGGCCCGCTCACGCGACTCGATGCAGGCGTTCGCCAAGCTCACGGTGCGCGAGGACGGCCGGCGGCGGTTCGTGTCCGACCCGCCGCTGGTCGTGCCGGTGTCGGAGCTCTTCCCGGGCCGGCTGGAGCGCGACGAGCTGCAGGAGTGGATCCGCCTGCGCCTGCGTGAGTACCGCCAGACCCTCCAGGCCGACCGCCGCCGGCTGCTCGAGCAGTACCACTTCGTGGACCTCGCCCGGAAGGTGGTGGGGGTCGGGAGCGTGGGCACCCGCTGCTTCATCGCGCTGATGCTCGGGGCGGATGAGTCCGATCCGCTCATGCTCCAGATCAAGGAGGCGACCACCTCGGTGCTGGAGCCGTACCTGGGACGCAGCGTGCAGCGCAACGCCGGGCACCGCGTGGTCGCCGGCCAGCGGCTCATGCAGGCGGCGAGCGACATCTTCCTCGGCTGGCAGCGCGTGGAGGGCGCCGACGGGGTCATGCGCGACTACTACTGGCGGCAGCTGCGCGACTGGAAGGGATCGGCCGAGATCCTGGCGATGGAGGTCAAGGCGATGGAGATCTACGCCCAGATGTGCGGCTGGACCCTCGCCCGCGCCCATGCCCGGTCGGGCGACCGGGTGGCCATCGGCGCCTACCTCGGGGCGGCCGAGACCTTCGACCGGGCCATCGCCGACTTCGCGGCCGCCTACGCCGACCAGAACGCCCGCGACCACCGGGCCCTGGTGGACGCGGTGGCCGCGGGGACGGTGGAGGCGCAGACCGGGCTGTGAGGGGGTGCCCCGGCCGCGGCACCGCGCCGCGGCCGGGGTCCGTCCATCAGGTGTGGCTGAAGCCGCCGTCGAGGATGGCCGACGGCGTGCGCTCGGGCTCGCGGGCGAAGCGCTCGAGCACGTCGCCCATGTGCTCCAGGAAGAGCCGGGCGAGGTCCATGGTCATGCCGTGGCGCACCACGATGCGGCAGATGGCCACGTCCTCCAGGTCCCGGGGCAGCGTGTAGGCCGGAAGCTGCCACCCGCGCTCGCGCAGCCGGTCGGCGAGCTCGAACAGGGTGAAGTTCGCCCCGTCCTCGATCGTCCAGGCGACGATCGGCAGGTCGGTGCCGCGCGCGAGGATGCGGAACGGGCCGGCCTTCTCGATCTCGTCGGCCAGGAAGAGCGCCACGTCCTGGGCGTACTGCTGCACCTGCCGGTAGCCCTCCCGGCCCAGGCGGATGAGGTTGAAGTACTGCGCGATCACCTGCCCGCCGGGCCGGGAGAAGTTGATCGCGAAGGTGGGCATGTCGCCGCCCAGGTAGTTGACGTGGAAGACCAGGTCCTCGGGCAGCTCCTCGGCGTCGGCCCAGATGACCCAGCCCACCCCGAGCGGGGCCAGCCCGTACTTGTGCCCCGAGGCGTTGATGGACTTCACGCGGGGCTGGCGGAAGTCCCAGGCCAGGTCGGGGTGCAGGAACGGGGCCACGAACCCGCCGCTTGCGGCGTCGACGTGGATCGGCACGTCGATCCCGGTCTCCTGCTCCAGGCGGTCCAGGGCCGCGGCGATGCCGGTGATCGGCTCGTACTCCCCGGTGAACGTCGACCCGAGGATGCCGACGACGCAGATCGTGTTCTCGTCGCACAGCCGGGCGGCCTGGTCGGGGTCGATCACGTAGCGGCCCTCGGCCACCGGCACCAGGCGCTCCTCGACGCCCCAGTAGCGGGCGAACTTGTGCCAGCACACCTGCACGTTCACGCCGTAGACGATGTTGGGCTTGTCGGTCGGCCGCCCCGCGGCGCGCTGCCGCTCGCGCCAGCGCCACAGGAGCGCCATGCCGCCGAGCATGGACGCCTCGCTGGATCCGGTGGTCGACGTGCCGACGGCGTTGCGCGAGCTCTGCGCGTTCCACAGCTCGGAGATCATGTGCACGCAGCGCTTCTCGAGCTCCGCGGTCTGCGGGTACTCGTCCTTGTCGATCATGTTCTTGTCGTAGGTCTCGGCCATGAGCTGCCGGAGCTCGGGCTCGACCCAGGTCTGGCAGAACGTCGCCAGGTTGAGCCGGGAGTTGCCCTCGACCAGGAGCTCGTCGCGGACGAGCAGGTAGGTCTTGCGCGGGTCACGCGGCTCGTCGGGCATGTGGTACTTGGGCGCGCTGAACGAGGGATCGGTCGGCGCGTAGACATCGTTCGGCGCGCCCCGCTCCTCGGGCTTCTTCACGTCGTGGATCGCCACTGGGCCTCCTCCTGGTGGGACCGCATCGAAACGGGCGCCCGCCGCGCCGCCATCCTCCGGATGGGACGAACGTGGACGGCCCGGTCGTCCGATCCGGACGATGCGACCGGCGTCGGCGGCGGCGAGGCTACCCGGGAATGGCCCACGCCGTCACCCTGCGCCGCGACCTGTGGGCGCCCAGCGCGCTCGACTGGTGGATCGGCTGGCTCTTCATGCTCGGGTCGACGTGCTTCGCCATCGCGTCCCTCCCGGTCCTCGCGGTGTGGACGGCCCCGAGGGTCGTGGGCGTCACCTACTTCGTGGGATCGATCCTGTTCACCGCGGCGGCCGCGACGCAGCTCGCCCAGGCGATCCGTGCGCGCCCCTCGCCGGCGCCCGGGGCGCACGGCCCGCTGCGCGGCCTGGTCGGCTCCGCCCAGATCGACCGGCTGGCCTCGGGGGTCCAGCTCGTCGGGACGCTCTTCTTCAACTGGACCACCGCGGCCGCGCTGAACGACGCGCTCACCACCTCCGAGGAGCTCCGCCGGGTCTGGGCCCCGGACGCGGTCGGCTCGGTGTGCTTCCTGATCGCGAGCCAGCTCGCGCTCATGTCGGTGTGCCGGCGCTGGTGGTGCCGGCGCCGGACCACCCTGTGGCGGATCGCGGCCCTCAACCTGCTGGGGTCGGTCTTCTTCGGGATCAGCGCGGTGACCTCCTACATCCTCCCGTCCACCGGCGAGGTCCTCGACGCCGCCGCGACCGACCTGTTCACGCTGCTCGGGGCCCTCTGCTTCCTGGCCGGCGCCTGGATGCTGCTGCCCCGCCGGGGGTCCTGACCGGCGGCGGGTGCGGCACCTCAGCGCACGGCCGCGCGGCCCATCCGCCGCAGGGCGAGCCACCCGCCGGCCAGGAGCGCCACCACCAGCGCGAGGGCCACGAGCGGGACGGCGATCGCGGCGAGCGCGAGCCCGAGCGACGCGGCGTCCTCGGCGCCCGAGATCACCGGGTTGCCGAGCCCGGCCGTGGTCATCGTGGAGGCCGGCCGGACGGCCATGCGGGCCAGGTGGGTGCCCTCGCCGCCCGCGAGGCCGATCAGGAGCACCAGCGCCGGCGAGACGTCGAGGTCCCCGGTGGCGGCGAGGGCCGCGACCACGGCGGCCACCGGGGCCACCACGGTCCCGCCCAGGTGCAGCACGTGGTCGACGCCGGGGATCTTGTCGCCCACCAGGTCGGCCACCGCCACGGCGGCGAGCACCACCAGCACCGGCGTCGAGGAGAGCGCCTCCCAGGGCCCGGTGAGGGCGACCAGGTCGGTCACCCGTCCCAGCACGCCGACCACCAGGAGCGGGATCCACGCGTTCAGCCCCGCGGCCGCCGCGAGGCCCAGGGCGGTCAGGTAGCCGGCCAGGTCGTCCACGCCGGGCAGTGTCCCAGCCCGGGGTCCGGGTCAGGCGGGCAGCGCCCCCCGGGCGTCCAGCCGGGCGAGCGCCTCGACGGCGGGCTCCCAGAGGCCCGCCCCGGCATCGGCCCGGCAGGCGGCGAGCGCGTCGGCGGGGGCGAGCGCCGGATCGCCCGGACGGCCCTCGCACCGGGTGGCCCACGCCTCGGCCACGGCCAGGATGCGTCCGCCCTCCGGGATCGCCGCGGCGGCCCGCCCGTCGGGCGTCCCCCGCCCGTCCATCCGCTCGTGGTGGGTGCGGATCCAGCCGGCCTGATCGTCGTCGAGGGCCCGCCGCGCCAGCTCGGCCCCGACCAGCGGGTGGGTGTCGATGATGCGCCGCTCCCGGGACCCGGGCGGCGCGGGCTCGGCCAGGAGGCGGCCGGGGACGGCGACCAGCCCGGCGTCGTGGGCGAGCCCGGCGGCCTCGAGCCGGGCGGCCGCGCCGGCGTCCCAGCCGAGCTCCCCGGCGATCAGCGCGGCGGCGCGGGCCACCCGCACGGCGTGCCCGGGGGCCGGGCCGGCGGCGTCGGCCCGGCGGGCCACGTCGGCCAGGCGGGCGCGCAGCGCGTCGGCCGGGCCGCCCTCGTCGGCGGCCTGCATCAGCGCGCCGGCCGGCCCGGCCAGGTGCAGGGCCACGCGGTCACGGCCCCGGCGCTTGGCCCGGTAGAGGGCGGCGTCGGCCATGGCGACCAGGCGGGCCGGGGTCCCGGCCGCGGCCAGGTCGGCCACCCCGAGTGACACCGTGACCACGCCCACCCCGGGCACCGGGCTCGCGGCCAGCTCGGCCCGGAGCCGGTCGGCCACCTGCAGCGCGGCGAGGGCCTCGGTCTCGGGCATGAGCCAGGCGAACTCCTCCCCGCCGACCCGGGCGACCAGGTCGGCCGAACGCCTCCGGGCCTGCAGCCGTCGCGCCAGGTGGCGCAGGACCTCGTCGCCGGCCGGGTGGCCGTGGGTGTCGTTGACCCGCTTGAAGTGGTCCAGGTCGATCTGCACCAGGCTGAGCGCCCGCCCGTACCGCAGCGCCCGCTCGGCCTCGGCGGCGAGCCGCTCGGAGAACACCCGGCGGTTCGCCAGGCCGGTGAGCTCGTCGGTGCTCGCCTGGGTCACCAGCTCGGCGCGGGCGGCGGCGTTGGCGATCGCGGTGCCGACCAGGCCCGCGAAGCGCTCCAGCCGCCCCTCGGCGCCGGCCGGCAGGCCCCCGCCCGCGGCGCTCGCCGCGCCCACGGCGCCCCACAGGCGCCCCTCCACCCGCACCGGTGCGGCCACCTGCCCCGGCTCCCCGGCCGCCCGGCCCTCGGCCGCCCGGCGCAGGGCGTCGCCGGGCATGGGCCCCTCCCCGGCGCTGCCCACCACCACGGGGTCCTCGTCGCCGAAGCGCACCACCACGCCGCGGTCGGCCGCCAGGAGGGCGGCGACCTCGGCCGCCACGCGCCGGAAGACCGCCGACGGCGCGGTGCCCTCGGCCACGTCCACCGCGACCCGCCGGAGCGCCGCCTGCTCGGCCTCGGCCGCACGGCGCTCGGTCACGTCCTTGATGACCGCCAGGTACCCGGTGCGGCCGGCCTCGGGGGCGTCCACGGCCGAGCGGGTGGCGATCACGGCGACCTTGGTGCCGTCGGGCCGGCGGAACACCATGTCGTGCTCGGCGCTGCCGCGCTCCATGGCCTCGGCCAGCCGCTCGGCGTTGGCCGCCGCGTGGTCCTCGTGCCACCACGGGTAGGGCGGCATGGCCCCGATCACCCGGGCGCGGTCGAGCCCCACGATCTCCAGGAAGCGCTCGTTGGCCTCGGTCACCCGCCCGTCGGGATCGAGCACCAGCAGCCCGTCCTGGATGGCCGAGAGCAGGGCCGCGTCGTAGTCGACGCGGCGGCGCAGCTCCCGCGCGACCCGGGCACGGTCGGCGTTGTCCTGGAGCAGCAGTCCCACCGTGAGCGTGAGCCAGAGCCCCGCGCCGAGCACCAGGCCCGGCAGCGCCCACGAGGGGCGCTCGGGGCCGCGCACCAGCACCGCCCACTCGCGCCCGAGCGAGACCACCCGCGCGCGCGAGGCGTCGGCCGGCCCGCCGGGCGGGCCGGCGAGCGGCCGGCCACCGGTCTCGATCCCGACCTCGCTCCCCTGGGGCAGGCCGCGGAGCACCGCGGTGGCCAGGTCGACCCCGCGCACCTCGCCGACCACCATGCCGACCGGCGGGCGGCGGCGGTTGCCGGCGGGCACGCGGGCGACCACCACCGCGCCCACCGCCCCGCCGGGGCGCAGCACGGTCGGCGCGCTCGCGACCGGGCCGCCGGTCGCCGCCGCGGCCACCCGGGCCGCCGCGCCCGGCCCCTGGCCGAGCAGGTCCGAGCCCGGGCGGGGGCCACCGGCCGAGGGGGCCGGGACGCCGAAGCTGACCGGGTAGCCCACCCGTCCGTCGATGACCACCCGCGGCGTCCAGGCCACCAGCGTGAGCAGGCCCGCCTGCACCGGGACCCGGGCGATCGCCTGGAACTGCCGGGCATCGGCCAGCGGGGCCGACTGCAGCCCCCGCAGCTCGCGCATCGGCCCGGCGACACCGCTGAGCTCGCGGGACAGGAGCCGGGCCGCCCGCTGGGCGTGGCCGTCCCACGCCTCCCGGGCGTCGGACTGCTCCTGCTCGAGCGCGAGCACCACGCCGCCGGCGGTGGCCGCGAGCAGCGCGGCCAGGATCGCCCCGGAGACCAGCGCACGTGCGGACGGCGCCGGCACGCGGCGGCCCCGGCGGCGCTCGCGGGGCGCGGCCCGCACGGTCATGCCCGTGCCGATGCCGCCCCCCGGATGCGGGCGATCTGCCGCCGGCGGGCCGCGATGGCCCGCTCGCGGGCCTCCAGGCGCGCGCGGTGGACCTTCCGGGCGCGGGCGATCCGGGCCAGGCGCCGCTCCTTGGCCTGGCGGTACTCCTGCCAACGACGCTCGACCCGCTGCTGGGCGCGGATGAGGGTGGCGCGGTGCGCGCGCTCGGCCCGCACCATGGCGGCCGCATCGGGCTCCGGCGCAGGTGGCCGCCCCCAGACGCCCGCGCGGTTGGTCGCGAGGGCGCCGACGACCAGCACGAGCAGAGCCCAGGCCGCGACGTAGCCGCGGAAGGCGGAGCGGCTCACGGCCGGCGTCCCCGCTCGCGCAGCCGCTGGACCAGGCGCTCACGGACGGTGCCGCCGGCGTGGCGGCCCCGGTCGGCCTGCTCCGGACGGGCGCCCTCGCCGCCGTCGTCCTCCTCGCCGCCGCCGGCCTCGTCGTCACCCTCGGGCTCCGGCGCGGGAGGCGTGCCGCCGCCCTCGCCGCCGGCCGGCGTGAGCACCGGCGGGGGCGTGGGGGCCGGGGCCGGCTCGGGCGCGGGCGCGGGCGCGGGGGCGGGGGCCGGCTCGGGCGCGGGCGGGACCGCGGCCACGACCGGGACTGGCTCGGGGGCCGGGGCGGGCTCGGGCGCCGGCGTGGGGGCCGGGGCGGGCGGCGGCGGCGCCGGGGCCGGCGCGGGCCGGGCCGGCGCGGCCGGGCGCGGCCGCCGGGTGGGGGCCGGGTCGGCCGCGCGCGCGGGCGCGGGCCGGGGCGCGG
>JALOLS010000061.1 GCA_025455865.1 Thermoleophilia bacterium
GGCGGGGGCGGGGCGACCGGGACCGGCCCGGGCGGGGTGCCCGCCGCCTACCTGGCCTCGTGTGAGGCCTGCCACCCCGACGGCGGGCGCCGCGAGGGGTCGGGGCCGCGGCTGGCCGGCCAGGGCTGGGACGCCGCCCGCATCCGGCGCTCGATCGACGAGGGCATCGGCACGATGCCCGGCGGCCTGCTCGACGGCGCCCAGGCCGCGGAGGTGACCCGCTACGTGCGCGGGCTCCAGCGCCCGGAGCCGCCGGTCACGACGCGCTGACGAAGAGGGTGGGCGAGGCCGTCAGGTCGACCTCCACCGGATCGGTCACCCTGCCGTCGGGCCCCCAGTTGACCTCGACCACCGGCCGCGATCCCGTCCCGGCGCGCAGGATCCGGCCCGCCCGCCCGTCCGAGAGCCGCACCAGCGAGCCCACCGGATAGGGCGCGACCGCATCCAGGAACGCATGCACCACGCTGGGGTGGGCCAGGCGCCCGCTCTCGCTCATCAGCACCTCGGCCGCCTCGTGCGGGGGCATCGCCTTGCGGTACGGCCGGTCGCTGGTGGCCGCCAGGTAGCGGACGGCCGTCGCCACCACCTGGGCCTCCGGGCGGATGGCCGACCCCGACAGGCCCGACGGGTAGCCGCGGCCGTCGAACCGCTCGGCCTGCTCCAGCGCGACCTGGGGCACCAGTGGCGAGAGGTGCCGGAAGGGCTGCAGCAGGTCGGCGGCCACGATCGGGTGCCGCTCGAGCTGCCGGCGCTCCATCAGGGCCAGCGCGGTCGGCTTCTGGCCGATGCCGGCCGGGATGGCCAGCAGGCCCATCCCCGAGAAGACGGCCGACAGCGCGAGCTCGGCGACGACGCCGTCGTCCCAGCCCATCCGCACCCCGGTCGCCGCCGAGAGCAGGGCGCGGTCCATCGCGGGCCCCAGGAACTGCGGGCCGAGCCCGTACCCGGTGATCAGCTCGGCGGCGGGCGGGAACCACGACGAGGCCGCGACCGCGAGGCCGAGCGCCGCCACCGCGCGCGTGCCCACCTCCGGGTCCCGGGCGATCGCCTCGGGCGGCTGGGTGCCGAGGTTCGCCCACATGACCGCGCGGATGAGCGCGGCGCGCATCTGGAAGGTGGACGAGGCGGCGTCGGCCGGGCGGATGGCCGGCCCGGTCACGACCTCGATGGCCCCCACTCGGGCCCGGGCGAGGGCCTCGATGACCGGCCGCGGCAGGGGGCTGCCGACCGGCAGGTCGCGCCCGCCCGGGCCGCGCACGCCGCGGCCGGCGACCGGGGCGGGCCCCAGGTCGGCCAGGGCGACCTGCTCGAAGCGCAGGTAGCGGGTCCGCTCCGTGGGCGCCGGGGCCGACCGGGGCGCGGTTGTCGTCATCGGGAGGTGCGGCGGGGGCGAGGGGCCTGACGGCGCAACGACGTCCTTCGGCCGGGTGCTTTCTGTCACCTATCAGTCGGACATCACTCGGCCGGACTTGACGAGGCAAGCCACCGGATTCCGATCTGATGGAACGATCGTCGGTTGATGGAAAGGTCCGCGCCACGGGCGCACCCCCGGCGGGACCGCCCTGCCGCCCGCGCCGCCCGTCCCCGCGTCCCGCTCCCGCGACCGGGCCGCGGGCCGGGCGGCGAGCCAGCCCTCCACGTCGCCCGCCGGCATGGGCCTGGCGATGAGATACCCCTGGGCCTCGTCGCCGCCGAGGCGCGCGAGCAGGTCGAGGGCCACCTGGTCCTCGACGCCCTCCCCGACCACGCGCAGGCCGAGCGCATGGGCCAGGTCGACGGTGGAGCGGACGATCGGCGCCAGGTGCGGGTCGACCCCCAGGCCGGTGATGAACGCCCGGTCGAGCTTGAGCTCGGTCACCGGCAGCTCGCGCAGGTAGGAGAGCGATGAGTGGCCGGTGCCGTAGTCGTCGATCGCGATGCCCACGCCCAGGTCCCGCAGCCGCCGGAGCGCCGCCCCGGAGCGCTCCGGGGCGGTCATCGCCGAGTCCTCGGTCACCTCGATCACCAGCGCGTCGCCGGGAAGGCCGGCCGCGGCCAGCACGCGCTCGACCTCGCCGGGCAGGGAGGCGTCGACCAGGCGGCTGGCCGAGACGTTCACCGCGACGCTCACCTGGTGGCCGGCGTCGCGCCACCGCCGGCAGCGGCGGGCGGCGTCCTCGAGCACCACGGTGGTGAGCGGCCCCATGAGGCCGGCCTGGTCGGCCAGGGGGACGAACGCGCCCGGCGACACCAGGCCCCGCCCGGGCCGGCGCCAGCGGACCAGCGCCTCGAGGCCGGTGGCGGCGCCGGTCGCCAGCGACTGCTTGGGCTGGTAGTGGACCTCGATCTCGCCGTCGGCGATCGCCGTGCGGAGCGCCTCGATCGTCTCCAGGCGCTCGATGGCCGGCCGGTCGCGCTCGGCGTCGTAGACCTCCGCGCCGGTGCGCCGCGCCTTCGCCGCGTACAGCGCCACGTCGGCGTGCTGGAGCAGCGCGTCGCCGGTCCGCCCGTGGTCCGGCGCCACCGCGATGCCCACGCTCGCGTCGAGGTGGAGGGTGAGTCCGGCCACGACCATCGGCCGGGCCACGAGCGCCCGCAGGCGGTCGGCGACCTCCAGGGCCCGGACCTCCTCGGCGCCCCGGAGCACGAGCGCGAACTCATCGCCGCCGAGGCGGGCCAGCAGGTCGTCGCCGCGCACCGCGTGCTGCAGGCGGCGGCCGACCTCCACCAGCAGGCGGTCGCCCACGCCGTGGCCGAGCGAGTCGTTGATCTCCTTGAACCGGTCGAGGTCGACCAGCAGGACCGCGCCCCGGCAGTCGTCCCTGCACGCACCGGACAGCCGCTCAGAGAAGGCACGCCGGTTGGGCAGGCCCGTGAGGTCGTCGGTCCGGGCCTGACGGCGCGAGTCGGCGAGGGCCTGCACCTCCCGGAAGGAGAGCGCGACCCGCAGGAGCGCCGCGAGGAGGGCGCCCACCGCGAGCACCACCGCGACCCCGGGGACGGTGCCGCCCTGGCCGGCGACGAGCAGGGCCAGGGCGCCGACGGCGGCCGCGCCGGGCACCGCAAGGACCCAGGGGCTCAGTCGTTCCCCCGGGTCCGGACGGGCCGGCGCGGTGAGTGCGGCCAGGCCGAGCAGGGTGGCCCCCAGCGGCCACCCGATGTCGAGCGGGCCGCCCTCGGTGTAGCCGGGGCCCGCCTCGGCGATCAGGAACAGCAGGTCGGCCACGAAGAAGGCCACGAGGCCGAGGGCGATGAGGATGAGCGCGGGCGAGAGCCGCCAGCCGAGCATCCCCAGGACGCCGGCGACCACCGCGACGAGGATCATGTCCCCGGCCGGGTAGGCGATGTTGGTGACGACCTCGGCGAGGTCGCCCGAGGTGTCGGCGCCGGACCAGGCGACGGTGGCGGTCACGCAGAGCGCCGACACCCCGAGCGCGGCCACCATGCCGTCCAGCAGCGTCGCCGTGCGCGTCCCCGAGCGGGCCGAGCGCACCAGGAGCAGGATCCCCGCGCCGGCGAGCGGGTAGAAGGCGATCCAGAGCCCGTCGGCGAACGAGGGGTAGGGGGGCTCGGCCAGGTGCCCGAGCACCAGCGAGCCGTACAGGTTCGCGACGGTGAACGCCGCCAGCCCGGCGGCGAGCAGGGCCCAGGCCAGGCGGTCGGGCCGTCGCCGCGCGCGGTCGGCGAGCAGGGCGATCGCGACCGCGAAGGGCACGTTGTAGAGGCCGGCGTCGAGCGCGGCCACATAGCCCGGCTCCGGGCGGAGCAGCGTCGAGGCGGCGAAGGCCGCGAAGGCGAGGAGGCCGGCGGCGACCAGCGCGCCGCGGGCCGGGTGGGCGGTCGGACGGGAGGGCATCCACGCACAGGATCGGCCACGTTCGCGGAGCCTTCATCCGTAGGGATCCGCATGGGCGCCAAAGACGGGATCCGGCCCGGGTGGCGATACCCGCCTGATACCGGGCGCGTCGGCGCGGCGGGATGCGGCGACGGCGGCGACGACACGGTTGCCGGCGCCGAACCCCCGGGAACTCGACGAGGTGTCCCCCGGTCCGGCGTGTGCCGCGCATCGGTGGGTCGAGTAGGTTCTCGCGGCCAACGGAAACCGCGGGGAACGCAAGAGGAGTCTCAATGGGGATCAAGGCACGGAGCCGGTCGGCGGCCCTCTTGGTGGCCGCGGTCGCGGCGCTGGGCGTCGGCGTGGCGGGATGCGGCGGCGGCGACGACGGCGGGGACACGACCACCGCGCCGGACACCGCGGCCACGGTCACCGCCGCGGGGCTCACGGCGGAGGAGTACCGCCAGCAGGCCGACGCCATCTGCAAGACCTATGAGGAGCAGACCGACGCGATCGCCGCGCCCACCTCCTCCGAGGAGATCGGGCCCTACCTGGAGCAGGTGCTCGGGCTGAACACCCAGCAGCTCGACGAGCTGAAGGCGCTCCAGCCGCCGGCCGACCTGGCCCCGGTCCACGACCAGGCCATGTCGCTGCTCACCCAGCAGCTGGACATCCTCAAGTCCGCCGGCGAGCGCATCTCCGGCGGCGAGGACGGGCAGGCGGTCATCGCCGAGCTCACCCCGCAGCTCGAGGAGCTCTCGGGCCAGTCCGACGCGCTGGCCGTCCAGCTCGGGCTCACCGAGTGCGGGGACGACACCTCCGGGGGCGGGAGCACCACCGCACCCTGATCACCGGTTCGCCCCCGGCCCCGTCGCGGCGGGGCCGGGGGGCGTCGCCGCACACGGTCAGCCCGGGGTGAGCCCCCGCTGGCCGGACTCCAGCACGTTCAGGAGCACCGTCAGCCCCTCGAGCAGGCCGGCTCGCAGGCAGACCTCCTGAGCGCGGGCATCGGCGTCGCGCCGCCGCCGCCCGCGGCCGACCCCGTGGCGCAACACGCCGCCGATGCCCCGCAGCGCCGCGCGGTCGTGCGCGACGGCGTCCGCCGCCGCGACCACCTCCTCGACCTCGTCGTGCACGCGGTGGCGCACCCGGTCCCACTGGGCCGGGGTGGTGTCGGGGTGGGCGGCCAGGAGCAGCAGGGCCACCTCGACGTCCAGGCGGTCGGCCCGCGGCCCGTCGGGGGCGAGCAGCGCATCCAGCAGCCGGAGCGCCCGGCGGGCGATCTGGGGGGCGGGGATCGAGGCGGCGGCCATCGGGGCGTCCGGCGTCGGCGGGGATCGGCCCCCCGAGCATGGCCCCCTCCGGCGCCCCGGCCATCCGCGCAGGGCGCGGAGGCGCGGTGTGGCGGAGTACGGAGCCGGCCGGCGGGTAGGCTCCCTCCCGTTCCGCCCCCCCGAAGGAGCCGCCCGTGCCGCGCAGGGGCCTCGCCGTCGTGATCTCGGCCTCCGCCCTGGCCGCCGCCGCCCCGGCGGTCGGTGCCCTCAGCCCCGGCACCATCACCGTCCTGCCCCAGGACGGCCGCGGCGTCTACCTGGACGCCTTCGCCGAGGCCCGGAGCGAGATCCGGATCGAGATCTGCGTGCTCGAGGACCCGGTCGTCCTGGGCGGCCTCGAGGACGCCCTCGCGCGCGGGGTGCGGGTGCGGGCCATCGTCGACCGCGGCAAGTACGCCGCGCTCACCCCGGAGCGGGCCAACCTGGCCGCCCGGGTCGTCGCCGCGGGCGGGCGCCTGCACCTGTCCAACCCGGTCTTCCCGCGGAGCTTCCCGAAGGTCATCCTGATCGACGGCCGGCGGGCGGTGGTCGGCTCGGCCTGCCTGGACTCCAAGACGTTCGCCCGCTACCGCGACTACGCCTACGTGACCGACCAGCGGGCGGTGGTGCGCGACCTCGGGCGCCTGTTCGAGGGTGACTGGCGGTTCTCGCGCCCGCCGGGGGTGCGCCCGGTGCCGGCCTTCAACCCCACGCCGCCGCTCGCCGCGCCCGACCTGATGGTGGGGCCGGTCACCGCCACCAGCCGCCTGGTCGCGTTCGTCCAGCGCGCCCGGCGCACCCTGGACGTGACCACCGAGCTCCTGGGCAACCCGACGCTCGAGGGCGAGCTGGCCGCCGCGGTCACCCGGGGGGTGCGGGTGCGCCTCATCAGCCCGCTGCAGGTCAACGGCGGGAGCGCCGCGGTGCAGCGCCTGCAGGGCGCCTCCCTGCGGGCGCTGGCCGGGGCCGGGGTGCGCGTCCACGTGACCCGCCGCCCCGAGTCCGCGGCGCGCCCCTACATG
The DNA here is from genome assembly GCA_025455865.1 of Thermoleophilia bacterium. Taxonomy (GTDB): domain Bacteria; phylum Actinomycetota; class Thermoleophilia; order Miltoncostaeales; family Miltoncostaeaceae; genus JALOLS01. The sequence goes on from JALOLS010000061.1 coordinate 6,150, forward strand.
CACGCCCGCAGCATGGTCGCCGACGGCCGGGCGGCCTACCTCGGGTCGATCAGCCTCTCGCCCGACTCTGCGACCGCGAACCGGGAGGTCGGCCTGGTCATCCGCGCACCGCGCGCGGTCCGCCGCCTGGCCGACCGGTTCGCCGCCGACTTCGCGGCGACCCGGCCCCGGTGACGCTCGCCTGGAGAGAGGTCCGCCGGGCCCGGCTGCGCTTCGGCCTGCTGGCCGGCGCGGTCGGCCTGCTCATCTTCCTGGTGCTCTTCGTCCAGGGGCTGACCGACGACCTGGTCACCCAGTTCGTCGGCGCGGTGCGCAACCAGGACGCCCCGGTGCTGGTCTACGGGGCCGACGCCCGGCGCAACCTGGAGGGCAGCCAGATCACCCCGGCGCAGGCGGCGGCGGTCGCCCGGGTGCCCGGGGTGGCCGAGTCGGGGCCGCTCGGAGAGGGCACCTTCACCATGCGCGCGGGCGGGGCCCTGGTCGACGCGGTGCTGATCGGCGTGGACGCGGGGGGACCGGGCCTGCCGGCCACGCTGGTGGCCGGCCGCCTGCCCGAGGCCGACGGCGAGGCGGTGGCATCCGACCGCGACCGCGGCGACGGCTTCGACGTGGGCGACGTCGTGCGGGTGGAGCCGGGCGGAGCGCCCATCCGGATCGTCGGCCGCGCCCGGGACATCAACTACTCGGTGTCCCCGACGCTGTTCACCACCTTCCCGACCTACGAGGCGGCCCGGCGCATCCGCAACCCGGACGCGCGGGCGGTGAACCCGTCGGCGATCGCGGTGCGCCCCGAGGCCGGGGTCGACCCCGCCGCGCTCGCGGCCCGCATCGACGACGAGGTCGAGGGCGTCGAGGCCCTCACCCGGCAGCAGGCGGCCGACGAGGCGCCGGGGGTGAGCGCGGTGCAGCAGTCGTTCACCGTGGTCAACCTGCTGTTCTACATCGCCATCCCGCTGGTCACCGGCCTCTTCTTCATCATCGTCACGCTCCAGAAGGCCGGGGCGCTCACGCTGCTCAGGGCCATCGGGGCGCCGGCGTCGGTGCTGGTGCGCGCCCTGCTGGTGCAGGTGGGCGGCGTGCTCGCCGCCGGGGCGGCGCTCGCGGTGGTCCTGCTGGTGGCCGCCGACGCGCTGCTCGGGGCCACCGGGGCATCCGTGGGGGTCGACCTGTCGGCGCGCACGGTGGTGGTCACGCTCGTCATCGTCGTCGTCCTCTCGCTGCTCACCGCCCTGGCCGCGGTGCGGCGCATCCTGGCCATCGACCCCATCCGTGCCACCACCGGGGCCGGGGTGAGCGCGTGAGGGTGGCCCTGCGTGAGCTCCGGCGCCGGCCGGGCCGCTTCGGGGTGGCGACGGGGGTGCTCACGCTCATCACCACGCTGCTGGTGTTCCTGGGCGGGCTGCTGGACGGCCTGTTCCTGGGCTCGACCGGCGCCATCCGCGCCCAGGACGCCGACGTGCTGGTCTACTCGGCGTTCTCGCGCGACTCGTTCCTGCGCAGCCGCATCGGCCCGGAGCTGCGGCAGGAGGTCGAGCGGGTCCCGGGGGTGGAGGAGACCGGCGGCCTCGGCCTGGCCCTGGTGGCCGCCCGCGTGCCCGGCGAGGAGGAGCCCGCCGACGCCGCGGTGGCCGGGTACCAGCTCGCCCCCGAGGGGGTGCCGCCCACCCCGCCGCCCGGCGAGGCGTGGGCCGACCGGCGCCTCGAGGCCGACGGCGTGCGGGTGGGGCAGACGCTGCTGATGGGGCCGGCCGAGGTGCCCATCCGGGTGCGCGGCTGGGTGGAGGACACCAGCTACCTGCTGCAGGGCACGCTCTGGGTGGCGCCTGAGACCTGGCGGCGCGTGCAGTCGCTCTCGCGGCCCGACGCCGCCGTGGCGCCCGGGGTGTTCCAGGTGCTCGCCGTGCGCGGGGAGGGTGACCCGGCCGACCTCGCCCGGGCCATCGAGGCGGGCACCGGCGGGCGCACCAGTGCGCTCACCCTGGACGAGGCGGTCTTCTCCCTGCCCGGCACGGCCCAGCAGAACCGCGTGTTCACCGGGATCATCGGGGCCACCCTCCTGGTCGCGGTGCTGGTCGTGGGGCTGTTCTTCGTCCTGCTCACCCTGGAGCGCACCGGCCTGTACGGCGTGCTCAAGGCCATCGGCGCCTCATCGCGCCAGCTCTTCGCCGGCGTGGTGGCGCAGGCGGTGGTGGTCACCGCGGTCGCCGTCGCCCTGGGCACGGCGCTCGCGGTGCTGCTCGCGCTGGCCGTCCCGCCCGAGGTCCCCCTTCAGCTCGAGCCCGCCCGCGCGGGCATCACCGCCCTCGGCATGCTCGCCGCCGCGCTCGTCGGCAGCATCGTGTCGCTTCGCCGGGTGGTCCGCATCGACCCCGCCACCGCGATCGGGAGTGCCACATGAGCGCCGCGCTGGACCTCGAGGACGTCCGCAAGGTCTACCGCGCCGGGGAGGGCGAGGTGGTCGCCCTGTCCCACGCCACCCTGCAGGTCGGCGAGGACGAGATCGTCGCGCTGCTCGGGCCCTCCGGATCGGGCAAGACCACGCTGCTCTCGATCGCCGGCGGCCTGCTCGCGGCCACCGCCGGCCGGGTGCTGGTGGGCGGGCGCGACATCTCGGGCGCGACGCCGGGTGAGCTCACCCGCTTCCGCCGGGAGCAGGTCGGCTTCGTCTTCCAGGCGGTCAACCTGGTGCCGTTCCTGACCGCCCGGGAGAACCTGCTGGTGGTGGACGAGATCGGCGGCCGGCGCAAGGGCCCCGAGTCGCGCGCGCGGGCCGACCGCCTGCTGGAGGAGCTCGGCCTGGCCCACCGTGCCGGCAACCTGCCCGGGCAGCTCTCGGGCGGCGAGCGCCAGCGGGTCGCCATCGGCCGCGCGCTCATGAACGAGCCGCGCCTGGTGCTGGTGGACGAGCCGACCTCGGCGCTCGACACCCGCACCGGCACCCAGGTGATGGAGCTCATCCGCACCGAGGTCAAGGGCCGCGGCACCGCGGCGGTCATCGTCACCCACGACACCCGCATGACCCGCTGGGCCGACCGCACGCTGCACATCGACGACGGGGTGCTCTCGGCCGTCCCCGCGGCCGGGCCGGAGGGCGGGGACGCCGAGGCTTGACGCCGGCCCCCCGGGTCGCGAGGCTGCCGGTCTCGGCCGAGGCGACCAGGGGGGGCGACGATGGCGGGGATCCCGGACGGGGTGGCCCGGTGGGCCGTGCCCACCGCGCTGGTCGCGGTGGCCGGCGCGGCGGTGGTGGTGGTGCCGGCGCTCGCCGGCGACGGGCGCGAGGAGGCGGCCCGCACGCCGTCGACCGCCCAGCTCGCCCGTCAGGTCACCGCGCTCCAGCGCCGCGTGCGGGTGCTCGAGCGGCGGCGCCCCCTGCGCGGCGCGCGGGGCACCCAGGGACCGGCCGGGGTCCCGGGCGCGGCCGGCGCGCCGGGGGCCGGCGGGAGCGCCGGGGCGCCCGGGGCCCAGGGGCCGGCGGGGGTGAGTGAGGTGCTCGCGACCGCCTCCGCCGACCGGGCGGAGATCGGGGCGAGCGCGACCGAGATCGCCGCCTTGGACCTCCCGGCGGGCCAGTACCTGCTGGTGGCCACCGGGACCGGCAACAACCGCTCGACGCTCTCGGGGCGGGCCGCGTGCACGCTCACCGCCGGCACGGCCTCCTCGGGCGTGGAGGCCGGCCTGGCCGGGGAGGCCACCGGCGTGCCGCAGGTCTGGGACGACGCCGGCGCCATCGCGGTGGTCACCGCCGCGAGCCTGCCGAGCGGCGGCCGCGCGGTGCTCGCCTGCCGGCGGATCGGCGCGAGCACCTCGATCGAGGTCCGGGGCGCCCGCCTGGTCGCCGCGAAGGTCGGCACGCTGCTGCCCCCGGTCGCCGCGCCGCCCGCGGCGCCGCCGCCGCCGGTCCCGCCTGCGACGCCGCAGCCCCCGCCGCCCCCCCCGGACCGGTAGGGCCCGGGCTAGCCCGACTGCTGGACCAGGGCGGAGATCTCGCCCTGGTCGGCGATGACCCGCACGATGTCCTGGATGGAGCGGATGGGCGAGATGTCGTTGGCGTAGAGCACGTAGGCCAGGCGCCGGCCGCTCGCCGCGTCGATGTAGCCGGCCAGGTTCTTGGCCCGCAGGACGTCGCCTGAGAACGTCGTCCCGGTCTTGGCCCGCACGCGGCCGAACGACCGCGCGATGACCGGGTTGGGCGGCCGGCGGCCCACCGAGGCCAGCGACCCGTCGACCCCGAGCACCGGCAGGCCGGCCCGGTAGGCGCCGAACTCGGGCCGGCGGCTCATCGCGGTGAGCAGGCTCACCAGCGCGCCGGCGGTGGCGCGGCTGTCGGGGCTCCCGCTGCCGTTGGTGGGGAACGAGAAGCCGTCCGCCGGGACCCCGAAGCGGCGCACCAGCACCTGGCGCTCGCTCCGCAGGGCGGCGTCGCGGGTGCGCGCCCCCCGGGCGAGCCCCCCGTACATCAGCGAGAGGTTGGCCCCGAGGTTGTGGCTCACCTTGAGGATGAGCCTGGCGTACTCCGAGTACGGGGGCGACACGTAGCGGGCCACCCGGGTGCCCCGCGGATAGGCCCGGGAGCGCGGCAGCCGCCCGGCCGGGTTGCGGCCGGTCGCCGGGGCGTCGACCCGCACGCCCTCGCGCCGCAGGGCCTCGATCAGCACGGTGCGCGCGTACGCCGGCGGGTCGGCGATGGTGAACGTGCGCACGAACCGGGTGGCCCCGGCGAGCGGGGGGGTGTACCCGGCCGGGATCACGCCGCGGACCACGCCGCTGCGGCCGTCGGGCGCGGTCACCAGCTCGACCCGCTCCTCGGAGCCGCGCGGCCCGGTCCGCACGTCGGCCCGCACGGTGAAGGCGGCCGATCGCGGCCGCCAGTCCACCCGCGCGGGGCGACCCGGGCGCGTGGGCGTCACGGTGACGTCGACCAGGTTGTCGTTCACCACGATCGGGGTGATCAGCACGTTCCCGTTGGGGACCCGGAAGGGCCGCCACAGGCGGTCGTCGACCACCACGTCGCCGGTGACCCGCCGCACCCCGGAGCGGGCGACCCCGCGGGCCAGCGACCGGATGCCGGCGAGCGGGTCGGGGCCGGTCAGGGCGGCCGCCCCCAGGCCGTCGGCGTCGACGTGGTCGAGCGCGGTGTAGGCCACCCTGCCGGTGCGGGTGGTGCGTCCCCCGAGGGTGAGGTCGCCGCTCGCGACCAGGACGAGGTCGCCGTCGAGCACCCCGCCCCGGAGCGGGCCGCGCCGGTGGACCGGGGTCGTGAAGCGGTGGCCGGGGCCCAGCGTGTCGAGCGCGACGGCCACCGAGAAGAGCTTGCGCACCGACCCGGTGAAGAACGGCGCGTCGGGGCCGAGGCTCATCACGGTGCGCCCGCTCTCGACGTCGACCGCCCGCAGGCCCCAGGTGGCGCCGGCGTACTGCGGCGCCCCGATGATGTCGAGCACCCGCTGCGGGACCGCCTGCTCGGGGGGCGCCGCCGCGGGGGCGGCGAGCGCGGCGGGGGCCAGGACGAGCAGCCCCAGGAGGGGGAGGGCGATGCGGGAGGTCACGATGGGGAAGGGTAGTGTCGGGAACGGAGGATCACGAAGGATCCGGGTCGGCGAGGGCCGCCTCGAACACCTCGCCGGGGGCGAGTGCGACCGGCCGGCCGAGCACCTCGACCTCCGCGGGCCAGCCGCCGGGCTCGAGCTCCAGCCGGAACCGGTCGCGCGTCACCTCGACCCCGAACCACTGGCCGCGATGGCGCATCCGCAGCGCCACCCGGTCGAGCGCCGCGGGCAGCCGCGGCCAGAAGGCCAGCGTCCGGCCGGTCGTGTCGATGCCCGCGTAGTGGCGGGAGACGATGTCCACCGTGCCGCCCATCGCCCCCAGGTGGATGCCCTCCGGCGTGGTGCCCCCCTGGCGGTCGTCGACGTCCGAGAGCAGGGCCTCCTTGAACATCTCCCAGGCCACGTCGCGCTCGATCCGGTCCATGACCGATGCGTGCACCACGTAGGAGAGCGTCGAGCCGTGGCTGGTGCGCGGCAGGTAGAAGTCGACGGCCCGGCGCAGCGTGTCGTCGGGGTACGGGTACCCGAGCTGCTCGATGATGCGGCGCACCTCGCGCTCCGGGAGCAGGTAGTAGAGCATGAGCACGTCGGCCTGCTTGCTCATGCGGTAGCGGTCGGGCGAGTCGCCCTCCGCCTTCAGGATGCGGTCCAGGCGGTTGATGTCGCCGTGCTTCTGCCGGTAGCCGACCCAGTCGAACTCCAGCAGGCCCTCATAGCCCTCGAACTGGCTGATGACCCCGTCGGCGTGGAAGGGCACCAGCATGCGCCGGGTCACGTCGCGCCAGCGCTCGGGCTCCTGGGGGCCGAGGCCGATGCGCTCCGCGAGCTCGCGCACCCGCCGGGGCGGCAGCGTCTCCAGCAGCTCCAGGGCCCGCTCCAGCACCCACACCGCCATGACGTTGGTGTAGGTGTTGTTCCGCAGGCCCGGCTCCTCCGAGCCGGGGTACTTCTCCGAGTACTCGTCCGGCCCCATGACGCCGTGGATCTCATACCGGCCGGAGATCTCCGAGAACGTCGCGAGGGAGTCGAGGAACCGGGCGATCTCCAGCAGCATCTCGGCGCCCCAGTGGGACATGAACTCGCGGTCGCCGGTGACCACGTAGTACTGCCAGATGTTGTGGGCGATGGCCACGTTCACGTGGCGCTGGCGCCGGCTGAGGTCCGGTCCCCAGGTGCCGTCGCGCGGGTTCAGGTGGACCTCCTGGGTCTCCTCCTGCCCGTTGCTCGCGCTCTGCCAGGGGAACATCGCCCCGCGGTAGCCCTCCCGCCGCGCGGCCCACCGCGCCCGGTTCAGCCGGCGGTAGCGGTACAGCAGCAGCGACCGGGTGATCATCGGGAAGCGCAGGTTGTAGAAGGGGAAGACGAAGAGCTCGTCCCAGAAGATGTGGCCCCGGTAGGCCTCGCCGTGCCAGCCGCGCGCGGGCACGCTCACGTCGAGCCCGATCTTGTTCAGGCTGGTGGTCTGGAGCATGTGGAAGATGTGCAGGCGCAGGATGCGCTGCTCGTCGTTGGTCGGGCTGATCTCGACGTCCGATCGGCCCCACAGCGCCCGCCACGCCGCCGCGTGGGAGCGCACCAGCGTGGCGAAGCGCCCGCAGCGCGCGAGCGCCTCCCGGGCCTCCAGCGCCGCCTCGCTGATCCCCCCGTCCCGGGAGGTGTAGAGCGCCACGATCTTCTCGACGGTGCGCGTGCGGCCCCGGGTGACCCCGAAGGAGAGCGTCGCGGTGATCGCCTTCTCGGCCTGCTCGACCCCGCGGCGGGCGTCGACCTCGCGCTCGCCGTCCCACACCCGCGTGCAGGCCGACATCGCGATCTCCAGGCGCGACTGGGTGGTGCGGACCAGCAGCCAGATGCCCGTGCCGCCCGCGTCGCCCATCGCGACGGTCTCCAGGTGGGTGGAGGCCAGGTCGCGGTAGCGCGCGACGCCCGCGTTGGTCACCGACCCGTCCAGCCCCGAGCGCACCTCGATGCGTCCCGACCAGTTGCGCGGGGTGATCGCGTAGGAGATCGCGGCCAGGTGCGGCTCGCCCATGTGCACGATGCGCCGGCTGACGACCTCGGTCTCCCGGCCCCGGGCGTCGCGGACCACCACCTCCCGGGTGAGCAGGCCCAGGCCCATGTCGAGCACCTGGCGGTACTCGAGCACCTCCTGCGCGCCCAGGTCCAGCCACTCGCCCCCCTCGGGGCGGAAGTCCAGCGGCAGCCAGTTGGGCAGGTTGACCAGGTCCTCCTGCACGATGTCGCGGCCGGCCAGCCGCGTGACCAGGCGGTTGTAGCCCCCGGCGAGGTAGGTGCCGGGGTAGTGGGAGCCGCCCGCGGAGGACTCCTCGGCCGCGCCACGGGTCACGAACACGCCGTTGCCGAGCGCGCAGAGGGCCTCGCGCAGGGGCTCCTCGCCGGCGTCGAACCCGTCGTAGGTGAGCAGCCAGCCCGGGTCGGAGGGCGGCGGGAGGGGCTCGGGGCTCACCGTCCTCCTCCGGGCAGGCGCCCGGCCAGCCCGAGCAGCAGGTCGCGCACGCCGGCCGGGTCGTCCACCCGGTAGCCGGCCGCCGTCGGGCGCGGCACCTCCGACACCAGCACGCCGACCCCGCCGGCCGGGAGCGCCCGGAAGGCGTCCTCGTCGGTCACGTCGTCGCCCACGTACACCGGGACCACCCCGGGCCCGTCCAGGCCCAGGGCCTCCAGCAGCCAGAGCACCGCGCGGCCCTTGTCCCACTCGATGCGGGGCCGCACCTCGAGCACCTTCTTGCCGTAGTGCTTGCGCAGCCGCGGCCGGCCGGCCAGCGCCGCGTCGACCGCCGCCTCGACCTCCCCGGCCCGCTCGTCGGGGGTCTGGCGGTAGTGGACCGAGAGCGAATGGGTCTTGTCCTCCACCCACGCCCCCGGGATCGCCCCCACGACCGGCTCGAGCGCCGCGCGGGCCGCGGCGACCTCCTCGATGAACTCGCGGCCCACCTCGCGCTCGAGCGCCGTGCCGTCGGGGCCGGCGATCTCGAACCCGTGGTTGCCGGCGTAGACCAGGTCGGGCAGCCCCACCAGCTCGCGCACCGACGCGAGGGCCCGCCCGCTGACCACCGCGACGGTCGCCACCTCGGCCAGGCGCCGGAGCGCCTCCCGCGAGGCCGGGGCGAGGACCGCGAGCTCCGGGCGGGCGACGATCGGGGTCAGCGTCCCGTCGTAGTCCAGGAACACCGCGGCGCGGCCGGCGGCCAGGCGCGCCGCGAGCTCGGGCAGCCGCTCCAGGGCCGAGGGGATCTCGGCCCGCGCCGGGGTCAGGATCTCATCGGCGGAGAGCGCGCCCAGGTCGTCGACCACCCGGTCGGCGCCCCCGCGCTCCAGGGCCTCGCGGTTGGCGCCCCGGTTGACGCCGATCACCAGGCCGAAGCCGCCGGCGCGGCCCGCCTCCACGCCGGACACCGCATCCTCGACCACCGCCGCGCGGGCGGGCGCGACCCCCAGGCGCCGGGCGGCCTCCACGAACAGGTCGGGGTCGGGCTTGCCCCGCAGCCCGAGGGCCTCGATGTCGTTGCCGTCCAGGCGCACGTCGAACAGGTCGCCCAGGCCGGTGAGCTCGACGATCTCCGCGCCGTGCTTGGAGGAGGTGACCAGCGCCGTGCGCGCCCCGGCGGCCCGCAGCTCGCCCAGGCGCCGGACGGTGTCCTCGAACCGCGCCACCCCGTCGGTCCGCAGGAGCTCGTCGAAGTAGGCGTCCTTCCGGTTGCCCAGGCCGCGCACGGTCGGCGCGTCCGGCCCGTCGTCCACGCCACCCTCGGGCAGGTCGATGCCCCGGGACTCCAGGAAGCTCCGGGCGCCGGCGTATCGGGGCTTGCCGTCCACGAAGTCCAGGTAGTCGCGCACGGGGTCGAACGGGATGAACGGCGTCCCGTCGCGGGCGCTCCGCGCCCGCAGGAACTCGTCGAACAGCCGCGTCCAGGCCCGCGCGTGGACGCCCGCGGTGTCGGTGACCACCCCGTCCATGTCCAGGATGACCGCCTCCAGGCGGTCCGGCTCGCTCACGTTCCCCACCGGGCACCCCCAGGCCGCTCGAAGCCGCCTGATCCTACCCGGCGCCGCCGGGCTCACGGCGCCAGGGCGCCCAGGATCAGGTCGAGCCCCCGCTCGAACTCCGCGCCGAAGTCATACCCCGGCTGCGCCACGTGCCCGGTGAGCATCTCGGCCATGTACGGGTACGCCTGCGGGTCGACGTGGACCCGGAAGCCCTCGATCACCTCGGGGGTGGGCGTGCCGTCGAAGGGCAGCGCCGCCTCCTGGACGGCGAAGCCGTAGACGAAGGCGTCGAGCACCGCGGCGGCGGTGGCGGCCGCCGGGACGGAGAAGCCGCCGGCGCGCAGCGAGGCGAGCACCGCCTCGTGGTGGCGCATGGTCGCGGGGCCGGGCGCGGTGCGCGACTCCATCAGGACCACCGCCCACGGATGCCGGGCCAGGGCCCGGCGGGCGGACGCCGCCCGGCGCCGCATGGCCGCAGGCCAGGGCTCGCCCGGCTCGGGCAGGGCGATCTCGGCGAAGACCAGGTCGACGATGCCGTCGAGGATCTCCTCCTTGCCGTGCACGTGGTGGTAGAGGGCCATCGGCGTGACCCCGAGGTCGCGGGCCAGCGAGCGGATGGTCAGCGCGCCGATGCCCTCGCGGTCGGCGAGCCGGACGGCGGACCGGAGCAGCCGGTCCCGGGTGAGCGGGGTCCGCTCGGCCACGATCTCCTCAGGCGTCGGGGTTGACCTCCTCCTCCCGGGACCCTACCGTACTTTGTATGCCGTACTTAGTACAGAGATCATGAGCGGAGGGTCGATGGGCGGACCGGCGGACATGCGGGCGATCGTGCAGGACCGCTACGGCGGCCCGGAGCGCTGGCGGCCGGCGACCGTGCCCCGCCCGGTCCCGGGGGAGGGCGAGGTGCTGGTCGCGGTGCGCGCGGCCGGCATCGACCGGGGGACCTGGCACCTGATGACCGGGCTGCCGTACCTGGCGCGCCCGTCGCTCGGCCTGCGGGGTCCCCGCGTGCGCATCCCCGGCCGCGACGTGGCCGGGGTGGTGGCCCGGACCGGGCCGGGGGTGGACGACCTGCGTCCGGGCGACGAGGTCGTGGGCATGTGCTCGGGCACGTTCGCCGAGTACGCCCTCGCCCCGCGCGACCGCCTGGTCCGCCGCCCCGCCGGCCTGGCGTGGGAGGCGGCCGCGGTGCTCGGCATCTCCGGGGTGACCGCCCTGCAGGCGGTGGTGGACGCCGGGCGGATCGCCCCGGGGCAGCGGGTGCTGGTCATCGGGGCCTCGGGCGGCGTCGGGACCTACGCGGTCCAGATCGCCCGCGCGTTCGGCGGCGAGGTCACCGGCATGTGCAGCGCGGACAAGGCCGACCTCGTCGCGGGCCTCGGTGCCGTGCGCTGCCTGGACTACGCCCGCGAGGACGTCACCGCGGGCGGCCCCTACGACCTCATCATCGACATCGCCGGCCGCCGCCCGGTCGCGCGGCTGCGGGACGCCCTCGCGCCGCGGGGCACGCTGGTGGTGGTCGGCGGCGAGGGCGGGGGACGCTGGACCGGCGGCTTCGGCCGCGGGTTCCGGGCGGCGCTCCGCTCGCCGCTCACCCGGCAGCGGCTGACCGTGCTGGTCTCGCGCGAGCGCGGCCAGGATCTGGAGCGGCTGGCCGCGCTCGCCGCCGCCGGGTCGGTGGTCCCGGTCCTCGATCGCACCTTTGCGCTGGACCATGCCCGGGACGCCATGCGGCGCCTTGAGTCGGGGCGCGCGCGTGGGAAGATCGCGCTCACGGTCTGACGCCCCCACTCCGCCCGTCCGAGCAGCCCCCACCTCGTCGGAAGGATCTCCGTGCGCCCGTTCGCCCGCTGGATCGTCACCCACAAGAAGATCGTCGCCGCGGTGTGGGCGGTGATCGCCGTGGTGGCGTTCGCCGCCGTCCAGCCCGCCTCCGACGCGCTCTCGTCGGAGTTCAGCCTGCCCGGCCGGGACTCCACCGAGGCCAACCAGCTCATCTTCGAGCGGTTCGGCAACGGCGGGACCCGGGTGGAGGGGCCGATCGTCCTGGTGGCCCAGGTGCCCGAGGGCCGCTCGCTGCGCGACCCGGCGGTGCGCCGGGAGGTGGGGCAGGCGTTCGGCGCGGTGACCCAGGCCATCCCGGGCTCGCGGGCCGCCAACCTGGCCACCACCGGTGACGACCTGTTCGTCGGGCGCGACGGGCGCACCACCTTCGGGGTGGTCTGGTACCCGCCCGCCGCGACGGCGTTCGACGCCGCCGGTCCGGCGCTCGAGCAGGCCCGGGCGGCGGCGGCGCGCGTGCAGGTGGCCGGCGCGCCGGTGAAGGTGACCGGCATCGAGGCCCTGGCCGCCGGCAGCGGCGCGTCGGAGGGCCCCAACGTGCTCATCGAGGTGCTGATCGGCGGCCTGTTCGCGCTGATCGTGCTGGGGGTGGTGTTCGGGTCGCTCATGGCCCTGGTGCCGCTGCTCATGGCGGCGGTGGCCATCCCCACGACGCTGATCGGCCTGGGCGTGGCCATCGACTACTCGCTGCTCATCGTCATGCGCTGGCGCGAGGAGCGCGGGGCCGGGCGGACCAACCGCGAGGCGGTCATCGAGTCGATGGAGCACGCCGGGCGCGCGGTCATCTTCAGCGGCATCGCGGTGGCCATCGGCCTGCTCGCGCTGGTCGCGCTGCCGGTGCCGTTCCTGCGCAGCATCGGCTACGGGGGCATGCTGATCCCGCTGGTCAGCACCCTGGTGGCGGTGACCCTGCTCCCGGCGATGCTCGACGCCTGGGGGCCGGCGCTGGACCGCATCGGGTTCAAGCGGCGCACCCAGAGCACCCAGGACGGCTGGGTGCCGTGGGGGCGGTTCGTGGTGCGCCACCGCTGGCTGGTGGGCGGGGCCGCCTTCGCGATCCTGCTCGTCTTCATGGGGCCGGTCATCAACTTCACCACCGGGGTGCCCCGCGCCGAGGCGCTCTCGGCGAGCGGCCCGGCACGCGAGGCGCTCGACAGGGGGGCGGTGGCCCCCGACGGGCCCGAGTGGCGGCAGGGCGACCTGGCCGTCGTCAACGCCTTCTCAGACGCCGAGACCCCGGGGCAGACGCTCGACGACCTGCGCGACGCGGTGGCGGCGGTGCCCGGCGAGCAGGTGCTGGTGGGCGGATCGATCGCCGGCAACGCCGACTTCAACGAGGCGGTCTACGGCAACTTCATCTGGGTGCTGCTGGCGATTCTCATCGTCACCTACATCCTGCTCGCGCGGAGCCTGCGATCGCTGATCCTGCCGCTCAAGGCGGTCCTCTTCAACATCATGTCGATCCTCGCCGTGTGGGGCTTCCTGGTGTTCTTCTGGCAGCAGGGCAACGGATCGGGGCTCATCTTCGGCATCGAGCCGACCGGCGCGCTCACGGTCTGGATCCCCCTCATGGTCTTCGCGTTCCTGTACGGCCTGTCGATGGACTACGAGGTCTTCATCCTCAGCCGGATGCGGGAGGAGTACGACCGGGTGCCCTCCACCGACCGGGCGGTGGTGCTCGGGATCGCGCGCACCGGGCGGCTGGTGACCGCCGGCTCGCTCATCCTGTTCGGGGCCTTCATCGCCCTGGCCTCGGGGCCGGAGACCGACGTCAAGGTGTTCGCCACCGCGCTCGCGGTCGGGATCATCCTCGACGCCACGATCATCCGCGGCGCGCTCCTGCCGGCGTTCGTGGCCGTCCTCGGGCGCTGGAACTGGTGGCTGCCGGTCTGGGCCGCCCGCATCCTGCGGGTGGAGCCGTCGCTGCCGGCGCCGGAGACGCTGACCGGGCACGACGTGGACCTGGGCGCCCCGGCCCGGCCGGTCCCGGGGACGCCGGCGCCCGACGCCACCTGATGCCGGCGACCGCCCCGGAGGAGGTGACGGACGCCCGGTTGCCAACCGCCGGCGCGTCCTGTGGGATGCCCCGCGAACGCCGACGGTGACGAAGGGAGCGGATGGGTGAGCGGGAACGACGTCGCCGCGCGGGTCCGCGCGCTCATGCCGGAGCTCCGGCGGGACCTCGACGCCCTGGTCCGCATCCCGTCGGTGTCCGGCCCCGGGCGCCCCCAGGCGCCCCTGCGGGAGGCGCACGACATGGTCGCCGCCCTGTTCGCCGGCGCCGGGGTGCGCACCTGGAGCCTCGAGCTCCCGGACACCGCGCCCATCGTGATGGGCGAGATCCCGGCGCCGCCGGGGGCGCCCACCGTGCTCCTGTACAGCCACTACGACGTGGTGCCGGCGGGGGATGAGTCGCTGTGGGACTCCCCGCCGTTCGAGCCGACCGAGCGCGGCGGGGCGGTGTACGCCCGCGGCGCGGCCGACACCAAGAGCAACATCCTCGCCCACGTCGGGGCGCTGCGGGCCTGGGAGGGCCGGCCGCCGGTGGGGGTCAAGGTCGTCATCGAGGGCCAGGAGGAGGTGGGCGGCGGGGCGTTCACCACCTACCCGCCCACCAACCCCGACCTCTTCCGGGCCGACTGCCTGATCATCGGCGACATGGGCAGCGTGCGTCCCGGGCTGCCGACGCTCACCGTGGCCCTGCGCGGGATGGCCACCGTGCTGGTCGAGGTCCGCACCCTGGCGTCGGCCAAGCACAGCGGCCAGTACGGCGGGGCCGCGCCGGACGCCCTGCTCGCGCTCCTTCGCGCCCTCGCGACGCTGCACGACGACCGGGGCGACGTCGCGGTGGCCGGCCTGCGCCGGGAGGAGTGGGGGCCCGGGGAGGGCGATGAGGCCGAGTTCCGGGCGCTCGCCGAGATCGCCGAGGGCACGCCGCTCATCGGGACCGGCGGCCTGGGGTCGCGGGTGTGGTCGGGCCCGGCGATCACCGTGACCGGGATGGACGTGCCCTCGGTGGCCGAGGCGGTCAACGCCGTGCAGCCCGCGGCGCGCGCGAAGCTGAACGTGCGCGTGCACCCCGGCCAGGATCCGGCCGAGGCCCAGGCGGCGGTCATCCGCCACCTCGAGGCGCAGGCGCCGTTCGGCATCCGCATCACCGCGAGCGCCGGTGAGGTGGGCAGCGGCTTCGCCGCCCGCACCACCAGCCCGGCCTACGCCGCCGCGCGGCAGGCGTGGGCGGCCGCGTGGGGGGCCGAGGTGGTCACGGTCGGCTCCGGCGGGTCGATCCCGCTGGTGAGCGCCCTCAGCCAGGCGGTGCCCGACGCCGACGTGCTCCTGGTCGGCACCACCGACGGCTACGCCAACATCCACGGGCCCAACGAGCGGGTGCTGCTGGACGAGTTCGAGAAGGCGACGATCGCCGAGGCGGACTTCCTGGGCCGCTACGCGGGCGCGGCGCGGGGCGCGTGAGCACCGACGCCCCGGCCGGGGCGGGGGGCGGGGGCGTCCTCACCCGGGCGCTCGACCTGATCGAGCGGGTCGGCAACCGGGTCCCGCACCCGGCGGTGCTCTTCCTCGCGCTCTGCGCGGCGGTCATCGTGCTCTCGCAGGTGCTCTCGTGGGCCGGGGTGAGCGCGACGTATGAGGTGGTCAAGCCCCCGCCCGGCCAGGTCGAGGAGACCTACGTCGGCGGCTCGCAGAGCCCGGTGCAGGTCCTGCCGCCCGAGCCCGCCCCGGCCGAGGACTACGAGGTGCAGACCGAGACCGCCGAGGTCCGGGGCCTGCTGACGGCCGACGGGGTGCGGTTCCTGTTCACCTCGTTCGTGAACAACTTCCTCGGGTTCACCGCGATGGGGATCATCCTGGTGGTGATGATCGGCGTGGGGGTCGCCGAGGCGTCGGGGTTGATCGGGGCCCTCATCCGGCGCCTGGTCGCGGTGGCGCCGGCGGCGAGCCTCACGTTCATCATCGCGCTGCTCGGCGTGCTGTCGAGCATCGCCTCGGATGCCGGCTACCTGGTGCTGATCCCCCTCGGGGCGGCGGCGTTCATGAGCGTGGGCCGCCACCCGCTGGCGGGCATCGCGGTCGCCTTCGCCGGGGTGGCCGGGGGCTTCGGGGTCAACTTCCTGATCACCCCGACCGACGCGATCCTGACCGAGATCGCCAACGAGTCGATCGCCCTGGTCGATCCGGGCACCTCGATCGACATCGCGGCGAACCTCTACTTCGGGATCGCCTCGACCGTGCTGATCACGGTGGTCTGCGCCCTGGTGACCGCGCGCATCGTCGAGCGGCGCCTGGGACCGTACGACCCCGCGTTCGCCCCGGCGGCCGAGCGGATGGGCGAGCAGGCCGAGGTGGCCTCCGGCGCGGCGGCCGGCGACGAGGGGCGGGGCCTCCGCTGGGCGGGCATCGGCCTGCTGGCCGGCATCGCCTTCATCAGCCTGCTCACGTTCCCGCCCGGCGCGCCGCTGCGCAACCCGGAGACCGGCGAGATCATCGGCACCTCGCCGTTCATGGACAGCCTCATCGTGATCATCGCCCTGCTCTTCCTGATCGCGGGGGCCTGCTACGGGCGGGGCGCGGGCACCCTGCGCACGCTGACCGAGGGCGTCGAGGCGGTCACCAAGTCGTGGGCGAGCCTGGCCGGGCTGCTCCTGCTCTTCCTGCTGATCGCCCAGTTCATCGCCTACTTCAACTACTCGAACATGCCCGAGGTGGCCGCCGTGCGGATCGGCGACCTCATCGAGCAGGTCGACATCGGGGCGATCTGGCTGCTCCTCGGGGCCATCCTGCTCACCATCGTGGTGGGGATCATCATCCCCCAGGCCATCGCGAAGTGGGCGCTGCTCGCGCCGATCTTCATCCCGGTGTTCCTGCGTCTGGGCGTGGAGCCGCAGACGGTGCTCGCCGCCTACCGGGTGGCCGACTCGCCCATCAACATCGTCACCCCGATCATGGCCTACTTCCCGCTGATCGTGGTCTTCGCGGCCCGCTACGACCGGCGCGCGGGCATCGGCACGGTCATCGCCCTGATGCTGCCCTACATGCTCCTGCTCTACGTCGGCTGGATCCTGCTGTTCGTGGCCTGGTACCTCGTCGGCATCCCCTGGGGGCCGGGGGCGCCGGTCTAGCGTCGGTCCGCCCGGGAGCGGCGCCGGGCTCAGGTCCCGCGGAGGCCGGCCGATGGGCGGGCATGGATCGGCGCGCGGACCCGTCCCTGGTGGTGTGCCTCCTGGCCGGCGAGGCGCCCGGGCCGCTCACGATGCCGAGCGACGCGGTGGCCGCCGCCCTGCAGGAGCGGCTCGGCCTGATCACCCGCGAGGGCTGGGACGCGGTCTTCCGGCGCCGCGGCGGGCGGGTGGCCGTGCTCGCCGGGGTCTGGGACGTCTGGGGGGCCTACGCCCTCTACCGGCGGGTCGCCACCGGCCTGCAGTTCCCGCTCATCATCGAGGGCTGCTTCGCCTCGCCGCGGCTGGGCATCGCCCTCGGGGTCGCGGGGACCTCCGGCCGGGCGGCCGCCTGCGCGGAGTCCGCCGCCCCGGTCCCGGTGCTGGCCCTCGCCCCCGGCCTGGTCTGAGCCGAGGCCGGCGCGGGCCGCGCCCTACTGGCGCTGTTCGCTCACCGCCGGCTCGTAGGCCGGCTGCGGGCTCACCAGGCGGACCAGGGCCGCGGCGACCAGCACCAGGGCGAGGCCGGCGATGGCGTCGAGCACCCAGTGGTTGGCGGTCACGATCGTCGCGGTGGCGACCACCGGCGGCCACACGAGCCCGAGCGCGCGCAGGGCCGGGTGCCGGGCCAGGCTGAACAGGCACCAGCCGATCATCACCGCGACCGCGACGTGCAGCGACGGCATGGCCGCGACCGGGTTGTAGAAGGCCCGGATCAGCGGGGAGTCCAGGTCGGCGGCGTAGGTCGACACGGTGTCCCCGAATCCGAGCCCGGCCAGCCGCGGCGGGGCCAGGGGGAAGAGCGCGTAGACGACGAGCGCGCTCGCCCAGACCACCAGCAGCACGTTGCGCACCAGGGCGTAGGCCTCGCGCCGGAACGCCCAGACCACCGCGAGCATGAGGGGGAACGCGACCGCCTGGGCGAACAGGTAGATCCAGGACCAGACCTCGGCGTCGAAGCCGCCGCCCACGGCCTCGTGCCAGCCGCGCTCGAAGTCGAGCCCGAAGGCGCGCTGGATGTCGATGATCGGGGCCACGTTCGCCTGCCCCTCGGCCAGCGACCCCCCGGCCAGCCCGCGCACCAGCTCATACGCCGCGTAGGCGACGGCGATGACCAGGAGCTCCACCCGGCCGCTGCGCGTGAAGGTCAGCGGGCGGGTGGCCCGCCGGGCGCGGTCGAGGAGGTCCTCCCGGGACGGGTGGCGAACGCGGCTCATCCCTGAAGCATGCCAAGCCCGGCGGTCGTTCCGCCAGCGGGTCGGCACGATCGGTGGCCGGGTGACCCTCCCGGCCGGGGACGCGTGCTCGATCCCGCCCTGATCTCAGGCACCCGACCCGCCCCCTCAGCCCCCGGGGAGGGTGATCCCGGTCAACGCGGCGAGCCGGCGGGCGACGGGGCTCAGGCGGGCGATGCGCATGCCCGGGTGCCGGTCCAGGTGGGCCGCGACGGCCGCCAGGCCGTGGTGGTCGACGAACCGGAGCCCGCCGAGGTCCAGCGTGCCGGCGGGTGCGGTCATCTGGAGCAGGCGCTCGAGCAGGGGCACCGCGAACACGTCCAGCTCGCCGGCGACCCCGACCGCCCCGGGGAGCGCGAACACCCGCACCGGGCAGAGGTCGGCCACCGGCCCCTCGACGTGGCGGTGCATGCCGCCGAGCAGGGCCAGGGCGTCGTCGCCGACCGCGCGCTC
>JALOLS010000148.1 GCA_025455865.1 Thermoleophilia bacterium
CAGGCGGGCGACGCGACCGTGAGCGCGCGACCGAGCGGCACCGTCGTGAACGTGAAGGTCCGCTGCCCCCCCTGCTCCCGGCTGGCGACGGACACCGCGAGTGCCGCAGAGGCGCCCTCCCCCTGCGCCATCGCGAGGCGCCGCCCGTCCGGGCTCCACGCGGGATCCCGGTTGAAGATCAGGCCCATGTCCGTCCCGGTCAGGGAGATCCCGGTGTCGGCGCTCACGATCGTCGATGCCCCGGAGCCGGCTTCGATCAGCCCCTGCGCGGCGATGACGCCGTTCTGCCCGGGAAACGTGGCCAGTGCGGCCGGCGCCGCCGCGAGCGCCGCGAGGGCCACCACCCCCGCGCCCACCCGGTGGATGCCCATGACCGCCCCCTTCCCCCGTGTCGGCGATTCCTGCCAGAACCGCTACCACGCCAGGAGGGCGGCCTCGCCCCCCGAACGAGGGGCTACCGCCCGGTGAAGCGCGCCGGCCGGCGCTCGAGGAAGGCGGCCATGCCCTCCTTCTGGTCCTCGGTGGCGAAGGCCAGGGCGAAGGCGTCGCGCTCGCGGGCGAGCGCCGCGGGCATGTCGGCACCGAGGGCGAGGTTCAGCATCTCCTTCGCCGCGCTGACCGCCCCGGCCGGGCGCTCGGCGATCTCGCCGGCCATCGCGAGCGCCGCGTCCAGCAGCGCCTCCGGCGGGTGGACCGCGTTGACCAGGCCGATCCGCAGGGCCTCCTCGGCCCCGACCGGCCGGGCGGTGTAGATCAGCTCGCGGGCCATGCCGGGCGAGGTGACCCGGGCCAGGCGCTGGGTGCCGCCCCAACCGGGGAGCACCCCCAGGTTCACCTCGGGCTGGCCCATCCGGGCGGCGGTCGAGGCGATGCGGATGTCGCAGGCGAGCGCGAGCTCACACCCCCCGCCCAGCGCATAGCCGTTGACCGCGCAGATGACCGGATGCGGGAAGCCGGCGATGCGGTCGGCCAGGCGGTGGCCGAGGGCGGCGAAGGCCCGGGCCTCCACGGGCCCGGCCTGCCCCATGTGGCGGATGTCCGCGCCCGCGCAGAACGCCTTGCCGGCGCCGGTGAGCACCACCACCCGCAGCCCGGGATCGGCCTCGACCTCGTCCAGGCGCGCCGCGAGCTGGTCGAGCATCTCGGGCGAGAGCGCGTTCAGCGCCTCGGGCCGGTTCAGGGTGACGAGCCCGACGGGCCCGCGCCGCTCCAGGTCGACCGGCACCGCGCGCTAGGAGGCGGCCGGGACGGCCGAGCGCAGGAAGGCGATCATGTCCTCGACCGGCGCCCCCGGCGTGTAGACCTCGGCGACGCCCATGCGCTTGAGCTCCGGCACGTCGTCGTGGGGGATCGTGCCCCCCACCAGCACCACCACGTCGCCGGCGCCCTCGGCCTTGAGCCCGTCGAGGACCCGGGGGACCAGGGTCATGTGGGCGCCGGAGAGGACCGAGAGGCCGACCGCGTCGGCGTCCTCCTGGACCACCGTGGCCACGATCTGGTCCGGGGTCTGGTGCAGCCCGGTGTAGATGACCTCCATGCCGGCGTCCCGCAGCGACCGGGCGATGATCTTGGCGCCGCGGTCGTGGCCGTCGAGGCCGGGCTTGGCGATGACCACGCGGATGGGGCGACCCACCGTGAGCGACCTCCTGCTCGGGCGGAGGAGTATATCCGCCGCACCCGTCCGGCCGGACGGCCGGGCCGCCGTAGAGTGCCCCGGTCCGCACCCCGACCCCGCGAGGACCGACGATGAGGACCAGCGTCAGCACGGCCGCCGACCCCACCCGGCTCAAGGCCGATCTGGTGGTCGTCGTGACCCCGCAGCCCCCGGACGCGACGGCGGGCCCGCTCGCCGCCCTCGACGCCGCCCTCGCCGGCGCGGTGGCCGCCGCGGTGGCCGACGGCGAGGTGCGCGGCAAGGCCGGCGAGGTGACCGTCTTCCACGCCGCCGGGGCACTCGCGGCGCCCCGTGCCGCGGTGGCGGGCCTCGGGGCCGAGCCGGACGCCGAGGGCTGGCGCGACGCCGGCCGCGCCGTGGCCCGCCGGGCCGGGGCGCTGCGGGCCCGGCGGGCGGCGCTCGTGCTGCCCGAGGGCGCCGGCGCCCGGGAGGCGCGCTGGTTCGTGGAGGGCGCCGGGGCCGGGGCCTACCGCTTCGACCGCTTCCGCTCCCGGGCCGATGACGAGCCCGCCCCGGTCGCCCTGGAGAAGGTCGTGGTGGCCGGCGGCGGGGTGAAGGCCGCCGAGCTCGCCCGCGCGGGCACCCTCGCGGCGGCGGTCGCCTCCGCCCGCGCCCTCGCCGACACCCCGGCCAACTTCCTGACCCCGACGATGCTGGCCGACCACGCCCGCGGCCTGTGCGAGGGCGTCAAGGGGCTCGAGTGCCAGGTGCTCGGCGCCGCCGAGCTCGAGGCGCTCGGCGCCGGGGCGCTCCTCGGCGTGGCCCGGGGCTCGGATGAGCCGCCCGCGATGATCGTCATGCGCTCCCGGCCGAAGCGGGCCCGGGCCGGCGAGGTGCTCGGCCTGGTCGGCAAGGCCGTGACCTTCGACAGCGGCGGCATCTCCATCAAGCCGTCGGGCGGCATGGAGGAGATGAAGATGGACATGGCCGGCGGCGCCGCGGTCATCGAGGGCGCCGCGCTCATCGCCCGCCTGGGGCTGCCCGTCGAGGTGCTGGCGGTCGTGCCGGCGACCGAGAACATGCCGAGCGGCCGCTCCGTGAAGCCCGGCGACGTGCTCACCGCGATGAACGGCCGGACGATCGAGGTCGTCAACACCGACGCCGAGGGCCGGCTCATCCTGGCCGACGCGCTGGTCTACGCGGCCCGCAACGGCGCGACCCGCCTGCTCGACCTGGCCACGCTCACCGGCGCGATGGTCGTGGCCCTCGGCGAGGTCTACGCCGGGCTGTTCGGATCCGACGCCGCGTGGACCGAGCGGGTGCGCGCCGCCGGCGAGGCGAGCGGCGACCTGTGCTGGCCCATGCCGCTGCACCCGGGCTACGACCCCCTGGTCAGGAGCGACGTGGCCGACCTCTCCAACGCGGCCAAGAAGCGCCAGGCCGGGGCGGTCTACGCCGCCCGGTTCCTGCGTGACTTCACCGAGGGCCTGCCCTGGTGCCACCTGGACATCGCGGGCACCGGCATGCGCGGCGGGCGCGGGAGCGGCTACGGGGTGGCGCTCATCGCCGCGCTGGCGGAGGGGCTCGCCGCCCGGTGAGGAAGGTCGTCTCGCTGGCGCTGCTCATGCTGCTGGCGGCGGGGGTCGCGGCGCTGCTCCTGCGCACGGTCGCCCGCACCGAGGCCACCGACGAGATCGTGATCCCCCGCGGGGTGACCGCGGTCGACGTGGCGGTGGACACCGGGGATGTGGTGGTGAGCGGGCTGGCGGGCCCGGTGCGGGTGTCGGCCCGCCGGGCCTATGCGCTCTGGGGGCCGGACGTGAGCGACCGCCAGGACGGCGCGACGCTGGTGGTGCGCGCCGACTGCCCCGGCTTCGGATGGCTCATCGCCTGCGAGGTGGACCTCGACGTCGCCGTGCCGCCGGCCACCCGCGTGCGCGCCGAGTCCGACGCCGGCACCGTGACCGTCCAGGCGGTGACCGGCCCGGTCCGCGCCGAGTCCGACGCCGGGGCGGTCGCGGTGCGCCGCGCGGGCCCGGGCGACGTCGTCGCGAGCACCAACGCCGGCGACGTCGAGGTGGACGCCGCGCGGGCGCCCGCGCGGATCGAGGCGCGCTCCGACGCCGGGGACGTCCTGGTGCGCGTGCCGCGGGGCCGGTACGCCATCGACGCCGACACCACGGCGGGTGATGTGCGCATCGACGGCGTGGTCGACGACCCGACCGCCCCCCGGGTGATCGTCGCCCGCACCCGGGCGGGCTCGGTCACCGTGCTGGCGCGCTGAGCGGGTCGGCGCCGGTGCCCAGGCCCGTGACCACCAAGAAGCGCTGCTGCGACTCGTCCCCCCGGTGCGCGGACTGCCCCGTGGTCTGGAAGCGCCTGGCCGACGAGGGCCTGGCCGTGCGCCTGTCCAAGCGCCGGTGGCAGCCGACGGGCAAGGTGCCCAAGGCGGCGCTCGCCGCGGCGCGGGGCCGGTAGGAGGGGGTCAGCCGCCCACGAGGGCCACCGGGTCGCCGCGTTCCAGGCCCAGATGCAGGTGGGGCACGCCGTTGGCCTCGCCGGACCAGCCGATGACCTGGCCGCGCACGACCGGCTGCCCGGCGCCGACCGCCAGGGCCGAGAGGTGCGCGTAGTAGTAGCTGTCGGTGCGGCCCTGGAGGGTGAGGCGCAGCCCGGCGAAGCGGCTGCCCGCGTTCCCGAGGGCGCCGATGCGCGGGCCGATCACCCCGTCCTCGATGGCCACCACGGGGGTGCCGACCGGGATCTCGATGTCGACGGCCCGGTCGCTCTGCCAGTTGCCGAGGGTGTGGGTGCCGCCGTAGGGGGTCCCGATGACCGGGCCGCGGAGGGCCAGGGGGTAGCTCAGGCCGGTGGTGGCGTACGCCGCGGCCGGGGCCCCGGCGAGGAACGTCGGCGCGCCGGAGGGCCCCACGGGGGTCGCGCCGGTGGGGGTCCAGGCGAACGCCGCGGGCGGCGGGGGCGCGGCGACCAGCGGCGGCGCGTCGAGCGCGCGCGGCGGCACGGCCTCGGCCTGGAGCCGCGCGCGGCGGACGGCGCGCGCCTGGGCCCGCCGCGCCGCGGACCGGCGGCGGGCCTCGGCGCGGCGGTCCTTCAGGTCGGCGGCGGCCTTGTGCCGTGCGGCGGCACGGACGGCCGCCCGCGCCCGCACGCGCGCGGGCCCCTCGGGCGCCGACTCCATCTGGGTCCGCGCGGCGGCGAGACGGGCCGACGCCGCGTCGACCGACGGCGCGGCGCGCTCGGCGACCACGAGGGCGGACGCCGGCGCCGATGCGCCGAGGGCGAGGGCGGCGGCGGCCAGGCCCGCGAGGCGGC
>JALOLS010000149.1 GCA_025455865.1 Thermoleophilia bacterium
CCTGGTGGCGATGGGCCTGCTCACCCTGAGCGCGGTCTGGGGCCTGTTGCTCTCGACCCGCCTGGCCGGCCGGGTCGTCCCCGCCCGCGACCTGGCCGGGTGGCATGAGCTCCTGGCGCTCCTTGCCGTGGGCTTCACCCTCCTCCACATGGCCGCCCTGCTCCTGGACTCGTTCGCCGGGTGGCGCGTGGGCGAGGTGCTCGTGCCCTTCGCGCGGGGCGGCCTGGAGATCGCCCTGGGCGTGGTCGCGACCTGGCTGCTCGTGACCGTCTTCCTGACCGCCCGCCTTCGCCGGCGACTGCCCGGGCGGATGTGGCGGCAGGTCCACCTCGCGAGCTTCGCGCTCTTCTGGTTCGCCGCCCTGCACGGGATCATGTCCGGCACCGACGCGCCGGGGACCCTGGCCGGCGCGCTCATGCTGGGCGCGGTCATCGTGGTCGGGGCCCTCACCCTGGTGCGGGTCGCGCAGTCGGTGCCCGCCGGGCGGGGCCGGAGCGCCGCGCGGGAGGGGACCGGAACGCCCGCCCGCTAGGTCACGCCCTCCCTGAGCACCGCGCTCACCACCCGCAGGATGAGCACGGTGGCGAGCGCGAGGCCCACGCCCCCGAGGACCTCATACAGCCGCGTCCCGCCGGTGAGCACGGGCCCTCCGGGGGTGCGCATGAGCAGGACCGCGGCCAGGCCGAGCAGGGGGGCGAGCAGGCCGAGCACCAGCCGGTTGACCAGGCGTGAGAGCACCCGCACGTCGTCCTGGTGGGAGAGCACCCGGATGCGCGCCGACAGATCGCCGCGGGCGGCCTGGTCGAGCAGGCGGTCGGCCTGCCAGGGCAGCTCGCGCAGGACGGGGGCCATGCGGATGAGCTCGGCGGTGGCGAGGTCCTGGAGCGTGGTGCCCGGGGCGATGGCCGGCCCCACCACCTCCACGGCGATGGTCTGCGCCTCGTGGATCAGGCTGAAGCCCGGGGCGAGCTGGCGCAGGGTGCCCTCGAGGGTGACCAGGCCCCGGAAGGCGGTCGACAGCTCCGCCGGCACGGCGATCCCGAACTCGGCGAGCAGCCGCAGGAGCTCGACGAGCATGGATGCGCTCGGGGTGGCCCCGGGGGTCAGGTGGCGGCCGACGAACGCCGAGAGCGCCCGGCGCAGGGCCTGCTCGTCCAGCGCCTCGGGGACGTCGACCACCGAGGTGAAGGCCCGCAGCAGGCCGCGGGGGTCGCGCTCGGCGAGCGCGAGCAGCAGGTCGCGCAGCGCGGCCAGCTGCAGCGGGCCGAGGCGCCCGACCGCGCCGAAGTCGATCAGGCCGAGGTCCCCGCCCGGGTAGACGAAGACGTTCCCGGGGTGGGGGTCCGCGTGGTAGACGCCGTCGACCAGGAGCTGGCGCAGGAACACCCGCAGGAGCAGCGCGGCGGCCCGGCGGCGGTCCTCCTCGTCGATCCCCGCCTCGGCCGCCCGCCGGGCGCTCGGGGCCACCAGGCGCTCCTGGACCAGCACGGCCGCCGAGGAGAGACCGGCGTACACCTCCGGCACCCGCACGCCCGGCTCGCGGGCCATGTTGGCCGCCAGCTCGCGGCCGTTGCGGGCCTCGATGCGGAAGTCGAGCTCGCGCCGGAGCCCCTGCGCGAACTCCTCGGCGAGGTCGGCGACCCGGTACTGGCGGGCCCAGGCGGCCCGGCGCTCGAGCAGGCCGCCCATGCGCTCCAGGGCCTGCAGGTCCCGCCGCACGTCGCGGGCGATCCCGGGCCGGCGCACCTTGACCACCACCTCGCGCCCGTCGGCGAGCACCGCGGCGTGGACCTGGCCGATCGAGGCGGCCGCGATCGGCTCCCACTCCACGCGGCGGAACACCTCCTCGAGGGGGCGCTCGAGCTCCGACTCGAGCACCCGGCGCACCTCCTCCGGCGGGACCGGGGCCACGTTGTCCTGCAGCCGGGCGAGCTGGCCGGTGATGTGGTCGGGGAGGATGTCGGTCCGCGTGCTCATGACCTGGCCGAGCTTCACGAACATGCCGCCCGCGTCCTGCAGGGCCAGGCGCAGCCGCACGCCGATCCCGCCCTCGCCGGTCTCGTCCACGTCCGCGCGGGTGAGGCCGTGGCGGGCGGCGATGGCGAGGATCTCGCCCGAGCGCCGCGCCTGCGCCGCCGCGTCGCGGGTCGCGCGGATCGGCCGGGGCAGGCCGTGGCGGGAGTGGCGCCAGGCGGCCCCGGGACGGGCCACCAGGTCGGTGGCCACCTGCACCAGCATGGTGGCCAGCACCGCGAGCACCCACTGCTCGACCGAGTCGCCCGGGTTGCTCTGGGCCCCCTCCGAGAGGGCATAGACCAGGGCGTTGCCGAGGATCCAGCCGATGAGGCCGGTCACCACCACCGAGATCCAGGACCGCGAGGTCCCGAGCAGGCGGGCGGCGAGCCAGGAGAGGATCAGGATGAGCGGGATCTCCCACAGGTGCTCGATCGCCGCGCCCTGGAGGCCGTCCGCCAGCAGTCCCACGCCCCTCCGCCCGTCGACGTCCCGGTCCCGCCGCCCAGACTAGACGGGACGCCGGCCCTCAGTAGTGGACGGGGTCCTCATCCACCGCCCAGCCGGCCTCCTCCAGCGCCCGCAGGCGCTCGCTCAACGGGCCGACCGGCTCCACCCGGACGTGGGCCGGGGCGCCGTCCACGAAGAGCCGGCTCTCGACCTGCCCGCGCCCGCCGCCGGGCAGGGCCACGTTGTCGCCGCGCTCGGGCACCGCCGGCAGGCGCATGAGGCGCCACCAGGCCCGCTGGCCGTGCCGCACGTCCACCCGCACCTCGACCATCGCCACCCCCCTCGCTCGCCGGCCGCGGCCACCCTATCCACGCCCGCGGGCCGCCGCGGGGTCCCGGGCGGCGCGGGTAGGATCCGCACCCACGAAGGAGGAGCACGATGAGCGAGGGGTCCCACGCGCCCGCGGACCTGGTCGGCCGGGTGGTGCGCAGCGCCGACGGCACGAAGCTCGGCAAGGTCGACGCGGTGCTGGTGGACCGCGCCGGCGCCGCCCACTACGCCGAGGTCGAAAGCGGCTGGTTCGGCCGCCGCCGGCACGTGGTGCCGGTCCGCGAGCTGACCCCCCGGGGCGAGGAGCTCATCGCCCCCTGGGACCGCCAGCACCTGCACGCCGCGCCGACCCTGGCCGAGCACGAGGCCGTCACCTACGACCACGAGCAGGTCCTCGGGCGCCACTACGGCCATCTGGTGCCCGACTGGGACGAGGCGGCCGAGGACGCCGAGGGGCCGACGCCCGAGGTGCGCGAGGTGATGGAGGACCCCGCGGCGGCGCTCGCCGACGCCCGGGCCGAGGAGCGGATGGGCCGGCCCGGCGGCACCACCTTCGACCTGCACGCCGGCGCCTTCGAGGGCCACGGGGACGGGCTCCCGACCGAGGGGGCCACCACCGAGCCCTACGCCCCGGAGCGGGTGCGGTTGCTCCGCTGGTCCGAGGGCCGCCCGACCGCCTGAGGGGCCGACGGCGGGCGCCCGGATCCCCGGTGCGGGGCCTGGATGCGCTCCTCGGCGGGCTGACCCTCCCGGAGCTCCCGGCTGCGCTCGACCTCGGCGTTCACCTCGGCGCCGATCAGGAGGGCGAGGGCCGAGAGCCAGAGCCACACGAGCAGGATGACCACCGCGGCGAGCGACCCCCAGGTCGCGTCGTAGCTGCCGAACATGCCGACGTAGAGCGAGAACAGGCCGCTCGCGGCGATCCAGATCACCACCGTGACCAGGGCGCCGATCGAGAGCAGACGCCAGCGCGGGTGCGCCACGTCGGGCCCCAGGTACAGGACCCCGGCGAAGGCGACGAGCAGGCCGATGATGAGGATGGGCCACTGGAGGGTCCACCACAGGGTGGCGACCAGCCCCTCGGCGCCGGTGGCGTCGCCGATCCAGCCGGCGAGCGGGGCCCCGAGCACGAGCATCCCGAGCACCAGCAGCGCCGCGAGCCCGGTCCAGGCCAGCAGGCCGAGGGCGACCAGCCGCTGCCGCACGAAGCCCCGCGTCTCCTCGCGCCCGTACACCCCGTTCAGCGCCCGCATGAGCGCGTTCATCGCCCCGCTCGCCGTCCACAGCCCGAGCACCAGGCCGACGCCGAGGAGCGTCAGGCCGCTGCCCTGGCGCTCGACGATGCGGGTGAGCGAGTCCTGCAGGAGGGTGACCGCCTCCTGGGGCATCACCTGCCCGAGGCGGTCCATCAGCGAGGCCACGTCCTGGGGGGTCGCCACCAGCCCGAAGACCCCGAGGGTGAGCAGCAGGATCGCCGGGATGGCCAGGAACCCGTAGTAGGCCACGGCCGCCGCGCGGTCGGTGGCATGGTCGGCCAGGGTCCCCCGGACCGAGCGGACCACGATGGCCCGGGCGTCGCGTGCGGTCAGCGACCGGACCCCGGCGGGCCGGCGGGTGGGCTCGTCCCGCTCGGGCGGCGGCGGGGCGGGGGCGGGCTCCTGGCTCCTGATCGTCACCACCTCCGGGGTCCCCGCGGCGGGGCGCGGCCAAACCGGCCGGCCCCGTCGGCGGGGGAGCGGGCTACATCGCGACCGGGGCGCCCTCCGGGGCGGACTTGAGCTCGCCCCGGCGCAGGATGAGCAGCGTGGCCAGCAGGTTGGCCACCGCGAAGCCCACCCCGACCCAGAACGCCCACGCATACCCGCTGGTGAAGGCCTGGGGCGGGGCCGTGCCGCCGGAGATGAGGTCATCGGCATGGCTGGTCGCCACGGTGGTGAAGATGGCCACCCCGAGCGCGCCGCCGATCTGCTGGGAGGTGTTGATGAGCCCGGAGGCCAGGCCCGACTCCCACGGCTTGATGCCGGCGAGCGCGGCGATCGAGACCGGGACGAACGAGAACCCGAGGCCGATCCCGATCGCGATGAAGCCGGGGAACAGG
>JALOLS010000062.1 GCA_025455865.1 Thermoleophilia bacterium
GCGGGGGTCACCCGTGCCGCGGCGGTGCGGACGCGCCGGACCGCCGGGCGGGTGCGGTCCGCCGCGGGGGCGGGCGTCGCCCCCGGGCTGCGCCGCGCGGCCGCCGGGATCGTCCCGGGAAGGCCGCCTGCGCCGCCGGTCACGAGCACCGCCGCATCGCCCTCGGGCAGCCCGGGGGGGCGGTCGGCCTCGCGGGCGAGCCCGCTGACCCCCACCGCGAGCGTCACCATCGCCGTGGCCGCGGCCACGAACGCGCTCGACCCGGCCGCCGCGCCGGCCCCGGAGCCGCCCTCCCGGGGGGCGCCCCCCGCCGCGCCGGCCGCGCCCCCGGCCGCGCCGGCCGCGCCGGCCTGCTGCATGACCCCCTGCAGGATCTCCTGCGCCATGGAGGGCGGGAAGGGGAAGACGGCGGCGAGCCGCTGACGGCCCATCCGCAGCCCCTCGAGGAACGCCGCGCACCCGGTGCACGCGCGCAGGTGCGCCGACATCCGGCGGGAGCGCAGCGTGCGGGCGTCGCCCTCGGCGATGCGGTCCCGCACCCCCTCGCAGGCCATGTCGCGGCCGGCACCGAAGTCGACCAGGTTCTTGCGCGCCTCGTGGACCAGGTGCTTGACCGCCGTGGGCTCGGTCTCAAGCGCCTCGGCGATCGTCTGGTAGTCCATGCCCTCGACCTCGTGCAGGACCAGTGCCGACCGCTGGGCCACCGAGAGCTGGTCGAGGTCGGCCCGCAGCTGCCGGAGGTCCTCCCGGGCCGCGACGGTCGCGAAGACGTCGCCGTCTCCGGGCTCGTCGTGGTCCTCGATGGCCTCGGAGGGCGGCGGGGCGGCGCGCAGCACGCTCACGCTGGCGTTGTGCGTGACGCGGTAGAGCCAGGCGCGCACGTTCACCGGGACCTCACCGGCGCGCATGGCCCGGAGCGCGTTCAGCATGGCGCCCTGGAGCGCCTCGCGTGCGTCCTCCGGATCGCGGACGATCGAGAGCGAGTAGCGGTACAGGGCCGAGGCGTGCCGCTCGTAGAGCGCCTCGAACGCCCGGTCGTCCCCACGCGAGACCCGCCGGGCGAGCGCCTGGTCCGATGCGCGGCCCCCGGGGCGGGAGTCCCCGGCCCGCGCCTCCTGAGAGATGGCGGCCATCGACGGGTTTCGCGCGGGCGGGCAGGACGCAACCGCCGGGCCGGCCCGCGACCCACCTGACGTTAGCGTTCCCGCACGGTGCGCACGCGCCGGTCAGGGTCTCGGGCGTCCGACCGAGTCTGGGAGAAGCTCTGACGGGGGGCACCGCGGGCTATCCGGTGCGCGACTCCTCAGGGCGGAAGAGCAGCGTGATGAGCGCCTCCACCGCCAGCGGCCAGAACTGCCGGCCACGCTCGGCCAGGCACTCGTCGGCCGCGTCGGCCGCGTCGAGGCGGGGGCAGTAGAGCCGGGTGTGGGTCATGGCGTCCCACGCATCGGCGACCGCCAGGATGCGGGCGCCCTCGGGGATGTCCTCGCCGGCCAGGCCGTCGGGGTAGCCCTGGCCGTCCCAGCGCTCGTGGTGCGAGCGGATCCAGGACGCCTGGTCGGCGTCGAGCACGGCCGCGACCATGCTGGCCGACAGGGTGGCGTGGGCCTTGACCCGGTCGTAGTCGGCGGGCAGGAGCGGGCCGGGCTCCTGGAGGATCTCGTCGGGGATCCAGATCTTCCCCACGTCGTGGACCAGGGCGGCCTCGTGCAGCGCCGCCCGTCGCTGCCAGGGCCACCCGAGCTCGCCGGCGATCTGGGCGGCGAGGCTGGCCACGCGCATGTGGTGGGCGCCGTGCAGCGGGTCCTTCGCGTCCACCGCGACCGCGTGGGCGTGAAGGGCGATGGCGGCACGGCCGCGGCGCTCGATGCGATCGCCGAGGACCTCGGCGAGGTCGCGGTCGGCGGGGCGCCGGCTCATCGGGCGGACCGGCGGCCGGCCGGACGGGGTGAGGTGGTGCGTGAGGGAGTCATCACCCCCTGTGACGCACGCGCCCGCGCTTCGTCGGACGCTATCCGGAGGAGTGCTGCGCCGGAACCTGATCGACGGCCACCACCGCCCGGTCGCGGCCCGCCGCCTTGGCCTGGTAGAGCGCGCCGTCCGCCCGCCAGAAGAGATCCTCGCCGCTGCCGGGGCCGAGCACCGCGATGCCGGCCGAGAGGGTCACGCGGCCGGCCGGCGGGACGGGCCGGGCCGCGACCCCGGCCCGCGCGCGCTCCACGGCGGCGAGTGCGCCGTCGGCGTCGCAGCGGGGGAGGATCCATCCGAACTCCTCGCCGCCGATCCGCGCCACGAGCTCCCCGGCCCGGCCCGCGGCGGCGAGGCGGGCGGCGACCTCGACCAGCACCTCGTCGCCGGCGGTGTGGCCGTGGGTGTCGTTCACCAGCTTGAACAGGTCGAGGTCGAGCACGGCGAGGGCGAGCGGGTGACCGTGCCGGGCCGCCAGCCGCACCTCCCCGCCGAGCCGCTCGGTGAACGCCCGCCGGTTCGGCAGGCCGGTCAGGTGGTCGGTGCGCGCCGCCGCCGAGAGCTCGGTGCGCACCTCCTCCTGCGCGAGGGCCATCGCGACCAGGTCGGCGCAGCCCTCCAGCATCGCCGTGTCGGCGTCGGCGAACCCCCGGCCGCGCTCGGCCGCCGCGCACAGCGCCCCCCACAACCGCCCGCGCACCCACAGGGGGACCGCGAGGCCCATCGGGAAGCGCCCATGGGCGGCGTCGTCCACCCGCACGGTCCGCCCCTCGGCGAGCGCCCGCGCCATGGCCACGTCCGCGCCGGTGGCGCGCCGGGTCCGCCCGAGCTCGGCGGCGCGCGGTCCCACCCACCCCGGCACCAGCGCGAGGCCGCGCCCGCCGTCGCCCATCCGGACCAGCGCGAGCCCGGCCAGGGGGCGGAGCGCGAGCCACTCGGCGGCGGCGGTCGCCACCACCGCGGCCGGGTCGGAGTGGCGCGCCGCCGCGGTCGCGATGCGCCGGAGGGCCGCCTGCTCGGCCACCTCCGCCTCGAGGCCGGCCGCCGGCGCGGGCTCCGCCTCGCGGAACGCATGGGGTGCCGGCGCCCAGAGGCTGAGCACGAGCACCTCGCCCACCGGGACGGCCAGCACCTCGAGCCAGGTGGCCCCGAAGCGCAGGGACCCGCGCCAGGGCTCCCCGGCGGCCAGCACGTCGCCGAGCGCGGCGAGGACCCCGTCGTCCCGCTGCCCGGCGAACTCGGCGCCCAGGCGCCGCCCGAGCAGCGCGGTGGCGGGCCGGGCGAGCAGGCGGCCGGCGGCCGCGCTGCAGGCCTCGACGCGCATGTCCTCGACCCGTCCTCCGGGCCCCCGGACCGGGGTCAGGGTCAGCGCCCCGAGTCGTCCCGGCGCGAGGCCGCGGGCGACCGCGCCCGGGCCGGCCCATGCCCGGGAGCCGTGCGCCGCTGCGCGCGTCTCGGAGGCCACGTGGCGAACGTACACCGCCGGGCCTCCGCTTCCTGCCCGAACCGGCCGGGAATCCGGAACCTTCAGGAAGATTCATACCGACGCGGCTCGTCCGCCGGGCCGGGGGCGCCGACATCAACGGTGTGGACCTCCCGCGCCCGATGGCCCCGCTCGTGCCGCCGGCCGCCCGCGCGCTGGCCGCCGCCGCGGCCGCCGGGCTGATCGGCTGGATCGCCTTCGGCCGCGGCGACCGGGTCCCCCTGCTCGGCTGGATCGGCGTCGCCTTCCACGAGTTCGGGCACGTGGCGACCACGTGGGCGCCGGAGATGGCCATGTTCCTCGCCGGCTCCGTCGCCCAGGTGCTGATCCCCCTCCTGATCGCCCTGTACTTCGGCGTGCGCCGGGACCTCGCGGCGGCCGGCCTGTGCCTGGCCTGGGCCGGGACCGCCGCGCAGGACGCGAGTGTCTACATCGCCGACGCGCCGCACCAGGCGCTGCCGCTCCTGGGCGGGGGTCAGCACGACTGGGCCTACATCCTCGGCCCCGAGGGGTTCGACGCGATCTCCCGGGCCGCCGCGCTGGCCGCGGCCGTGCGGACCGCGGGGCTCGTGCTGCTCCTGGCCGGCGTCGTCGTGTGCCTGGTGCCCGCGATCCGGTGGGTGGCCGCGCGGACGGCCCCGGACGCCGTGCGCCCCGGGCCGCCCGCCGGCTGACCCCTACTCGGTGACCAGCGCGACCCGCTTGGCCGCGGCCTTGCGCCGCGCGGCCTTGGTCTGCAGGCGGCCGGCCAGCGCGTCGTCGATGACCGCGTTGGCGTCGTCCTCGTTGGTGTCGCGGGCGTACATGAGCTCGCTGACCAGGACGCGCCGGGCCCGCTCCAGCATCTGCATCTCGCCGGGCGAGAGGCGGGCCTCCTCGGAGCGGCGGGCCAGGTTGCGCACCACCTCGGCGAGCTCGAGGATGTCGCCGCTGCGGAGCTTCTCCTGGTTGCGCTTGAACCGCTGGTTCCACTGGGTCGGCATCTGGCTGCCGTCGGCGGAGAGCACGCCGAAGACCTCCTCGACGGCCGGCTCGTCGATGACCCGCCTGAGGCCCGCGCGCTCGGCGTTCTCGCAGGGGACCATCACGGTCATCTGGGGTTGGAGGATCTCGATCGTCAGGTACTCGCGCCGCTCGCCCCGGATGTCCTGCCACTCGCGTGCCAGCACCGTCCCGGCGCCGTGGTGGGGATAGACGACCTTGTCTCCAACCTGGTACATGCAGGCTCCTCCGGGGTGGTTCTGCGCGGGCCATCCGCGTGGCCCCGGATTGGCGGGCCGGACGGCGGGAAGGCGCATCTGTGCTGGACAATCGTACCGGGTCGGGGCGCATCCCGGCAGGCCGTCGGTCCCGTTCGGGTCGATCATCCCGGCCGGGTGTCCCCGCGGCGCGCGGCGGCGGGGCTACCAGCCGCCGGCCGGCCAGCGGTCGAGCACATCCTGGTGGCGGCGCTGACGCTCCTGCGCGGCGATCTCGGCGGGGTCCTCGGCGGCCGCCTTCGCCCGCCGGAGCGCGTCGATGATGTCCCGCCGGCGCTGCTCGCGGCGGCGTGCCTCGTCGGCGGCGGCCCGCTTGGCCCGGGCCAGCGTGCTGTCGTGATGCGCGCCGAACACCGGATGCAAGGGTAGCGACACCACCCGGCGAGGGTGGTGGCAGCGGTGTGACCGGCACCCGTGCCGGCGGGGCTAGGATCGGGACGTGCCCACCCCGCCCGCCGCGCCCGGTCTGGCCGTCGCCGACTTCGGCGACCTGGTGGCCGCCGAGACCCCGGGCCTCTACCGCTTCGCCCTCTCCCTGACCCGCGACCCGGTTCAGGCCGAGGATCTCGTGCAGGACACGTTCCTGCGCGCCCTGGAGCGGCGCGGTCAGTTCCGGGGCGGGTCCTCGGTGGCGACCTGGCTCCACCGCATCCTCCACAACCTGGCCGTGGACCGCAGCCGCCGGCGCGCACGCGAGGTGCTGACCGACGAGGTGGTCGAGGGCGACTGGCGCGACGACCGCTACTCGGTCGACGCCGAGACGGTGGTGCAGCGGGCCCAGGTGCGCGAGGAGGTCGAGGACGCCCTGCTCAGGGTGCCGTTCGCCTCCCGCGCGGTGCTCGTGCTGCACGACGTGGAGGGCTGGACGGTGGAGCGGATCGCCGACCAGATCGGGGTCTCGCTGCCGGCGGCCAAGCAGCGCCTGCGCCGGGGCCGCATGGCGATGGTGAGCGCGATGGCCAGGGGCGCCGAGCGCCGGGCCGCCCTCGACGGCGTCCCGCTGCGCTGCTGGGACGCGCGCCAGTGGGTCTCGGACTACCTCGACGGCGGGCTCGCCGCCGACCGCCGGGCGATGATCGAGCGCCACCTGGGCGCCTGCCCCACCTGCCCGCCCCTGTACGCGTCGCTGGTGGGGGCCCAGGAGGCGCTCACGGCCCTGCGCGACCCCGACACCGTCGTGAATCCCGACCTGGCCCGTCGCATCGCCGTGCGGATGGCCGGCGGGTGAGCCCGGGCGCGCTCTTCGGCGTGCTCGCCGGGGTGTCCGGCACGCTGTTCGCCTTCGCGCCGCTGCTCCAGCTGCAGCGGGTCCGCCGCCACGGCTCGGCCGAGCAGGTGTCGGCGGGCTTCTTCGCCGCGCTCCTGGTCAACGTGTCCCTGTGGCTGGCCTACGGCCTGGCCACCGGGGACCCGCCCATCGTCATCGCGAACGCCATCGGCGTGGCGACCGCCCTGGTCACGCTCGCCGTGGTCCTGCGCTACCGCCGGGCGGTCCCGGTCAGCTGATGGTCCCCGCGGCGGCCAGGGCGATGACCAGGACGCCCAGGACCACCCGGTACCAGACGAAGATGCCCAGGGAGTGCCGGGCCAGGTAGCGCAGCAGGAACGCGATCGCGGCGTAGCCGACGACGAACGAGACGACCGTGGCCACCGCCAGGGCGCCCAGGCCGGCGTCGGTCTGCTCGGCGCCGGTCACGATCTTCGCGAACTGGTAGCCGCCCGAGAGCACGATGGCCGGGACCGAGAGCAGGAACGAGAAGCGCGCCGCGGCCTCGCGGTTCATGCCGAGCAGGAGGCCGGCGCTGATGGTCGCGCCCGAGCGCGACACCCCCGGGATGAGCGCGAGCGCCTGCGCGAACCCCACGGCGATCGCGTCCTTCATCTGCGCGTCCTCGGCGCTGCGGACCTTGCGCGAGGTGGTGTCGATGACCTGCATGACCAGGCCGAACCCGATCAGCATCGCGCCGATGAGGTAGAGGTTGCGGGCGGTCGTCTCGATCTGGTCGGCGAAGGCCAGGCCGAGGATGGAGATCGGGATCGTCCCGACGATCACGTACCAGCCCATGCGCGCGTCGAGGGTGGGCCGCAGCGCCGGGTCCCTGAGCGATCGCAGCCACGTCGTCGTGATCCGCCACAGCTCCCGGCGGAAGTAGATGAGCACCGCGGCCACCGTCCCGATCTGGATGACCGCGGTGAACCCCGCCCCGGGGTCCTCCCAGCCGAACAGCGCGGGGACGATGCGCAGGTGCCCGCTGCTCGAGATGGGCAGGAACTCGGTGAGCCCCTGCACGACCCCGAGGACGATGGCCTCGAGCCACGACACGAGGCGGCACCCTAGTGGCCCGGCCCGCCCGGGTGCCCCGGGGGCGGGCTCCGGTCAGCCGGGCGCGGGCAGGTCGAGCACGAAGCGGGCGCCGCCCATCGCGGAGGGCTCGAGCCGCACCGCCCCGCCGGCCGCCGCGGCGAGCTCACGGGCGATGGCGAGGCCGAGGCCGGTGCCGGGCGCCCGGCGGTCGGCGCGGTGGAGGCGGTCGAAGACCCGCTCGCGCTCCGGTTCGGGCACCCCCGGGCCGTCGTCGTCGACCGCGAGGAGCACCCGGCCGCCGGCGCGCGTGACCGAGACCACCGCGCTGCCCCCCCGGCGGTTGTGCACGAGCGCGTTCTCGATGAGGTTCGTCACGGCGCGGCGCAGGTCGTCGGGGTCCGCCTCCACCACCGCCCGCGCGCCCGGCTGCACGGTGAGCGCCACGCCGTGCTCGGCTGCCACCGGCCCCAGGTCGCCCGCGGCATCCCCGGCGAGGGCCTGGAGGTCGAGCACGGCCGGCCGTCCGCCGGGTCCGCGCTCGAGCACCAGGAGGTCGTCCACCAGCCGCCCCATGCGCCTGAGCTGGCGCCCGGCGGTGGCGAGGGCGCGGCGCTGCTCCTGCGGGTCGGGGTCGGCCATGGCGACCTCCACGGTGGTGCGGGCGGCCGTGACCGGGGTCCGGAGCTCGTGGGCGGCGTCGGCGAGGAAGCGGCGCCGGCCCTCGACCCCGGCGGCGATCCGGTCCAGCAGGCCGTCGATCGTGTCGGCCAGGCGCCTGAGCTCGTCGTCCGGGCCGCCGAGCGCGATCCGCCCGGAGAGATCCGGCTGGGCACTCGCAAGGTCGCGGGTGCGCTCGGTGATGCGGCGCACGGGCCGGAGCACCCGGCCGGCCACGACCCAGCCGATGCCGAGCGAGAGCACCAGGATCCCTCCGAGCGACCACAGCCCGGCGGTGCGGACGCGATCCAGGGTCTCCTGGTTGACCGCGCGCTCGAACCGCTGTCCGCCACCCGGCCCCGATCCCGGCTGGAACGGCGGTCCGCTGCCGGTGCCGGGCGGCCCGGCCCCCGTCCCGGCGTCCTGCGCGAACTGCCCCCGGTCGGCCAGGGGGGTGAGGTCGGCCCGGGCGGCGACGACGGTGTACACGACCACCAACAGCAGTGCGCTCGCCAGGGTCAGCAGCGCGCTCTGGACCAGGGTCAGCCGGAGCCGGGCCGAGAGGCGCCGGGGACGGCGAGCCGGTACCCGGCCCCCACCACCGTCTCGATGCGCCATGCCCCCACCTTCCGCCGCAGGTTCCCCATCTGGACCCGGACGGTGTTGGTGAACGGGTCCACGTTGTCGTCCCAGACGTGTTCGAGCAGGTCCTCCGCGCTCACGACCTCGCCGGCGCGGCGCATGAGGTACTCCAGCACCCCGAACTCCTTCGCGGTGAGGGCCACGGGTGCCCCCGCGGCCTCCACGAGGCGCGTGGCCGGGTCCAGGCGCAGGTCCCCGACGGTGAGCACCGCCGGCCGCGTCGGCGTCTCCCGGCGGGCGAGCGCGCGCAGCCGGGCCGTCAGCTCACGGAAGTCGAACGGCTTGGGCAGGTAGTCGTCGGCGCCCGCGTCCAGGCCCGCCACCCGGTCCTCCACCGCGTCGCGGGCGGTCAGGATCAGCACCAGCGGGGGCGGCCGCCGATCCCGCAGCACCCGGCAGACCTCGATGCCGCCCATCCCGGGAAGGCCGAGGTCGAGGACGACGAGGTCGTACGGGGTCAGCGCCGCCATCTCGACGGCCGACTCTCCGTCGGGCGCACCGTCGGTGGCGTACCCCTCCCGCGCGAGGCCCCGCACGAGCGCGTCGCGCAGGTCGGGCTCGTCCTCGACCACCAGGAGCCGCATCAGCGGGCCACCCTATCCCCTCGTGCGCAGGGCCGTCGCCGGTCCGGCCGCGGGGCGAGGGCGCCGGCCCCCCCCGGCCGGCGCCCCCGCTCGCGAGCCGGCGACGTCAGGCCGACGCCCGGCAGGTGCCCTGACCGCCGCCCCGGCGGCCCTGGCCCTGCATCCGGCCGGCCCCGCGCCGGCCCTGGCCCTGCATGCGGCCGGCGCCCATGCGGGCGGCCGGGACCTTCGACGCCATCTCGGCGGCGAGCGCGTCGGCGGTCGCCCCGGCGGGGATCGTGACCTTCGCGGCGACGATGCCCTCCTTCAGCAGGGCGACCACGTCGACGCCCGGGTAGAGGGCGGCGAGGCTCTTCTTCTCGGTGCGGGCCTTGAGGCGGATCGCCGCCGGGGTGCTCTTGACGGCCGCGGCGAGCGGCGCAAGGACGGCGTCACGCTGCATGAGGCGGAGCTGCAGGTGCTGCCCGGCCCAGGGCGCCGCGCTGCGCGGCGTGGGCATCGGCGCGCCGCCCGTGAGCCAGGCCGGCGCGGCCTGGGCCGCCCCCGCTCCGGCGAGGGCGAGCGTGCTCGCGAGGATGGCGATGGAGGTGCGCTTGGCGGTCATTGTGCGGTCCCCCTGGGGCGCTCGGTGTGCCGTACGTCCCGATCATCGGCCCACGGGGATAAACGGGGCGTAAAGCGCGACCTCCTGGCGGATCGGGGCACCACCGGGAGCACGATCCCCCTCACCGACCTCTTGGGCCGGCAGCGGAGATCCGCGCCATTCTGCTCACGGAGGGGCCCGCCCGCGGTGAGCCGCCTGTGATGGGCGCCGGCCGCGGGCGCCGCGACCGCCGGCGCGGCGGCCTGTCTCCCGGTGTGGCTCACGGTGCGCGAACCCGGCGTCGGACTCCGGCCGCGACGCGCCGATGTCCCCTCGGGTGCCGGCGGGGCCACGGAGGGCCCCGCCGGCGGCTCATCAAGCGGGGATGAGGTCCGCCTCGCGCGCGGGCGTCTCGTCCTCGGCGGGCTCCGGGGCGGTGTGCCCCGGCCGCCGCGGCCGGATGCCCAGCATCCGGGCCAGGCGTGCGAGCGCGGATCGGCGGCGGGTCTGGAGGGTGACCCCGCGAAGGGGGCCCTCGCTGATGCGGTGCGCGGTCCAGTCGGTCATGGCGGCCGGGTTCGCCCCGGAGCCCCGCGCCCCTCCCCGCCGCCGTTGCAGGTCGGTCAGCCGGTGTTGCGAAGCCCGGCGGCGATCCCGCTGATCGTGAGCAGCAGCGGGTGCTCGAGCTCGGCCCGCCGCTCGGGCGGGGGCCCGGCGCGGAGCGCGCGCAGCAGGCGCACCTGCAGCTCGTGCATGGGGTCGATGTAGGGGTTGCGCAGGCGGATGGAGCGCTGCAGGTAGGGCTTGTCGTCGAGCAGGCGCTCGCGGTCGACGATCGCGAGCAGCCCGGCGGAGGCCCGGTCGAACTCCTCGCGGACCAGGGTGAGCATCCGCCGGCGCAGGTGGTCCTCCTCGACCAGGGTGGCGTAGCGGGCGGCGATGCGCATGTCGGCCTTGGCGACGGTCATGTGGCAGTTGTCGACCACCGCGCGCCACCAGGGCCAGGCGGCGTACATCTCCCGCAGCACCGAGAGCCCGCCGCGGTAGCGGGTGGTGAACTCCGACAGGGCGGTGCCCACCCCGAACCACGACGGGAGCAGGTGCCGGTTCTGGGTCCAGGCGAACACCCAGGGGATCGCGCGCAGGTCCTCGACCCGCATCTCGCCGTCGCCACGCCGGCGGGTGGGGCGCGAGCCGATGTTCAGCATGTCGAACTCGCGGATGGGGCTGGCCTGGGTGAAGTAGCGCAGGAAGCCCGGGTCCTGGAAGACCAGGCGCCGGTAGGCGGTCATCGAGGTCTCGGCCATCTCGGCGACGGCCTCGTCCCAGACCCCCTTGCGCCCGGTGAGCCCGCCGGCCTCGTCCTCCTGCAGCGTGCGCTCGATCACCGCGGCGGCCACCGAGTCCAGGTTGCGCTCGGCGATGGGGGGGAGCGCGTACTTGAACGAGATCGTCTCGCCCTGCTCGGTGATCCGCACCCGGCCGTCGAGCGTCCCGATGGGCGAGCCCATCACCGCCGAGTAGGTCGACCCGCCGCCCCGGCTCGCCGTGCCCCCGCGGCCGTGGAACAGCGTGAGGTGGACGCCGTGGAGGCGGCACACGTCGGCCAGGCGCTCCTGGGTCAGGAAGAGCTCCCAGTTGGCCGCGAGGTAGCCGCCGTCCTTGTTGGAGTCCGAGTAGCCGATCATCACCGTCTGGCGCTCGTCGCGCGCCGCCAGGTTGCGCACGTAGGCGGGGTCGGCGAACAGGCCGCGCAGGGTGTCCCCGGAGGCCCGCAGGTCCTCGATGGACTCGAAGAGCGGCACCAGGTCGACGTCGCTCCCCTCGGGGCGCGACAGCCCCGCGGTCTTGGCCAACAGCTGCGCGGCCAGCAGGTCGCTCGGGCGGCGGGTGAAGCTCACGATGACCGTGCCGGCGGTGCGCGGGCCGTGGCGCCCGATCGCCGCCCGGAGCTCCCGGAAGGTGCCGAGCACCTCGGCGGCGGCGGGGGAGAGCGCCTCGGGCTCCGGGAGCGGCACCGGCCGGGCCAGCAGGTCGCCCAGCAGGCGGGCGCGGTCGGGCTCGGGGAGCTCGTGGTAGCGCTCGCTCATGTCGCCCACCAGCTCGCCGACCGCGTCGTGCAGGCGCTCGGAGTGCTGGCGCACGTCCAGGCGGGCCAGGTGGAATCCGAAGGTGGTGGCCTGGCGCACCAGCCGCGACACGCTGCGCCGTGCGACCCGCTCGCCGCCGTGGGCCTCCAGCGAGGTGGCGACCAGCTGCAGGTCCCGCACGAGCTCGCCGGCGTCCCGGTAGGGGTGCTCGCCGGCGTGGTCGAGGCGGGCGGCGACCAGGTGCAGCTTGCGCCGGTAGGGCTCGTGCCGGTAGCGCTCGCCCATGGCCCGCACCGCCCAGGGCATGCAGGCCTCGTCGGCGGCGATCGAGGCCCCGAGCGCGTCCGAGACCGGGACGAGCCGGCTGGAGATGCCGATGTCCTCGACCATCTCCTCGATCCGCGCACGCAGGAGCCCCGTGGCCACGGCCCGGTGCAGGTCCAGCGCCTCGTGCAGCACGGCCGGCGTCACGTTGGGGTTGCCGTCCTGGTCGCCGCCCACCCACGAGCCGAACGTGAGGAAGCCGGGCGGGGCGGACAGGCCGGGGAAGTGGGTGTCCAGCAGGTGCTGGAGCTCCTCCTCGACCCGCGGCACCGCGTCGAAGAGCACCTCCTCGAAGAAGAAGAGCGACCGGCGCACCTCGTCGATGACCCGCGGCTTGGCCGAGCGCATGAAGTCGGTCTGCCACAGGATCGTGATCTCCTCCAGCAGCCGGTCGGTCAGCTCCCGCCGCTCGCGGGGGGAGAGCGCCGACTCCATGCGCTCCAGCACCCGCGCCACGAGCATGTGCTTGGACAGCACGATGCGGCGCGAGATCTCGGTCGGGTGGGCGGTCATCACCAGCTCCACGCTCAGCCGGTCGAGCACCCGCTGGAGCCGTTCGGGGGCGACCCCGCGGGCGGCCAGGTCGGCCAGCGTCGCGGCCAGGCTCTCGGGCTGGGCGCGGTGGGTCTCCTCGCGCTCCATGTCCCGCTCGCGCCGGCGCCGCACCCGGTGGTGCTGCTCGGCGGTGTTCACGAGCTGGAAGTAGACCGAGAAGGCGCGGACGACCCCGACCATCTCCCGCAGGCTCAGGCGGCCGGCCACCTCCACCATCTCCGCCTCGAGGGCGGCGGCGTGCTCCGGGGGCGGCGGCGGGTCGGCGCGCAGCTGCTTGGCGAGGGCCCGCAGGTGCTCCTCGGTGTCGAGCAGCCCCTGGCCGTCCTGCTCCACCAGCACCTGGCCGAGCAGGCGGCCGAGCAGCGAGATGTCGGCCCGCAGCGGCGCGTCGGTGTCCGGGGGGCTGGGCCTGGGCGCGCCGGTCGGGCTCACCGGCGCAGTCTCGCAGGAAGGGGCCGGCTACACGGCGGGCGTGCGGCGGCGGATCAGGCGCGCGGCGTCGAGCCGGCAGGCGGCCTGGGCGATCCGCGCCGCGACGAGGTGGGCCTGGCGGTGGTCACAGGCCGCCTCGGCCAGCACGAGCTCCTCCTCGAGCAGCCCCAGCCGGTGGACGAGGCGCGACTCGAGCACGCCCGCGTGGTCGATGACGGCCTGGTCGAGCACCGCGACCCTCCCGGTCGGACACCCCGTGTCTCGGCGCCGGCGACCCGCCCTTGAGCCTAGCGGCGCGGCACGCGCACGAGCAGGACGCTGCACGGGGCGTGCCGGGAGAGGTAGGTGCTGAAGCTCCCCAGGAGCAGGCGCTCGATCCGTCCCCGCTCGGCGCCGGCGACCAGCAGCGAGACCCCGTTGGCCGCCGCCCACTCGCAGACGGCCTGGGGCGGGTAGCCCTCGAGCACCACCGGCGTGGCCCCGGGGGCCGCCGCGGCCTGCTCCGCCAGCCAGTCGCCCGCGCCCCGGCGGACCTCGTCGCCGTCGGGCATGAACGAGCCCCCCTCCGAGAGGTACGGCGGCGGCGCCGGGGTGCCCACCACGTGCAGCACGCTCAGGCGCCCCGGCGCGATCGCGCGCACGCGGGCGGCCTCGGCCAGGGCCAGGCGGGAGCCGGCGGAGTCCTCCACGCAGACCGCGATGTGCGGGTAGGCCGCCACGTCGCCTCCTTCCGGTCGGGCGCCAGGCCCGAACCGTACGGGCGCGGCGGCCGCACGGGTAGGATCGGCCGCCCGATGGAGCTCACCCCGCTCGCCCGCGCCTACCGCGGCCTCGTGCTCGACCTCGACGGCTGCGTCTGGGTGGGCGACGCCCCCATCCCGGGGTCGGCCGACGCGATCGCCGCGTGGCGGGCGGACGGCCGCGGGCTGGTCTTCATGACCAACGATCCGCGCTCGGGCCCCGAGGAGCACGTGCGCCGGCTCTGGGCGATGGGCGTGCGCGCGTCGGCCGACGAGGTGGTGAGCGCCGCAAGCGCCGTCCAGGCCCATCTGGCCGCCCACCACCGGGGACAGGCCGCGTTCGTCGTCGGCACCGCCGCGCTGGTGCGCCACGTCGCCGCCGCGGGCCTGCGGGTGCTCAACAACACCCCGCACGCCCGCCGGGCCGACGTCGTGGTGGTGGCCGGGCACGAGCACCTCACCTACGCCGAGCTGCGCATCGCGACGCAGGCCGTGCTGGACGGGGCGGCGCTCATCGGCCCGGGGCGCGACGCCACGATCCCCATGCCGGACGGCCCGTGGCCGGGCT
Source organism: Thermoleophilia bacterium (assembly GCA_025455865.1). Taxonomy (GTDB): domain Bacteria; phylum Actinomycetota; class Thermoleophilia; order Miltoncostaeales; family Miltoncostaeaceae; genus JALOLS01. The sequence continues at coordinate 14,191 of JALOLS010000062.1, forward strand.
CGGGCGCGGTGCTGGCCGCGGTCGAGTACGCGACCGGCCGGACCGCCCTGACGCTGGGCAAGCCCCATCCGGGCATCTACCGCGTCGCGCTCGAGCGGCTCGAGGAGCCGGTGCTCGCGGTCGGCGACCGCCTGGACTCCGACGTGGCCGGGGCCGCGGCCGCCGGCATCGACGGGGCCCTGGTGCTCTCGGGGGCGACCAGCGCCCAGGCCCTGGCGGCGTGGACCGGGCCGGCCCCGGTGGCCTCAGCCGGGACCCTCGCGGAGCTCCTCGTCCGGTAGCAGCTCGCGCCGGGCGATCTTGCCCGAGGGCAGGCGCGGGAGGGCGTCGTGCACGGTCACCCAGGCCGGCGCGGCGTGGGGGCCGAGGCGGTGGGCCACGTGCCGGCGCAGCCGCTCGGCCAGGTCCGGGGGCGGGTCGGCGGCGAGGACCACGTGCGCGGCCGCGCGCACCAGGCCGCGGTCGTCGGCCCGGCCCACCACCGCCGCCTCCCGCACCTCGCCGCGCTCCATGAGCACCGCCTCCACCTCCGGCGGGCTCACCCACCGCGCGTCGACCTTGAACAGGCTGTCGCTGCGCCCGAGGTGGCGGTGGACCCCGCCGGGCTCGGCCACCAGCACGTCGCCCATCCGGACCCAGCGGCCGATCAGCAGCGCCCTGGTCTCGGCGGCGCGCCGCCAGTAGCCGGAGGTGTTGGACACGCTCCGGATCCACAGGCGCCCGGGCACCCCCACCGGGACGCGGTGGCCCTCGTCGTCGCGCAGGGAGACCTCGGCGCCGGGCACCACCCGGCCGAGCGTGCCCGGCCGCGGCTCGCCCGGCCGGGTCGAGAGCACGACGTGGGAGCACTCCGAGCAGCCGAGCCCCTCGACCAGGTCGAGCCCCCGCGCGCGGATCCGCTCGCCCACCGCGGGCGGGAGGGCGTCGCCGCTCGACACCCCGAGCCGCAGGCCCGTGAGCGCCCCGGCGTGCTCGGGGTGGCGGTCGAGGAACTCCGCGAGCTGGGCCCAGAACGTGGGCACCCCGGTCAGCACGCTCACCCGGTGGCGGGCCACGGTGGCCAGCACGCTGCGCGGGGTGGGGCGCACCGGCGACATGACCGCGCAGGCCCCGCGCCCGAGCGGGCGGAAGAACCCGTTGCCGAAGCCGAGGGAGGCGAACCCCTTGGCGACCGAGTGGCAGGCGTCGCCGGGCCCGACCCCGAGCACGTCGCCGAAGTAGCCCGCGATCGAGACGGCCATGTCGCGGTGGGCGTGCATCGCGCCCTTGGGCCGCCCGGTGGAGCCGGAGGAGTAGACGAGGTAGGCGAGGTCGTCCGGGTGGACGGCGGCGAGCGGCCGGGGCTCGGCCACGGCGAGGTCCGCGGGCCGCACCCAGGCCCAGGGCCCGTGGGGCGGTGGGTCGGCGGTGACCGCGGCGGCCGGCTCGCAGTCGGCCAGGATGACGGCCAGGCGGGCGGGGTCGGCGGGGTCCAGGGGCACCGCGACGGCGCCGAGCCACGCCGCCCCCACCACCGCGGCCACCCAGGGCCGCCCGTCCGGGAGGGCGACGGCCACCCGGTCGCCCGGGCGCACGCCGCGGTCGGCGAGGGCCCCGGCCGCCCGGGCGGCGGCGTCCTCCAGGCCGGCGAAGGTCCAGGTGCCGTCGGGGTCGGCCACCGCCCGGGCGTCACCGCGACCCGCCTCCACGTGGGCGCGCACCAGGAGGTGCGCCAGGTTGTGGCGTGGCGCGGTCGGGGACCCGCCCGGCCCGGCGGCGACGGGTGCCGGGGCGGGGAGCACCGCCTCGGCCAGGGCGTCCAGGGCCTCGGCCGGGACGCGGTTGGGGAGCACCAGGATCGCGTCGGTCACGCCGGCGTCGCGGTGGGCGGCCAGCGCCTCGCGGATCGCCCCCGGCGGTCCCGTGAGCCCGCCCATCCCCTCCAGCCAGCGCACCAGGCGGGTGGGGGTCGTCCCGAGCGCGTCCGCCTCGGGGCGCAGCCACGCCTCCGCCTCGGCGCGGGCGCCGACCGGGAGCGCGTAGGCGTAGAGCGCGCAGGCGAGCGGCCCCCGCCCGGTCCCTGCGCGGGCCGCCGCGGCCCGCGCGAGTCGGGCCCGCACCTCCCCGGGGGAGGCCCAGGCCGCCACGATGCCGTCGGCCTCCCGTCCGGCCAGGTCCAGCAG
>JALOLS010000063.1 GCA_025455865.1 Thermoleophilia bacterium
GGGTGGGCGGCGGAGGAGGGCTGGAACCCCGGCCGGCACGACGCGGACATCTTCTGGGCCACCGACCCCGGGGGCTTCGTCGCCGCCGAGGTGGACGGCGAGATGGCCGGCGGCGGCTCCATCGTCTCCTATGGGGGCCGCTTCGGCTTCATGGGGTTCTTCATCATGGCGCCGGCCTGGCGCGGGCGCGGCCTGGGGCGGCGCCTCTGGGTGCACCGCCGCGATGCGCTCCTCGCCCGGCTGGAGCCCGGGGCGGCCATCGGCATGGACGGGGTCTTCGCCATGCAGCCGTTCTACGCGCGCGGCGGCTTCGCCCTCGCGGGGCGCGACCTGCGCTTCGAGGGGGTGGGGGAGCCCGCGCCGGCCGACCCGCGGCTGGTGGACGCCCGCGCGCTGCCGTTCGCGGTCCTCGCGGCCTACGACGCCGCCCACTTCCCGGCCCCGCGGCCGGCGTTCCTGGCCCGCTGGATCGACCAGCCCGGCGGGCTCGCCCTCGCCTGGAGGGAGGGCGGGGAGGTGCGGGGCTACGGGGTGGTGCGGCCCTGCCGCCGGGGCGTCAAGGTCGGGCCGCTCTTCGCGGCGGATGCCGAGGTGGCCGAGGGGCTCTACCGCGGCCTCGCCGCCCACGCCCCGGCGGCGCCGGTGTTCCTCGACGTGCCCGAGGCGAACGCCGCGGCGATGGACCTGGCCCGGCGGCACCGGATGCGTGAGGTCTTCGGCTGCGCGCGCATGTACCTGGGCGCGCCGCCCCCGGTCCCCGTGGACGAGGTCTTCGGCGTCACCACGTTCGAGCTGGGCTGATCTGGTGGCCGACGGGCATCACCGCGACCTGGTGGGCTACGGGGCGGCGCCTCCGCACCCCCGCTGGCCGGGCGACGCCCGGGTGGCGGTGAGCTTCGTGCTGAACGTGGAGGAGGGGGGCGAGCGCTCCCCCGCCGACGGCGACGACACCTGGGAGACCCACCTGCACGACCTGGCCGGCGCCCCGGTCACGCCCGGGGTGCGCCACCCGGGCGTCGAGGGCCTGTTCGAGTACGGCGCCCGCTCGGGCTTCTGGCGCCTGCTTCGGCTCTTCGGGGACCGCGGCCTGCCGCTCACGGCGTTCGCCGTCGGCCGGGCGCTCGAGCGCAACCCCGATGCCGGGGCGGCGCTCGCCGCCCACGGACACGAGGTGGCGGGCCACGGGTACCGGTGGATCGACTACCGCCACGTGCCCGAGCCGGTCGAGCGCGACCACATCCGGCGCACGGTCGCGGTGATCGAGCAGGTGACGGGCCGCCGCCCGTCCGGGTGGTACACGGGCCGGGTGAGCCCGAACACCCGGCGGCTGCTCGTCGAGGCGGGGGGCTTCCGCTACGACTCGGACTGCTACGCCGACGACCTGCCCCACTGGGTGCGGGTGGGCGAGGTCGCGCACCTGGTCGTGCCGTACTCGCTGGTCACCAACGACATGCGGTTCGTCGTCGCCCCCGGCTTCGCGACCGGCGATGACCTGTTCACCTGCCTGCGGGACGCCTTCGACCTGCTGTGGGAGGAGGGGGCCCGGGCCCCGGGGATGATGAGCGTGGGCCTGCACCCCCGGCTCTCCGGCCACCCGGCGCGCGCCGCGGGCGTCGCCCGGTTCCTGGATCACGTCATCGCGCGCGAGCGGGTCTGGGTCTGCCGGCGGGCCGACATCGCCGAGCACTGGGCCCGCGTGCACGGGGCCGCGGCCTCCTGACCGCGCCGGGGAGGGCGGGCGCGGGCCTCAGCGACGCGCGGTTGTGACCACCATCACCAGGATCGTGAGCAGCCCCCCGGGCTCACCCAGGCGCCGGTCGAGGTCCCGCTCCCAGGTCCGGGCGGCCCCGGGGCCGAGCGCCCCGTCCGCCTCCGCCCGCGCGGCCTCGGCCCGGAGCTCATACGCCGGCTCGATCAGGGCGGGATCGTGCACCCGGACGGCCACCGGCTCCGGGTGCACGTCGCGGCAGCCCAGGCCGGTGAGCAGGCGGTGGGCCTCACGGCCGACGGCCGGGTTGCGGATGGCCGCGCCCCGGCGCGCGGTGATCAGGCGCATGACCTCGGGCGGGCCGAGGTCGGCGGTGAAGGTGTCCCAGTCCGGCTCGGCCACCACGATCCGGGCGCCCGGCGCGGCCACCCGCACCATCTCGGCCAGCGCCCGGCCCGGGTCCTCGACGTGCTGCAGCACACGCTCGGCGCGCACCGCGTCGAATGCGCCGTCGGGGAGCGGGAGCCGGTGCAGGTCGGCCTCAAGGAAGCGGCACCCCGCCGGCGCCCCCTCCCGGGCCCTGGCGATCATCGTGGCTGACACGTCCACGCCGGTCGCGGCTCCCCCGCGCCCCACCCCGCGCGCCATCGCCCGCACCTCCACCCCCATGCCGCAGCCCACGTCGAGGGCGCGGTCGCCCGGGCGGAGCGCGAGCGCCTCGAGCGTGCGTCGCTTGACCGCCGCGAAGTCGGGGTCGGCGCCCAGGGCGAGCAGGAAGCCCGCCAGACGGCCGGGGTCCGCGCCGTCCACGTCGCGGAAGTCGGCGGCGATGTCCCCGGCAGGGCTCATCCCGGCCCGGCGAGCGCCGCGGTGTCCCAGCCCGCGGCCGCGGCGCCGGCCCGGTAGGCGCTCTCGAAGAACGCGAGCACGGCGCCGGCCGGGTCGGCCGCCTCCCGGACGGCGTCGTAGGGGAGCACGGCGAGCGAGCCGTTCCCGGTGTCCTGCCACGTCGCCGCGGCCGGGGCGAGCGGGTGGTCGCGCAGGCCGGGCGGCTCGGGCGCGGTGTAGGAGTAGAAGGCCGGGAACGGGGTGCGGCGCTCATCGCCCGGCCACCAGCCCACGGCGATCACCTCGTGGGAGTAGGCCTCGGCCGTCACCGGGTCGGCCCCGGGGATCGCCGGCGCCGGGCGTCCCGAGAACCGCGCCTGGGCGATGTCGAAGGAGTGCCAGAACAGGTGCCCCGGGCTCTGCTTGCCCGAGAAGCCCGAGGCGAAGCGCGACATGACCCGCTCGGTCGAGGCCATGACCGCCCACCAGCGCGCCACCGCGTCGGCGTCGTAGGCGTCGTGGATGCGGTCGTCGGGGAACGCCGGGGAGTCGCCCAGGTCATACGGCCGCGGGTCGATCTCGACCGCGACCCCGACCTCGCCGAGCGCGCCCATGAGGTCGCGGTAGACATCCGCGCAGGGCAGGCGGTCGCGCAGGGCGAAGCCGGCCACGCGCCCGTGTGGTCGACCAGGTCGAAGGCGATCTCCACGTAGGCATCGCCCTCGGGCGTGGGCATGGGGCCGGTCGTGATGCCCCGCGTGTCGAGCAGGAGGGTCACGTGCCACCAGTGGTTGCGGGGCGGCACCAGGGCCATCCGCACCTTGCCGACCATCTGGGTGAAGCGGTGCAGGGTCTCCTTGGTCGGGCGCCACTCCTCATACGGCAGGGCGGGCCAGGCATCGGGCATCCGGACTCCCTCGTTGACGGGGACGGTTCCTGGGCGAGAGCGTGCCACGGCGGCCGGGGCGCGGCCGGGGCCGTGATAGGCATCGGGGGGTGAGCACGCTCGCGCCGGCGCCCGGAGGGGCCCTCAGCCCCCTGCGCCATCCGGTCTTCCGCGCGCTGTGGATCGCCCAGTTCGCGAGCAACCTGGGCACCTGGATGCACCTGGTCGGGGCCCAGTGGCTCATGACCGGCCTGGATCCCAGCCCGCTCGCGGTGTCGCTCGTCCAGACCGCGACCACCCTGCCGGTGCTGCTCATCGGCCTGCCCGCCGGCGCGCTCGGCGACGTGGTCGACCGCCGCCGGCTGCTCATCATCACCCAGTTCCTCATGCTGGCGAGCGCGGCGCTCCTCGCGCTCCTCACCGGGGCGGGGCTGGTCACCGCCGGCCTGCTGCTCGTGATCACGTTCCTGCTCGGCGCCGGGCAGGCGGCGACGCTCCCGGCCTGGCAGGCCATCCAGCCGGAGCTGGTCCCGCTGGCCGAGATCCCCCGCGCGGCGGCGCTGAACGGCGTGAACATGAACCTGGCCCGGGCGGTGGGGCCGGCGCTCGGGGGGCTGATCGTGGCCGCCGCGGGCGCGGCGTGGGTCTTCGCGCTGAACGCGCTCTCGTTCCTCGGCATCCTGGTCGTGCTCGGCCTGTGGCACCGCGAGACCCCGGCCCGCCCGATCGCGCCGGAGCGCCTGGGCGGCGCGCTGCGCACCGGCCTGCGCTACGTGCGCTCGGCGCCGCGCCTGCGCGCCCTGCTCGTGCGCGCGATGGTCTTCGTGGTCGGCTCCAGCGCGCTCTGGGCGCTGCTCCCGCTGGTGGCCCGCGACCGGCTGGGTCTCGGCTCCGGCGGCTACGGCGTGCTGCTCGGGGCGATGGGCGCCGGCGCGGTCCTCGGGGCGCTGGTGCTCCCGCGGGTGCGCGCACGGCTCGGGCTCAACCTGCTGGTCGTGGCCGGGAGCGTCGTGTTCGGGCTGGTCACGGTGGTGAGCGGCGTGGTCACGAACGCCGCCGTGGTCGCCGTGGCCCTCGCGATCGGCGGCGGGGCCTGGCTGAGCGTCCTCGCGTCGGCCAACGGGAGCGCCCAGCAGATCCTGCCCTCGTGGGTGCGCGCCCGCGGGATGGGCGCCTATCTCCTGGTCGTGCAGGGGGGCCTGGCCGGCGGGAGCGTGCTCTGGGGCGCCGTCGCCCAGGCGGCGGGCCTGCGGTGGACCCTGGTCGCCGCCGGCGCGGCGCTCGTCCTCACGGTGCCCCTGGCCCGGCCCTTCCCGGTGGGGGGCTACCGGCCGCCGGACCTCACCCCGTCGCGGCACTGGCACGATCCGGAGCTCCTGACCGAGCCCGACCCGGACCACGGGCCGGTGCTGGTGACCATCGAGTACCGGGTGCCGGCCGAGTGCCGCGCGCGCTTCGTCGACCACATGACCGTCCTGGGCCGGGCCCGGCGGCGCAGCGGCGCCCGCCGCTGGGGTCTCTGGCAGGACGGCCACGACCACGCGCGCTTCGTGGAGACGTTCTCGCTGCGCTCCTGGGAGGAGCACCTGCGCCAGCACCTCGAGCGGGGCACCGCGAGCGACCGCGAGCGCGAGGCCCGCGTGCGGGAGCTGCTCGAGCCCGGGACCCGCCCGGTGGTCCACCACCTGCTCGGCAGCGCCGGGACCCCGGCGGTGGGCGACCCGCCTACGCCCGAGGGCTGAGCGCCGCCCGGAGCGCCGCCCGCTCGGGCCCGAGCTCGGCCACCGCCCCGGCCAGGCGCCGCGCGCCCTCGGGTGTGAGCTCCAGGCCGAGGGACCGGCCGTCGGCGAGCGGGCGGCGGCCGAGGAGCCCGGCCCGCTCGGCCCGGGCGACCAGGTCGCTCACCGCGCCCTGGGCCAGGCGCATGCGCCCGGCGAGCTCACCAACGGTGGCCACCTCGCCGAGCGGCGCGCGGATCATCACCAGGAGCAGGTACCGCTGGGGGGTGAGCCCGTGGCGGCGGGCGACTTCCTCGCTGGTGCGCATGAACCGCCGCAGCGCCGCCCGCAGCGCCGCGGCCTCCCGGTAGTCGGCGTCGGTGGGCTCCGGCGGGCCGGCGCTCACCCGCCCGGCCCTCGCGCGGCCGTCCTGATGGTGACGGGCGGTGTCTGCATCGTCCTACGATGGAACTCCTCGTGCGGACGCCGGTCAACCCCAGGCGCCGGCGCTACCGGCGGACGGGGGCGGCCACGGCGCGGGCGGCCGCCGAGCGCCGGCCCTCGGCGTCCAGGCTGCGGACCTCGACCCGCAGCCGTGCCGAGGGGGCCAGGCCCCGCACGACCAGGCGGCGGGCGCCGCGGCCGAGCAGCCGCACCTCGGCGGCCCCGCCGCGGCGGATCGTGGCGAGCTGACCGCGGGCCGCGGGCGACGGCCGCCAGGTGGCCACCGCGACCGCGCCGGCCCGGCGCACCCGCAGGCCCGCAGGCGGGGTGAGGCGGGGCGGGGCGGGGGCGCGGTAGCGGGCCACCACGACCTCGCGGCGCACGAGCCCGTTCTGGGCGATCAGGGCGACGATGGAGCGGGTGCCGCCGGGGCCGGCCCCGGGCCGGAACGCGATGCGCCCCGCGCCCCGGCGCGCGGCGCCGATGACCCGGGTGCCGGCCGCGCCCCGCTCGGCGAACGTGACGTCCTGCCCGGCGCCGATGCGCGCCCGGTAGGTGAGCGTGCGCCGCTCGCCGGCGCCGGTCACCCGCGCGGCGAGCACCCGGGCGAGGTCCACCTGGCGGGAGGTCGCCACCTCGGTGATCGGGGGCGTCCCCGGGCGGGCCCGCACCCGCCAGGTCCCGGCGGGCGGGGCCACGAGGCCGAGGTAGGTGGTCCCGGTGGCCGCGTCGGCGTAGGTCTGCGCCGGGCTCACCGGCGCGCCCGCGGGACCGACCAGGTCGAGCTGCGGCGGCCCGCCCTCGCCGCGCACCCGCACGGTGACCGACTTCGGGCGCCCGGCGACGGTGAACGGGGCCTCCGCCACGCCGGCGTGCTCGATGGCCTGCTGGGCGCGGGTGTCGGCCACCTCGTACTCGTCGGCGTCGCAGCTGATGAGCCACACGTCGACGCTCGCCGGGCCGTCCCAGCGCACGCCCCCGCCGCGGGGCACGAGGGCGACCGGCCCGCAGACCGCCATGCCCTTGGTCGACACGACCACCTGCCCGCCGGTCAGGCACTCGCCGGCACACACCTCGGCCTTCCCTGAGATGGCGAACTGCTCGCGGGGGCCGTCGATGAAGCCGGCGATGGTCGACTGCACCGAGAACGGCCCGAACCTGAGACCGGCCTGCAGGCGCAGGGCCACGTATCCCGCCGCCGAGATCGTGAACGATCCGCTGCCGACCCGGATGGTGGCCACCTGCACCGAGACCTGGCCACGCAGGGTGATCGGCGGGTCGAGGCGCAGGGCCATCGACCCGTCGAGGTTGATGAGCGCGCCGCTCGCCGAGGCGGGGATGACCCCGAACCGGACGGTGGCCTGCACCTCCAGCGGGTCGAGGCTCAGGCCGCCGCCGAGCGACTGCAGGCTCACCCCGGGGAAGAGCGTGATGCCGGGATAGGGCAGGTCGATGCGGAAGGTGGCGGCCCGGAAGCGGCCGTCGCCGAAGCGGATCGAGCCGCAGAGCCTGGGCCCGGCCCCGGGCGGCGGGAGCTCGAGCTCGAACACGCCGGCCCACTCGTCGGGCGACGAGGACGCGCCGGAGGCGGGCGGGCGCAGGCAGTCGCCCACGGTGGTCCCGCCGCTCGCCCGGTACTGCACCTTCAGGTCCCGCAGCAGCACCGGCCCCAGGGGCACGGCCGACGCCTCGAGGTCGAGCGACTCGACCCGCAGCCCGCGGGCGTTGTCGGCGGTGATCTCGATCGCGCCGGACACGCCGCCCAGGGCCTCGGGGAGCTTCAGGCGGATGGGGATGCGCACGCCGGCGTCGGTCAGGCGCACGTCGACCCCGCCGGTGACCGGGAACCCGAGCACGTCGGGGCGGAAGACCCCGTCGGCGAACGAGAACAGCGACGCGCCCGCGCGCGGGCTCGCCAGGCGCAGGTGGAGCTCGCCGCGGAACAGCGTGATCTCGGGCACGCCGGGCGCCCGCAGCAGCACCCGCACCCGGCCGGTCGTGTCGATGGTGCGCGCCCGGGTGTCGATGAGGATCTGCACGCCGGCGTCGGGGACGATGTCCAGGCCGTTCAGGCGCAGCTCCCCGGTGGTCGCCTTGGCGCTCCCGCGCGCGGCGTTCAGGAAGCAGCCGCCCTCGCGCAGGACGGCCTCGACCAGGCCGAAGCGGATCCGCTCGCAGTCGACCACGGTGTCGGGGGCGAGCGGCGGCTGGCCGCCCAGGCGGCTCCCCAGGCCGGGCAGCCCGGTGGCGGCGCGGCTGCCGAAGCCGGCGGCCACGACCTTCCCCTCGAGCTCGGCCACCACCACGCCGCCGCGGTCGGGGGCGGCGGAGGCGTCACCGAATCCGGTGAAGCCGGCGATGACGAGCGCGGGCGCCCCCCTGGGGGCGACCCCGGGCCGCACCTCGCCGCGACGCCAGATGCCGGTGGCCCCCGAGTCCTCCTGACCCTGCCAGACCACGCTTGCGGCGCCGTCGGGGAAGCCGATGACCTGGCTGTAGTTGCCGGCCCGGCCGGTGTTCTGCACCGTGGGCGCGCCGCCCGCGGACAGGTCGCGAAGCTCCAGGCGACCGGCGTCGGCGGACTCCGAGAGCAGCAGCAACCGCCCGCCGGCGACGCCGATCTGGGGATCCTGCCCGGGGACCGGCTCCGGCGGGGACCAGGTGGCCGCGTCGTTGGGGTCGCCCTGCCCGGTCCAGCGCCGCACCTGCGCGGAGCCCAGGAGCCGCTGGTAGGCGACCACCGGCCGTCCGTCGAGCACGGCCAGGCGCCCGTTGGTGAAGTCCCCCTGGGCGAGCAGGGCGCCGCGGAACTGGAAGCGCCCGGGTGAGATGGTCGCCGCGGTGATGCCCCCGGTCACCAGGCTCGTGATCGTGGTGATGCGCGGGTTCTCGGCCGTGCCCCAGGTGACCGCGTCGCCGTCGATCTCGTCGGTCGACACCACGCCGGGATTCGAGAAGGAGCGCCCGCCGTCGTCGGAGGTCCACAGGTAGGTGGTCGAGTCGTCGCGGCTGCGATCCGGCCCGGGCTTGGGGACGCCGAAGGGGTAGCGGTGGGAGAGGATCAGCAGCTGGTCGTTCAGCGCCAGGACCTCGGGCCCGGCGGTGTCCACCGAGAAGCGCGGATCGTTGATGGCCGTCGCGTCGGGGAACGGCGGGACCAGCCGCCGGGTCACGTCGCACGCCCGGCCGTTGCGCGGGATGCGGCAGTAGACGGTCACCGTCGGCGCGCCCTCCGGCTGCTCGTTCCAGGCGATGTGCGCGGTGCCCGCGTCGTCCACCAGGATGGACGGCTGCCGGCCGGCGCCCAGGTCGATCGGCGGCGGGGCGGTGGGCGGCTGGAGCGCCACGGGCCGCGTGGTGCCGCGGTAGCCGGGCGTCCGGACCACGGGAGCCGCCGTGGCGGCCACGGGCACGGCGCCGCCGAGCAGCAGGGCCACGATGAGGAGGATCCGGCGATGCATCGGAGGGCCATCCTTTCTGTCCGGACCGTCCGCGTCGAGGGCGCCACCCGGCCTTGCGAGCGATTCTGGCGAATCCGGGGCCGGCGGCTGTGGGCGTGCCCGCCGACTACGATGCGGCGCGTGTCCGAGCTGACACATCCCGGCCCGGCGGGGGTCGACCCCGACGCCTTCCGCGACGCGCTCTCGCGCTGGGCGAGCGGCGTGACCGTGGTGACCGCGCGGGGCCCGGAGGGACGGGTGGGCCTCACCGCCTCGGCGTTCAGCAGCCTGTCGCTGCACCCGCCGCTCATCCTGGTCTGCATCGGGCACGCCAGCAGCGCCCACGACGTGCTCTGCGCGGCCGAGGGGTTCGCGGTGCACCTGCTGCGGGAGGACCAGCAGGACGTCTCCAACCGCTTCGCGCGCTCGAGCGAGGACAAGTTCGCGGGCCTGGAGGTCGAGACCGGAGCCTTCGGGGCGCCGCTCCTGGACGACGTGCTCGCCCGCATGGTCTGCGAGCGCCACGACGTCTTCGACGGGGGCGACCACTCCATCCTGGTCGGCCGGGTCCTCGGCGCGGAGACCCACGACGCGACGCCGCTGCTCTACTGGCGCGGGGGCTACCGGGCGCTCACCCCGGGCTGAGGCCGGGCGCGGCCCGGCGTCCGCCCCCGCGGGTCAGCGCCGCCACTTGACGGTGCAGCCCACCGCCGGGGTGTCGGCCACCGGCGGCGCCTGACCGGCCAGCACCGCGTCGAGGGCGTCGCGCAGGTAGCGGGTCCTCACCCCGCCGGGCTCCACCGAGTCGTCGATGGCCCCGTGGTAGGCCACGCGCCGGTCGCGGTCGAGCAGGAACACCTCCGGCGTGCGCTCGGCGCCGTAGGCCCGGGCCACCTGCTGGCTCTCGTCGTGCGCGTAGTCGAAGACGAAGCCCATCTCCCGGGCCCGGGCGACCATCTCGGGGAACGCGTCGCCCGGGTGGGTCGTCGCGTCGTTGGCGTTGACCGCCACCACCGCGACGCCGCGCGGCGCGTAGTCGCGCGCCACGTCGTTCAGCCGGTCCTCCCACGCCCGGACGTACGGGCAGTGGTTGCAGCTGAACACGACGACCACCGCCTCGCGGTCGGCCAGGGCGGCCAGGTCGGCGGTGCCGCCGGCGGCGGTCGGGAGCGAGAAGGCGGGCGCGGGGGCGCCGAGGGCGATGGGCACAGTCAGTCCTCCGGGTCGCGGGCGGCGGCCAGCAGGGCGGCCACCAGGTCGTCGGGATGGGGCAGCGGGCCGACGCGCCCGCCGGGCTGCGGATAGGCGCGGCAGGCGTCCACCCGGGCGACGGGGTGATCCGGGGGGGCGGCCATGTCCCGCCCGTCGAGCAGGTAGGTGGGTGAGCCGAGGAAGCCGAGGCGCCCGGCCTCCTCGTCGGTGGTGACCTCGCGCTCCTCCACGACGACCGGGACGCCGGCGCGCTCGGCGGCGTCACGCAGGCGCGCGACGCCCTCGCGGTGGGAGGGGCAGTCGGCGCTCCAGAGGTAGGTCACGGTCACCGACCGGGGCACCGGACTATCGTACGCCCGCCCGTCCAGACACTGATGAGGAGCGGCGCTGGGGCTCTCGGCAGACCAGGCCATCGGGGTGTTCGACTCGGGCGTCGGCGGGCTCACGGTGCTGGACGAGTGCCTGGCGGCGCTCCCGGCCGAGGACTTCGTCTACTTCGGCGACACCGCCTGGTTCCCGTACGGGGACAAGGCCCCGGCCGACATCCGGCGCCGCAGCGAGGAGATCGCGGGCTGGCTCACCGGCCAGGGCGTCAAGCTGGTGGTGGTCGCCTGCAACACCGCGTCGGCGGCCGCCCTCACCTGGCTGCAGCGGCGGCTGGAGGTGCCGGTGCTCGGGGTCATGGCCCCGGAGGCCCGCGCCGCCGTGCAGGCCAGCCGCACCCGCCGCATCGGGCTGCTGGCCACCGAGGCGACGGTGGCCTCGGGGTCCTACCAGCGCATGATCCGCGCCAACGACGCCGGGGCGCGGGTCACCGCGGTGGCGTGCCCGCGCCTGGCCCCGGCCATCCAGCGCGGGGAGCCGTGGGGCGAGGACCTGGTGGAGATGGTCCGCGAGTACGCCGGGCCGCTCCGGGCCGCCGGGGTCGACACCGCGATCCTCGGCTGCACGCACTACCCGGTGGTCGAGCGGCTCATCCGCCGCACCCTGCCGGGGGTGACCCTGATCAAGAGCGGCGAGGAGATCGCCCGGGAGATCGGCGACACCCTGCGGCGCAAGGGGCTGCTCCGGCCCGGGGCGACCGAGGGCCGCTACCGCTTCGCCTGCAGCGGGGACCCCGAGGCGTTCCGGGCGGTCGGGAGCCGCTTCCTGCAGATGCCGCTCGGCGAGGTCGCGCGGGTGGAGCCGGCCGCCGTGGCCGGGTCGCGGTAGGGCGGGCGATGGGCGTCGAGCGCGAGCTCGTCACCCTGCAGGCGCGCGACGGGGAGCTCCACGATGCGCTCCTGCACGTCGACCGGCGCGCCGCCCGGGTGCGCGAACGGGCGACCGGCCGGAAGACGGCCATCATCCACGTGCACGGGATCATGGGCAACTTCCTGGTCGGGACGCTCCGGTTCTTCCCCGGCCCGCTCGCCCGCGCCGGCTACCCGACGCTGGTGCTCGAGACCCGCATGGGCAACGTCGGCCAGCTCTTCGGCCAGGCCATCTTCGACGACGCCACCATGGACATCGACGCCGGCTGGCGGTGGCTGCGTGACCGCGGCTTCGACCACCTGGTGGTGACCGGGTACTCCAGCGGGGCCACCCTGGCCACCCGGTTCGCCGCCACCCACCCCCAGTCCCCGATCGCCGGGCTGGTCTGCCTGGGCAACCCGTGGGGCCTGCCGCAGTCGCTCGCCGCGCGGTCCCAGCGGTGGGGGGCCGAGCCGAGCTACGCGCAGATCGTCCAGCGCCTGCAGGAGGCGATCGGCGACGACCCCGACCGGCCGGAGCTCGACCGCCTGTTCGTGATCGAGCGCAGCCGCGGCCCGACCCGCCAGCCCCGCGACAGCGAGGTCTACACCTACCGCACGTGGTGGCACTCCCGGGGGCCCGAGGCCACCGCGGCCATGGCCTACCGCCAGATCGGCGCGGTCACCGCGCCGATCCTGCTCGTGCAGGGCACGGCCGACCACGTGGTGCACCCCGAGGAGGCCGAGGCGCTCTACGCCGCGGCCCGCAAGGGCGGCAACCGCGACGTGGAGCTGCGGTGGGTCGAGGGCGCCGACCACTTCTTCAGCGACCGGGAGATCGTCGCCCTCGACGTGGTCACCACGTGGCTGCGGTCGCGCGCGTGAGGAAGCCCGCCCCCAAGATGCCGTTCGGGACGGGCGGCATCCGGCGGCAGCCGATGTTCGGGGAGGATGCGCGGGACCTGCGCACCCAGCTGGTCACGATGGACACCGCCGACCGGCACACCTGGGACGGGATGCTCTACCGGCCCCGCTACGGCGACCCCGCCCGCCGCCGCCTGGCCGTGCTGGTGGTGCACGGGTCGGTCGGCAACTACGTGACGGGGCTGCCCCGGCGGGTGAGCTTCGGCCTGGCCAGCGAGGGCTACACGGTGCTCGCGGTCAACACGCGCATGGCCAACTACGGCGTGTTCTTCGGCGGGGGGCTGCTCCACCGCACCCCGCTCGACCTGGACGCCGCCCTGGAGGTGCTCGAGCGCCACGGCTACCACCGGGTGGTGCTCCTGGGCTACTCGATGGGCGCGACGATGGTGACCCACTTCCAGGCGCTCCGCCGGCCCGGGCAGGTGGTGGGGGTCTGCACGCTGGCCCATCCGCTCTCGCTGCCCGAGTCGCTGCGCCGCCGCTGGGAGCGCTTCGGCGCGTCGCCGACCTATGAGGAGGTCACCGCGCGGTGCCGGCGCATGCTCATGCCCGACCCCGACGAGAGCCCCAACGACCGCATCTTCATCGTGCAGCGGGCCTCGGGACCGACCGACCTCCCCCAGCACGCCGAGATCTGGACCTACCGCACCTGGTGGTCGTCCCGCGGGCCCGAGGCCGAGCACGCCGAGTCGCGCTCGCGGATCGGCCACGTGACGGTGCCGATGGCCCTGATCCAGGCCGGCGACGACCAGATGGTCCCGCTGGAGGAGGGCCCCGAGCTCTCGCGTATCGCCCGGGCGGGGGAGTGCCCGAGCGTGCGCCTGGCCACCATCGGCGGCGCCGACCACGTGTTCCGCCGCCGCGAGAACTGGGCCATCGCCACGGCCGCCCAGTGGCTGGAGCGCTTCACGTGAGGCGCCCGGCGGGCGTCACCGCCGTGGTCCAGCACCTGTGGGACCACACCGCCGGGGTGTACGACCGGGCCATCACCCCGGCCCTGGCCGACGTGCACCGGGCCGTGGTCGCCGCGCTGGGCGACGTGCGGGGCGCCGAGGCGCTCGATCTGGGCTGCGGGACCGGGCGGGTGGGGGAGCTGCTGGCCGGCGCCGGCGCCCACGTGACCGCGGTGGACCTCTCGCCGGCGATGGTCGCCCACGCCCGCCTGCGGCTCTCGCGGCTGCCGGGCGCCCACGCGCGGGTGCACCTGATGGACGCGCAGGCGCTCGAGCTCCCCGACGCCGCCTTCGACGTGGTCGCCGCGTCGCTCAGCGTGATGTTCTGCCCCCGGCCGGACCTCGCGCTCGCCGGGGCGCGCCGCGTGCTCAGGCCCGGCGGGCGGCTGTCCATGGCGGTCTGGGGCCGGCCCGAGGAGTGCGAGACCGTGCGCGTGGGGCGGGTGGCCGCGGCCTTCGGGGAGGGGCCGGAGCCGGGGACCCCCACCGGCCAGTCGCTGGGGGATCCGGACCATCTGCGGGGGCTCCTCGAGGGGGCCGGGTTCGCCGACGTCGCGCTCCGGCGGCGGGTCATGCGCCTGCGCTACCCCGGGGCCGACGCCCTGTGGCAGGCGGTCGCCCACGTGCACGGCGAGCGCATCCCCCGCCCGCGGATGCCCGAGGCCGAGGCGGCCACCCGCGCCGAGATCGCCCGGGTCGGGATCCCCCTGAGGAACGTGGCCTGGTTCGTCACCGCGCGCGCCCCCGGGCGGTAGGGGACGGCCCGACTCAGGCCGCGAGCCGGTCCAGCTCCTGCAGCACGGCGGTCATGGCGGGGCCGGCGCGGTCGTGGATGCGGATGGCGGCCCGGTCGTCCCAGGGCGTCTCGCTCTCGGTGAGGATGGCCAGCCGCCCGCCGCGGCCGAGCACCAGCCCGGGCAGGCCGGCGACCGGGTGGACCAGCAGCGAGCTCCCGATGACCAGCAGCACGTCGGCCCGCCCGCACTCCCCGGAGGCCGCGTCGATCGCCGCGGCGGGAAGCTCCTCGCCGAAGAGCACCACCCCGGACTTCAGCTGGTACCCGCACGCGGTGCAGCGCGGGACGCCGTCGGCGGCGGCGTCGGCCCGGATGAGGAGCTCATCCATGGCCACCTCCGCGTCGCAGCGCAGGCAGGCGCCGCGGTCGAGCGACCCGTGCACCTCGATCACCCGCACGCTCCCGGCGCGGGTGTGCAGCCGGTCGATGTTCTGGGTGATCAGCGCCTTCACCACCCCGCGCCGCTCCAGCTCGGCGAGCACCCGGTGGGTGGCGTTCGGCTCGACGCCGGTCAGCATGTCGATGCGGGGCCGGTGGAAGGCCCAGAACCGCTCGGGCGCGCGGCGGAAGGTGGACATGGACGCCACCTCCATCGGGTCGAAGCGCTCCCAGGTGCCGCCGGCCGAGCGGAAGTCGGGGATGCCGCTCTCGGTGGAGACCCCGGCGCCGGTCAGCACCACCGCGTGCTCCGCGCCGGCCAGCAGCACGGCCAGATCCTGGGGCGAGTCGGGCATCGGGTCCAGGCTATCTCCCCACCCGGCGAAGTGCTAGGTTCGTGTACATGGACGAGACCGTCGGGGTCGCCGAGCTGCGGCAGAACCTCAGCACCTACCTTCGCCGCGTCGCCGCCGGAGAGCGCCTCGTGGTGACCGATCGCAATCGGCCGGTCGCCCAGATCGGGCCGCCGCCGGTCACCGCCGAGGCCCTGGACCGGCTCATCGCCGAGGGGCGGGCGACCCCGCCCCGCCGCGCCGGCCTGCCGCCTCCGCTGCACGTCGAGGGCGACCCCGACGCGCTGTCCCGGGCGCTCGCCGAGATCCGTGCCGACGGGCGGTGACCGCCCTCTACCTCGACGCCTCGGCCCTGGTGAAGCTGGTGCGCGACGAGTCCGGGTCCGCTGCGCTGCGCCGCCACGTCGACGGGGCGAGGCTCGTCTCCTCGGAGCTCGTGCGCACCGAGGTCCCGCGGGCGGTCCGCCGCGCCGCCGCGGACGATCCCGGCCTGCCGCTCGACGAGCTCGTGGTCGCCGCGGGACGGGTGATCGACGCGCTGACCCTCATCACCATCGACCGGGGCATCCTCGCCGCCGCGGGAGCGCTCCGGGAGCCGGCGCTGCGCGCGCTCGACGCCATCCACATCGTCTCCGCGGTCGACGCCGGGACGGTGGACGCCTTCGTCACCTACGACGCCCGCCAGGCCGCCGCAGCACGCCTGGTGGGGCTGCGCACGGTGGCGCCGGGGGCGTGACCGGGCGCGCGGCTATCCTCCCGCGAATGCGCGCAGACGAACGTGGACCGGCGGACCTCCGGCCGATCGAGATCATCCCCGGCTTCATCGAGGCCGCCCACGGGAGCGCCCTCATCTCGATGGGGCGCACCCGGGTGATCTGCACGGCGAGCGTCGAGGAGGGCGTCCCCGGCTGGCGGCGCGGGAGCGGCAAGGGCTGGGTGACCGCCGAGTACGGGATGCTCCCGGGCTCCACCGGCGAGCGGAAGTCCCGCGAGGCCGCCCGCGGGCGGGTCGAGGGCCGCACCCAGGAGATCCAGCGCCTGATCGGGCGCTCGCTCAGGATCATCACCGACATGAGGGCCCTGGGCGAGCGCACCGTGTGGGTGGACTGCGACGTGATCCAGGCCGACGGCGGCACCCGCTGCGCATCCATCTGCGGCGGCTACGTGGCGCTCGAGATGGCGCTCAGGGGCCTGCGCGACCGCGGCCGGATCAAGGAGATGCCGCTCCAGGACTCCGTCGCCGCGGTGAGCGTGGGCGTGGTCGGCGGCGTCCCGCTGCTGGACCTCTGCTACTCCGAGGACTCGACCGCCGAGGTCGACATGAACGTGGTCGCCACCGGCTCCGGGAAGCTGGTCGAGGTGCAGGCCACCGCCGAGGGCGCGGTCTTCGGACGCGACGAGCTCGACCGCCTGGTCGACCTCGCGATGGGCGGGATCGAGCGGCTGCGCCACGCCCAGATGCAGGCCGCCCTCGCCGCGACCGCCCGCTGACCGACGGGTCCGTGCGGATCGTCCTGGCCACCGGCAACCCGGACAAGGTGCGCGAGCTCGCGGCGCTCCTCCCGGGCGCGGCGGTCGAGGCCGCCCCCGAGGGCTTCGGCCCCGAGGAGACCGGCACCACGCTGCTCCAGAACGCCTGGATCAAGGCGTCCGCGCTGCGCCCGGAGGTCACCGACCCCCAGGCGTGGGTGGTCGCCGACGACTCCGGCCTGTTCGTGCGGGCCCTCGACGGCCGGCCCGGCATCTTCAGCTCCCGCTACGCGGGCCCCGACGCGACGTATGCCGACAACTGCCGCCGGCTGATCGAGGAGCTCGAGGGGGCGGCCGACCGCCACGCGGCGTTCGGCTGCGTGCTGGTGGCCCTGCGGCCCGGCGAGGCCCTGGTGGCCTCGGGGGTGGAGCCCGGCGCCATCACGCGGGCCCCGCGCGGCCGCGGCGGCTTCGGATACGACCCGGTGTTCGAGCCGGAGGGCACCGGCCGCACCATGGCCGAGATGTCCGCGGCCGAGAAGGGCGCGGTCTCGCACCGCGGGCGGGCGGCGCGCCGCCTGGCCTCCCTGCTCGGCCTGGGGGACGGGTGAGCACCCTCGCCGGCCGGCGCGCGCTGGTCACCGGGGCCGGGGTCCGGGTGGGCCGGGCCCTGGCGCAGTGCTGCGCCGAGGCGGGCATGGACGTGGCCGTCCACCACCACCACTCCGCGGCCCCGGCCGAGGAGACGGCCGCGGCCTGCCGGGCGCACGGGGTGCGGGCGGTCACCGTGGCCGGCGACCTCGGCTCGGTGGCCGGGTGCCGCGCCGTGGCCGCCGAGGCCGAGCGCGCCCTCGGGGGGGTCGACGTGCTGGTCAACTCCGCCGCGAACTTCCTCCATCAGCCGTTCGAGGAGGTCGACGAGGCGCACGTGGACCTCGCGCTCGCGGTCAACCTGAAGGCGCCGATGTTCCTGGCCCAGGCCGTCGCACCGGGGATGCGCGAGCGCGGCTGGGGCCGCATCGTGAACATGGCCGACGTCGCCGGCCTCGAGCCCTGGCCGCGCTTCGGCCCCCACTGCGTCGCCAAGGCCGGCGTGGTGATGCTGACCAAGGTGCTGGCCCAGGCGCTCGCGCCCGAGGTGCTGGTGAACGCGATCGCCCCCGGGTCGGTCCTCATGCCGGACGGCTCGACCCATGATCAGGACCGCCGGTCCGCCGACAAGGCCGTGCTGCACCGCCTGGGCACGCCCGAGGACGTGGCCGGCGCCCTTCGCTACCTCCTGGAGGCCGACTACGTGACCGGGCACATCCTCGTCGTCGACGGCGGGCGTATGGTTCGCCCGTGAGCGGAGTGAGCGGGACACGGCCTCCCGAGGCGACCCGGCCGGGCCCGGACGCGCCGCGACGCGCGGGGGCCCTTCCACCCCCGGGCAAGCTGGTCTCCTGGCTCATCACCGCCGTCCTGCTCGGCTGGCTGGTGGTCTACAACGTGCTGCGCTTCGGCGGGGACGACCCGGCCGATGCCGCCGGCCCGTCGCTGATGATCGGGGCGGCCGCCGGGGTGGCGGTGCTCGCGGTGTGGATCGTGGTCCGCCGGCGCCTGGTCGAGTCCGGCCGGCTCCACCCGGACCGCGCCCCCGACGAGATCCCCGCGCCGGAGCAGATGGACGACGCGCAGCGGCGCACGCTCACCCTCATGTGGCCGCTCATCGGCCTGCTCGCCCTGGCCTCGATGGCCGTCGGGGTCCTCATGGCCCTCGACTGGTGGGACACCCCGGCCGACGAGCGGAGCCTGGCCAAGGTGATCATGGCGGTCTGGTTCGTGGCGTCGGGCGCCTGGCTGGTCTACGAGGCGCAGGCCGTGCGCCGGATGGACGCCGAGGGCATCGACTCGGTGGCCCTCGCCGCAGTGCTGACCGCGGTGCTCGCCGGGGTCTCCCTCTCGCGCGACATCGTCCCGTCCGGGCAGGTCGTGCTCATCATCCTGGGCGGCGTGGTCGGCGCCGGCTGCTACACGGCGGTGTGGCGGCTGACCGGGTCCCGGGGCCTGCCCCTGGGGGCCGCCGGCGCGCTGGTCGCGGCCGCCCTGGCCATCATCCTCCCCCTGGCGGCGTGACGTGAGCGACGGGATCACCCTGGCCTGCCCCTTCTGCGAGACGGTCGTGGCCGACGCCCTCCCCGAGATCGGTCCGGGCCGCTGTCCCGGCTGCGACGCCCGCTATGAGGGCGGCGAGGACTCCGCCCCGGCCACCGTCCGGGCGGCGCTCGCCGCCTACAACGCCGACGACCTCCCGGCCGGCGAGATCCTCGACAACCTCTTCCGGCTCTCCCCGGACGACGATCTCGCCCACCGGGTCGCGATCACCTCCGACCGGCGCGAGGACTTCTACGGCTGGTGGCTGTTCGTGCACGAGGGGCCCGAGGGCGCCCGCGGCACGCTGGCGTGTCTCACGCGCCACCGGCACGCCGGCTCCGGCTAGCCGCAGGCGGCGCCTGGCACTCGTTGCACGCGAGTGCCACGGACCCCCTACCGCGGCGCGGCGGGATGGGCTACCGTGCCCTCCTGGCACTCAAGTGTTCGGAGTGCCAACGCGCCCTGCAGCAGGAGTGGCCCCGGACGGGGCGCCGGGGTGCGCCCATCCAGCCACGACCCACGGAGGGCAGATGAACCTGAAGCCACTCGGTGATCGCGTGATCGTTCGGGCCATCGAGGCGGAGGAGGTCACCGCGAGTGGGCTCGTCCTCCCCGAGACCGCCAAGGAGCGGCCGCAGCGCGGCAAGGTCCTGGCCGTCGGGCCGGGCCGGTTCACCGATGGGGAGCGCGTCCCCCTCGACGTCGCCGAGGGCGACGAGGTCATCTACTCCAAGTACGGCGGGACCGAGGTGAAGGTCCAGGGCGAGGACCTTCTCATCCTCCAGGAGCACGACATCCTCGCCAAGGTCGTCGGGTAGCACCCGGTCAACGAGAGGAAGGGACTCACAGCCGATGCCGAAGGAGATCAAGTTCCACGAGGAGGCCCGTCGCGCGCTCGAGCGCGGGGTCAACGTGCTGGCCGACGCGGTCAAGGTGACCCTGGGCCCCAA
>JALOLS010000150.1 GCA_025455865.1 Thermoleophilia bacterium
GACGCGCTGCCCGGGGAGACGGCGGTGCTGTGGGAGCCGCCGGGAGCCCCGACCTGGGCCGGGGTCGGGGTGGCCGAGGCGTTTCGGAACGATGGCCCCCGGCGCCTCGCCGCGGTGCAGGAGAGGGTCGCGGCCCGCCTGGCCGGGGCCGAGGTCCGGGCCCTCGGCGACGGCGTCGGGGCCGAGCTCACCGTGTTCGGAGGCGCGGCGTTCACCTCCGGCGGCGCGTCCGCCGGCCCCTGGGCCGGGTTCGGCGACGCGTGCTTCGTGCTGCCCCGGTGGACCTACCGCCGCAACGGCGCCGGTGCGACCCTGACCCTGGCGCTGGCGCCGGGCGCGCCGGCGGCGGAACGCCTCCTCGGGGAGGCCGAGCGGATCCTGGAGGCGTTGGTCGCCCCGGCACCCGAGACGACGCCGCCGGATCTCGAGGGCTGGCAGGCGGAGGACGACGAGGAGGCGTGGCGACGGCAGGTGGCGGCGGCCCACGCGGCCATCGCTGCGGCGCGGCTCCACAAGGTCGTCCTGGTACGGCGCACGGTGGTCGTCATGGACGCGCCGCCCGACGCCGCGACGCTCCTGCGGCGCCTGCGGTCCACCGACGACGGCCTCTACCGCTTCGGCTTCCGCTTCGGGGAGGCCGCCTTCGTGGGCGCCAGCCCGGAGCTCCTGGTGGCCAGGCGCGGGCAGAAGGTGTGGTCGGAGGCGCTGGCCGCGTCGATCCCGCGGCCCCCCTCCGCCGACGCGGGCGCCGAGGGGGAGCTGGCGGCGTCCCTGCTGGGCGACCCCAAGCAGCGCTGGGAGCACGCGCTGGTGGTGGACGCGGTGCGCCGCAGCCTGGCGCCGGTGTGCCGCTCCCTCGAGCTCCCGGAGGAGCCCGAGGTGCGGGTGCTGCCGCACCTGCTGCACCTCTCGACCCCGATCCGGGGCGTGCTCGCCGCCCCGGTCGCCCTGGGGGAGCTGGCCCGGCTGCTGCACCCCACGCCGGCGGTCGGCGGGGAGCCCAGCGACGCGGCGCTGGCGTTCCTCGAACGGCACGAGCCGAGCCCCCGCGGGTGGTTCGCCGGCCCCGTGGGCCGGATCACGGCCGGCGGGGATGGCGAGCTCGCGGTGGCGCTGCGCTCGGCCCTGGTGCGGGGGCGGGAGGCGCATGTCTACGCCGGGGCGGGGATCGTCGCCGCCTCGGACGCGGAGTCCGAGCTCCGGGAGACCCGGGCCAAGGCGCGAACCTGCCTGGCGGCGCTGGGGGTGAGGACGTGACCGCCGCCAACCTGCACCTGCGGTGGGCGGAGCTGCTGGTGGACGGCCTCGTGGCGTCCGGGGTCCGCGAGGCCGTGGTGAGCCCCGGCTCGCGCAGCACGCCGCTGGTGCTCGCCCTGGCCGGGCGGCCCGAGGTGGGGGTCACCGTGCTGGTGGACGAGCGGGTCGCGGGGTTTGTCGCCCTCGGCCAGGCCCGGGCCACGGGTCGACCCTGCGTGCTGGTCTGCACCTCCGGCACCGCCGGTGCCCACTACCTGCCGGCGGTGCTCGAGGCGGACGAGGCCGGGATCCCGCTCGTCGTCGTCACGGCGGACCGCCCGCCCGAGCTGCATCACCGGCAGGCGGCGCAGACGACGGTCCAGGGCGGGCTCTTCGCCGGGCACGTCCGGCTCCTCCACGACCTCGGCGTGCCGAGCCCCGACCGCGCGGCGCTGGCCGGGGTGCGGGTCACGGCAGCCCTCGCGGTGGCGCGGGCGCTTGGCCCGCCGCCCGGCCCGGTCCACCTCAACGCGCCGTTCCGGAAGCCCCTCGAGCCGGTACCGGACACGGCCGGGGACGCCCCTCTCGCGGCGCTGACCCGGGAGCTGCGGTCGACTCCCCTCCCACCCGTCTGGGCGTCTGTCGCGGCACCCGACCCGGCCGCGGTGCGGGCGCTGGCGGCGGCGGTGCGCGCGGTGCCTCGCGGGGTGATCCTCGCCGGGCCGGCCCGGCTCGGCGCGTCGGCAGCCGTGCCCGCCATCGAGGCGCTGGCGGAGAGGCTCGGGTACCCGATCCTCGCGGAGACGACCAGCCAGGTGCGGCAGCCGTCGGGAGGCTCGGGGGCGCCCCGCGTGGAGCTCCTCGACCTGCTGGCTCCCGACCCGCGGGTGCAGCACCCGGGAGAGCCGGGGCTGGTGCTGTCCCTCGGTCGACCCGTGACGTCGGCGACGTGGCAGCGGTTCTTCGAGGGGCAGCCCCGTGCCCGGCGCTGGGTGCTGGGTGGGGACGGCTGGCCCGACCCCTGGGGAGGGGTAGCCGGGATCGTCTCCGGCGAGCCCGCGCGGGTGGCCGAGGCGCTGGTGGCCGAGCTGGGGCCGGGCGACCCCGGGGATCCGGCATGGGCCTCGGAGTGGCTCGCGGCCGACCGGCGGGTTCGCGAGGCGGTGGGCTCGCATGTCGCCGGGGAGCGCGAGGCGGGGCTCCTCTCGGAGCTGGCGGTCGCCCGCGCCGTGACGGCGGTGCTGTCGGCGGGGGCGCTCCTGGCGGTGGGGAACTCCCTCGCGGTGCGGGAGGTCGACCTGGCGCCACCGCCCGTGGCGGGGGTCGGCGTGCTTCACCAGCGCGGCGTGGCCGGCATCGACGGCCTGATCTCCGGGGCGGCCGGCGCGGCAGGGGCGTCCGGTCGGTCCACCGTGGTGCTGCTCGGCGACCTGGCGGCGCTCCACGACCTCGGCGGCCTGGCGGCCGCAAGGCTGGTGCGGACGCCGCTGGTCATCGTCGTGCTGGCCAACCGGGGCGGACGGCTCTTCGAGCTGCTGCCCCTGGCCGCCAGCGGGCTCGACGAGGCCGCGGTCGAGCGGCTCTTCATCACGCCGGCAGACGTCCGGCTGGCGGATGCCGCCGCGGCGTTCGGTGTGCCCTCCCGCCGCGTTGCGACCGCCGGGGAGCTCGATGCGGCGCTGCGGGAGGCCCTTGACCGGCCCGGCGCATCGGTGGTGGAGGCGGTCATCTCCGGGCCGGGACCGGGGGTGCGATGGCGAACCCTGCGGGAGCGGGCCCGGGCGGCGCGCCGGGGCTAGATGGAGGAGCGCCTGCTGGCGGGGATGCGGTGTCTCGTGTGGCGCCGGCCGGGCGTCGGGCGGATGGCGCTGCTGCACGGCTTCACCGGCCATCCCGCGAGCTGGGAGCCGGTGGTCGACGCGCTCGCGGCGCCGGGGCTGGTTGTGGCGCCGTTCCTGCCGGGACACGACCCGGAGGCGCCCCGCACCAGCCAGCACGGCTTCGAGGAGGTGGTGGACGCCCTGGCCGCAGCGCTGGGCGCGCTGCACCCGGGCCCCTGGCGCCTGGCGGGGTACTCCCTGGGCGCGCGGGTCGCGCTGGGCCTCCTGGTCCGTGCGCCGGAGCTGTGGGCCGACGCGGTGCTCATCGGCGTCAACCCGGGGATCGAGGACGAGGCGTCGCGACGCACCCGCCTGGCTGAGGACGCCCGTCGCGCGGGTGTGCTGCGGGAGCGCGGCGTCGTTGCGTTCGTGGAGGAGTGGGAGCGCCTGCCCCTGCTCGCGACCCAGGCCGAGCTCCCGGCCGCGGCGACGGCCGCGCAGCGGGCGCGACGCCTCGCCCACGACGCCGAGGGCCTCGCCCGGTCCCTGGAGGTGCTGGGGCTCGGCGCGATGCCCAACTGCTGGCCAGCGCTGCCCGGGATCCAGGTCCCGGTTTGGGTGGTGGTCGGGGAGCGAGACCAGCGTTTCGCGCCGCTGGCGGCCCGGGCGGCAGGGCTGCTGCCGGCGGGCGAGCTGGTGGTCGTGCCCGGCGTCGGGCACAACGTGGTGCTGGAAGCGCCGGGAGCGGTCTCGGCGTTGCTCGAAGGGGGTGGCGCGCGCTACCTTCAGGCGCACGGGGAGGACCCATGAGCGTGCCAGTGTGGACACGGGGTGCGGAGTTCACGGACATCCGCTACGAGTGGTCGGAGGAGGGGATCGCCAAGATCACCATCGACCGGCCGCGGGTGCGCAACGCCTTCCGGCCCCTCACCGTGGAGGAGCTGCAGAAGGCCTTCACCCTCGCCCGGGAGGACCAGCGGGTCGGGGTCGTCATCCTCACCGGGGAGGGCCGCGAGGCGTTCTGCTCCGGTGGCGACCAGAAGGTCCGCGGTCACGGCGGGTACGTGGGCGAGGACGGCGTGCCCCGCCTCAACGTGCTCGACCTGCAGCGGCAGATCCGTACCCTCCCCAAGCCGGTCATCGCCATGGTGGCCGGCTACGCGATCGGCGGCGGCCACGTGCTCCACCTCATCTGCGACCTCACGATCGCCGCCGAGAACGCCCGCTTCGGGCAGACCGGCCCGAGGGTCGGGAGCTTCGACGGCGGCTACGGCGCGTCCTACATGGCGCGGGTGATCGGCCAGAAGCGGGCCCGCGAGGTGTGGTTCCTGTGCCGGCAGTACGATGCCGCGACGGCTCTCCAGTGGGGGCTCGTCAACGCCGTGGTGCCGGTCGAGCGCCTGGAGGAGGAGACCGTGGCCTGGTGCCGGGAGATCCTCGCCAACAGCCCCACCGCCATCCGCCTCCTCAAGGCGGCGCTCAACGCCGACTGCGACGGCCAGGCCGGGCTGCAGCAGCTCGCCGGGGACGCCACCCTGCTCTTCTACCTCACCGAGGAAGCGAAGGAAGGCAAGCGCGCGTTCGTCGAGAAGCGCAAGCCCGATTTTTCCAAGTTCCCGCGCTTCCCATGAGGACCGGGATCCGGGGTCCGGGGTCCGGGGTCCGGGAACGACATGCTCGGCTGACTGAGGTCGAGGCGTCGCTGGTGGGGATTGGGGTCCGGGGTCCGGGGTCCGGGGTCCGGGAACGACATGCTCGGCTGACTGAGGTCGAGGCGTCGCTGGTGGGGATTGGGGTCCGGG
>JALOLS010000064.1 GCA_025455865.1 Thermoleophilia bacterium
GGCCGCGGTGTCAGCGCGCCCCGTACTGGGCCTCGTAGTAGGCCCGGTACTCCCCCGACTTGATCGGCCGCCACCAGTCGGGGTGGTCGCGGTACCAGTCCACGGTGGCCGCCAGGGCCTCGTCGAAGTCCCGGGCCGGCGCCCAGCCCAGGGCGCGCAGGCGGGTGGTGTCCAAGGCGTAGCGCCGGTCATGGCCGGGGCGGTCGGTCACGTGGCGCACCAGGCCCGGGTCGGCCCCGGTGAGCTCCAGGATGCGCCGGGTGATCTGGAGGTTGGGGACCTCGTTGCCCCCGCCCACGTTGTAGACCGCCCCGGCCGTGCCCTTGATCAGCGCACACCAGATGCCGGTGCAGTGATCCTCGGCATGGATCCAGTCGCGCACCTGCAGGCCGTCGCCGTAGACGGGAAGCTCCCGGCCCTCCAGGGCGTTGGTGACAAAGAGCGGGATGAGCTTCTCCGGGTACTGGCGCGGCCCGAAGGTGTTCGATCCCCGGGTGATGACCACGTCCTGGGCGTAGGTGCGGTGGGCGGCCAGCACCTGCAGGTCCCCGCCGGCCTTGGAGGCCGAGTAGGGGCTGGAGGGGTCGATCGGATCGGATTCACAGAACGCCCCGGTCTCGATCGAGCCGTAGACCTCATCGGTCGACACCTGCAAGAAGCGCTCGACCCCGGCCTGGCGGGCGGCCGCAAGCAGCACCGCGGTCCCGACCACGTCGGTGTGGATGAACGCCCCCGGATCGAGGATCGAGCGGTCCACGTGGCTCTCGGCCGCGAAGTTCACCACCACCTCACACCCGCGGATCGCCTCGGCGACCGCACCCGGGTCGGCGATGTCGGCGTGCACGAAGGAGTACCGGGGGTCTGCGGCCACCTCGGCCACGTTGGCCGGGTTGCCCGCGTAGGTCAGCCGGTCGAGGTTCACCACCTCATGGCCCGCATCCAGGGCCAGGCGCACGAAGGCCGAGCCGATGAACCCGCACCCGCCGGTGATGAGCATCCTCATGCCCGCTCACGCTCCTTGAGATAGTCGCCGAGCGCCAGGGACCAGTCCCGCAGGCGCGGGGCGCCGGGGCGGGTGACCCGGAGCACGCTCCGGCGCGGGCGCGGGGCCGGGCGGGGCGGGTCGAGCTCCTCGGTGGTGATCGCCACCACCCGGGTCGGGCGGCCGGCCTGGGCGAAGATCGCCTCGGCGAAGCCCGCCCAGCTGGTCTGGCCGCCGCCGGCGGTGTGGAAGATGCCGGGGGGAAGCGCCGCGCACCGGATGAGCGCCGGCACCAGGTCGCCCGTCCAGGTCGGGCAGCCGACCTGGTCGGCCACCACCCGCACCTCATCACGGGTCGCCGACAGGGTCAGCATGGTCTCGACGAAGTTCCGCCCGCCTCGGCCGTAGAGCCAGGCCGTGCGGCAGATGCGCGTGCCGTCCGGGTGCGCGGCCAGCGCCGCCCGCTCGCCGGCGAGCTTGGTCCGCCCGTAGGCCGAGCGGGGCCCGGGCGGGTCGTCCTCGGCGTAGCCCGCCTCGGCCTCGCCCGAGAAGACGTAGTCGGTGCTCACCACCACCAGGCTCGCGCCGGCCGCCCGGGCGGCGCGGGCCACGTTCGCGCACCCGGCCTGGTTGACCGCGAGCGCCGCCGCCTCGCGCGTCTCGGCGCCGTCCACGTCGGTGAAGGCGGCCAGATGGAAGACGACCTCGGGGCGGGCCTCGGCCACCACGGGGGCGATGGCGGCCTGGTCGGTCACGTCGACCTCCAGGTCGATCGCGGTGACCTCATCCCCGCGCGCCTCCAGGTGGCTCACCAGATCGCGCCCGAGCATCCCCCGGGCCCCGGTCACCAGCGTCCGCATCCGGCTCAGACGATCCCGATGTCGGAGTTGTCGCCGACCAGGAAGCGGTAGGCGCGGGGGAGCGCCGGCGCGCGGGTGATGGTCGAGCCCTTGCCGATGAGCGAGCCCTCGACCCGCGCGTCCAGGTCCTCGATGCGGCTGCCGGCGAGCAGGATGGAGTGCTCGACCTCCGCGCGGCGCACCACGCAGCCGTCTGAGATCGCGGTGTAGGGCCCGATGTAGGCCTCCTCGATCCGCGCGCCGGCGCCGATCACCGCCGGCCCGCGCACCGCGCTGCGGATGAGCACCGCGCCGGGCTCGATGAGCACCCGGCCCTCGATGGAGGTCTCGGTGAGCTCGCCCTGGATGCGGTGGCCGATCACGTCGAGCACCAGGCGGTTGGCCTCGAGCATGTCTGCGAGCTTGCCGGTGTCCTTCCACCAGCCGGTGACGATGTGGGGCTCGACCCGCAGGCCCTGATCGATCAGGTGCTGGATGGCGTCGGTGATCTCAAGCTCCCCGCGCGCGGAGGGCCGGATCCTTCGCGCGGCCTCGATGATCGCGTGGGTGAACAGGTACACCCCGACCAGGGCCAGATCCGACCGGGGCTCGGAGGGCTTCTCGCTCAGGCGCACCACCCGCTCGCCATCGAGCTCGGCCACCCCGTAGGCGGAGGGGTTGGGCACGTGCTGGAGCAGGATCATCGCCTCGGGGCCTGAGCGGGTGAACTCCTCCACCAGCCCGCGGATGCCATCCCGCAGCAGGTTGTCGCCCAGGTACATGCAGAAGGGGTCCTCACCCAGGAACTCCGCCGCGGTCAGGACCGCGTGGGCCAGGCCCAGGGGGGCCTCCTGGCGGATGTAGGTGACCTCCAGGCCGAAGGCGGACCCGTCGCCCACCGCGGCCTGGATCTCGGCCTGGGTGTCGCCCACGATGATCCCGACCTCGCGGATGCCCGCATCGTGCAGGGCGTCCAGGCCGTAGAAGAGCACCGGGCGGTTGGCCACCGGCACCAGCTGCTTGGCCGAGGTGTGGGTGATGGGGCGAAGCCGGGTGCCGGCGCCGCCGGACAGGACCAGGCCCTTCAGGGTCCGAGACACAGGGGGTGGACGCTAGCAGCGGTCGAACCGCAGACGGCCCCGGGGCCACGCTACGATCCCGCGCCGTGACCCGCGATGAGTGGCTCCGCCGCCGGACCTTCCGCGGGTCGGACTACGACCCCGCCGACCTGCTGCGGCGCAAGCGGGAGCAGGGCGTCACGGTGAGCGTCGGGCTGCCCTGCCTGGACGTGGAGGACACCGTGGGGCCCATCGTGCGGGCCATCCGCGAGCGGTGGATGGAGGAGGTCCCGCTGGTCGACCAGCTCGCGGCGATCGACTCCCACTCCACCGACGGGACGGCCGCGGCGGCGGCCCGCGCCGGCGCCGAGGTGTACGAGGAGCCGGAGATCCTCCCCGAGGCCGGGCCGGGCCGCGGCAAGGGGGAGGCCCTGTGGAAGAGCCTGGTGCCCCTGCGGGGCGACCTGGTGCTCTGGCTCGACTCCGACGTGGAGGACTTCGATCCGGCCTTCGTGCCGGGGATGCTCGGGCCGCTGCTGACCGACCCGGGGGTCGGCTACGTCAAGGCGTTCTACCACCGGCCCATGGGCGACCTGGGCGGCGGGCGGGTGACCGAGATCTGCGCGCGGCCCCTGCTCAACCTCTTCCGGCCGGACCTGGCCGCGCTGGCCCAGCCGCTCGCGGGTGAGGCGGCCGGCCGGCGCACGCTGCTGGAGCGGCTGCCCTTCTTCACCGGCTATGCGGTGGAGATCGGCCTGCTGCTGGACATCCACCGGCGCCACGGGCTCGCCCCGATCGCCCAGGTCGACCTGGGCGAGCGCCGCCACCGTCACCAGCAGACCGTGGACCTCGGCCGGATGGCCCACGCCATCACCCGGGCCGTGCTCCGCCGCGAGGCCGAGGAGGGCCGGATGCCCGAGCGCACCGCCGAGCACTCCGGCTATGCCCGGCCGGTGGGCGACGGGCCGGGCCTCCACATGCGGGAGGTCGACGTGCCGCTGCAGGAGCGCCCGGCCATGGCGGACATGCCCGGCTACCGGTCCGTGCGGGCCCTCGCGCCCGGGGTGCGCGCCTGAGGGCCTGCTATCTCGACCTGGACGGGACGCTCATGGGCCCGGGCGGCAGCCTGCTCCGGGGCGAGGACGGCCGGTTCAGCCACGAGGGCGCCCGCGCCCTGGAGCACCTGCACGGCGCGGGCGTGGCGGTGGTGCTGGTGAGCGGGCGCACGCGGACCCAGCTCACCGAGGTCGCCCGCGTGCTCGGGGCCGACGGCTTCATCGCCGAGCTCGGGGCCCTGGAGGCGGGCTACCCCGCCCCGGCGGGGATGACCGCCCACGAGGCCATCGCCGCCACCGGCATCCCGGGCGACCTGCTCGACCGCGAGCCGGGCCTCGCGCCCCACCGCACCGGCCCCTGGACCCGCGAGGGCACCCATCTGTTCCGCGGCACCGCCTCGCCCGGGGCGGCCGCATGGGTGCATGAGCGGAGCGGCGGGACCCTGCGGCTGGCCGACAACGGCATCATCGCGCCGGGTGGGGTGCGTGCCTGGCACCTGGCCCCGGCCGGCGCCGGCAAGGGGCGGGCCGCGCTGCGCGACGCCCGCGCCCGCGGCGCCGACCCGGCCCGCTGCCTGGGCGTCGGGAACAGCGCCGAGGACCTGGAGCTCGCCGGCGTGCTCGGCCGCTTCGCCCTGGTCGCCAACGCCCTCGACCTCGACCCGGCCCTGGCCGGCGCCGGGGTCCCGGTCACCCGGGCGAGCTACGGCGCGGGGGTGCTGGAGGCGGTGGAGGACTGGCTGCGGGGCTGACCCGCCCGCCCCCGCCCGCGGGCGACCAGGCGCCAGCCCACGATCAGGAGGCCCAGGGCCACCGCGGCGACCACGACGAACGACGGCGCCACCCCGCGATCGAAGACCAGCCCGCGCAGGACCATCCCGACGCCCACCGCGGCGGCCCAGACGACGACCCCGGTCGTGGGCGCGGACGGCCGCCGCCAGCCCCGGGCGGCCAGCCAGCCGGCCGCCGCGCCGATGAGGAACGGCGCCGCGGTGACGAGGACCCCGCCCGCGGTCACCCCCTCCTCGTGGCTCCCGCGCCCGAGGGCGGCGAAGATCACGATCGCCGCGGCGTCGGCCAGGACGGCGATCAGGACCCGCGCGGCCCCGGAGCGTCGCCCGTCGCGCACCCGGGGCGCTACCGCGAGACCGCGGGCTGCGGAACCGGCTGCGCGCAGGCGGCGGCGACGGCCCGCCAGGCGCCGAGCGCGCCCTTCGCCCGGGCCGCGGCCACGGGGGCCCGGGCGGGACGGCGCGCGATGGAGAGCAGCACGGCGGCCGGGCGGGCGGTGGGGCACCTGCCCCACTGCGCCTCGAGCGCGGACGCCGCGAGGATGTCGCGGGCGACGGGGGAGGGCGACGGCGCGGCGATCGCGACCGGGACGGCGAGGCCGGTGGCCAGGGCGGCGGCGGCGAGTGCGGTGCGGAGCGTCACTGGTCCCTTCCGTGGATCGTGCGGTGGGCGGCCTCCGGGCGCCCGTGCGACACCGGGAACGCTACGCCCCGGCGGGCCCCGCGTCCCCCGCCGGAGGTCCAGTCCGGTCCCGCCCGGAGGTCGAGGATGCGGCCAGCAGCCCGCCGACGGCCGCCCCCATGGCGGCGAGGTCGGTCTCGCAGGCGGCGAGATCCTCCGCCAGGGTCCGGGCCTCGCGGCGCACCGGGAAGGCGGCGGCCAGCCCCATGCGGCGGATCATCCCCGGCAGGATCGCGACCTGGCCGAACAGGCCCACGCAGGGCACCCCGGCCGTGCGGCAGGCCGCGGCCACGGCGGCGGGCGCCTTGCCGGCGAGCGTCTGCTCGTCGAGCCGCCCCTCCCCGGTGACGCACCACGCCGCCCCGTCGAGCCGTCCGGCCAGGCCGGCCGCCTCGAGGACCACCCCCGCACCGTCCACCAGGAGGGCGCCGAGCATGGCGGCCATGCCGCCGGCCGCGCCGCCGGCCGCGCCGGCGCGGGGCAGGGCGGCCGCGTCCACGCCGCGGAGCGG
This sequence comes from Thermoleophilia bacterium, assembly GCA_025455865.1. Taxonomy (GTDB): domain Bacteria; phylum Actinomycetota; class Thermoleophilia; order Miltoncostaeales; family Miltoncostaeaceae; genus JALOLS01. Next base: position 5,919 of record JALOLS010000064.1, read on the forward strand.
CGTGATGACCCGGGCGAGATGGGCGAGGCCCGCGTCGAGCCGCTCGACCGCGGCCGGCGAGGCGCCCTTCTGCGGCCCGAAGACCCGCGCGGCGCCCTCGGGGCCGCAGAGGGGGCTGGTGACGTCGCACGCCACCACCACCTCGGTCGCGGCCAGGCGCGGGTCGAGGCCGGCGAGGTCGACCGCCGCGACCCGCGCGAGGTCGCCTCCGGTCCCCGCGAGCGGCGCCCCGGCCGCGTCGGTCACCCGGGCCCCGAGGGCGATGGCGATGCCCAGCCCGCCGTCGGTCGTGGCGCTGCCGCCCACCCCGACCACGATGCGGCGGGCGCCGAGGTCGAGCGCGGCGCGGATGAGCTCGCCCGTCCCCCGGGTGCCGGTGCGCTCCGGGTCGCGCTCGTCCGGGGCCAGGCGCTCGTACCCCGAGGCGGACGCCAGCTCCACGACGGCGGTCCCCCCGGGCAGCAGACCGACCGGCGCCGCGACCGGGCGCCCCAGGGGGTCGGCCACCGTGAAGCCCCGCGTGCGGCCGGCGGCGGCGGCGACCAGGGCGTCGAGCGTCCCCTCGCCGCCGTCGGCCACCGGGACCAGCCGCGTCTCCACGCCGGGGACGGCCAGGCGGATGCCCGCGGCGACCGCGCGCGCGGCCCCTGCCGCGCTCAGCGCCCCCTTGAACGGGGCGGGCGCGACGACGACCGGCCCTACCACTCCAACCGCAGGAACTCCCGCTGGCGGTGCTGCCACGTCTCGTGGTCGCGCGCGCCCGTGAGCAGGGCCTCCAGGTGGCGGGCGTCGTCGCCGACCACGATCCGGAAGGGCGCCGAGGGGTCCTCGGCGGCGTCGGCCACGGCCCTCCCGACCGTCTCGGCGGTGGTGTCGCAGGACTCCCGCCACGCCGCGAACCCGCCCCTCAGGCCGGCGAGCAGGGGCGCGTACGGGCCCGCGGGATCGAGGACCGATCCGGTGGGCCGGGTCGCCTTGGGGAAGTCGGTGTCGATCATGCCGGGCTCGACCACGTGCACCCGGATGCCGAAGGGCCGGGTCTCCAGGCTGAGTGCCTCGGCGAGCGACGAGAGCGCGTACTTGGAGGCGTGGTAGAAGCCGACCAGCGGGTGGGTCATCCGCGCCCCGATGGACGAGACGGTGATCACCGACCCGCGCCCGGCCTCGCGCATGGCCGGCAGGACCGCCTGCACCAGGGCGGCCGCCCCCCACAGGTTGGTCTCGAACATGCGCCGGCAGACCTCGAGGTCGGCGTCCTCCTGCGCGCCCAGGACGGCGTAGCCCGCGTTGTTGACCAGGCAGTCGACCGCACCGCCGGCCAGGCCCTCGGCCGCCCGGGCGGCCGCGCGCACCTGGTCGGGGTCGGTCACGTCCAGCCGCACGAGCAGGAGCCCCGGGTGCTCGGGGTAGTCCTCGCGGGCGCGGTCCAGGTCGCGCACCCCGGCGGCCACGCGCCAGCCGCGGGCCAGGAGCTCGAGGGCGACGGCGCGGCCGCACCCGCGGCCGGCGCCGGAGACGAGGGCGGTGGGCATGCGCCCGGAGAGGCTACCCGGCGGGCACCGTCGCCGGCCGGAGCAGCGGCAGGCGGACGGTGAACACGCTGCCGGCCCCGGGGACGGACTCCAGGTCGATGCTCCCCCCGTGGGCCCGGACGATCCCCCGGGCGATGGCCAGCCCGAGGCCGGTGCCGCGGCCCTCCCGGGAGGGATCGGCCTGGTAGAAGCGGTCGAAGACGTGGGCCTGGGCGTCGGGGTCGATGCCCTCGCCGGTGTCGGCCACGCCGAGCAGCGCCTCGTCGTCCTCCCGGCGGACCGTCACCTGGATGCGGCCGCCCGCGGGGGTGTGACGCACGGCGTTGTCGAGGAGGATGAGGAGGATCTGCTCGATGCGGGCCGGATCGGCGCGGACCACGACCCGCCCGCCGGGGACGCCCACCCGCAGGTCCACCCCGTCCCGGGCGGCCAGCGGGCGGCGTCCCCCGGCCACGTCGGCGGCGAGGGCCGCGAGGTCGACGTCCTCCATGTCCATCCGGAGCGCCCCGGCGTCGAGGCGGGCGAGCTCGAGCTGCTCCTCGACCAGGCGCCCCAGGCGGTCGGTCTCCTGGCTCATCAGGCCCATGAACTCGCGCCGGCGCCCGGCGTCCATGCCCTCGTCCTCCAGGAGCTCCAGGAACCCCTTGAGGGCCGAGAGCGGGGTCTTGAGCTCGTGGCTCACGTTGGCGACCAGGTCGCGCCGGGCCCGCTCCAGGCGGCGCTCGTCGGTGACGTCGCGCAGCGCGAGGACCACGCCGCTGCGCCCGGCGAGGGCGCTCACCTGGAGCTCCAGCTCGGTCCCGTCGGCGAGCGCCGCGGTGTCGGTGAGCGGGCGGCGCTCGGGGTCGTCGAGCACCTCGCGCACGGCGGCCGCGATGGGCTCGGGCAGGTCGGCCAGGTGCAGCGGGCCGCCGCCGGGCTTGAGGTAGCGCTCGGCCGCGGCGTTGGCCACGGTCACCTCGCCGTCGGGTCCCACCGCGAGCACGCCCTCGGCGAGCGACCCGATCATCCCGCGGGCCCGGTCGCGCTCGCTGGTGACGTCGGCCAGCATGTCCTCCAGGCGGTCGGCCATGCGGTTGAGGCTCCCGGCGAGGGTCGCGACCTCGCGCGGGGCGACCTCCGGGGCACGGGCGGTGAGGTCGCCCGAGGACAGCTGCGACGCGGTCTGGGCCAGGCGGGCGATGCGCCGGCCGAGGAGCCACGAGAGCCCGTACCCGGCCAGGCTCGCCAGCACCAGCACGGTGACCACCGCGAGGAAGACGCGCTGGCGCACCACCTCGAGCTCCCCCTCCTGCGCGGTGACCGGCACGGCGACCTCGACCACCCCGATCTGCACCCCGTTCTTGGCGAGGGGCACGGCCGAGAAGACGGTCCGGGTGTCGCCGGTGTCCTCGATCCGCGGGCGCACCGGCCCGGGCCGGCCGGCGTTGAGCACCTCGGCGCCCTCGAGCCCGAGCGACCCGTCGGTGGGCAGCAGGGCCGCCGGGGCGCCCTGGACCGCGGCCCGCACCTGGAGGCCGGTCAGCGAGGTGAACCGCGCGACCCCCTGCACGTCGCCGGCGATCCCGGCGATGTGGGGGTCGAGCTCGTCCCGGCGGTATGAGAGCCCCGCGCCCGGGATCTCCGAGCGGGCGGCCAGCGCCGACTCGACCCGGCGGGCCTCGCGGTCGGCCGCCTCGGCCACGACGCTCGACTCGAGCGTCGGCAGCACCACCAGCAGCACCGCCAGGCTCGCGGCGGCCCCGACGAGCACGAAGGCCGCGACCAGCCAGACCTGCAGGCCGACCCGCCCGACGCGGCCCGTCACGGCGCCCCCGCGTCCCCCCCGCCGAAGGCGTACCCCACCCCGCGGACCGTGCGGATGAGCACCGGGTTGGAGGGGTCCTGCTCGATCTTCTGCCGCAGGTGGCGCACGTGGACGTCGACGCTGCGCAGGTCGCCGTAGAAGGAGCCCTTCCAGAGGTGGTTCATCAGCTCCTCGCGGGTGAACACCCGCCGGGGCGAGCGCAGGAGCTTGAGCAGGATCTCGAACTCCGAGAAGGTGACCGCGACCTCCTGGCCGTCGCGGCGGACCGTGCGGGCGACCGGGTCGACCTCGATGTCGCCCACCCGGATGGGCTCCTCGTGGTCGGTGACGATGCGCGCGCGGCGCAGGTTGGCCTTGACCCGGGAGACCAGCTCGCGCGGCGAGAACGGCTTGGTGACGTAGTCGTCGGCGCCGAGCTCGAGGCCGAGGACCTTGTCGACCTCCTCCCCGCGGGCCGAGAGCATGATGATCGGCACGTTGCGGGTGGCCCGGATGCGCCGGCAGACCTCCAGGCCGTCGATGCCCGGCAGCATGAGGTCGAGCAGCACCAGGTCGGCGCCCTCACGGTCGAGCACCTCGAGCGCCTCGTCGCCCCGCGCCGCGCTGACCACCTCGAAGCCGGCGTCGCGCAGCGCGTACTCGACGATGGTGCGGATGGACTTCTCGTCGTCGACCACCAGGACCCGCTGTGCCACGCCACTCCCTCCGATGCCCGGCGAGCCGATTGTAGGAGGCGGCGCCGGGGGAGCACGCCCCAAACATCTCCTCCCGACCCGTACGGCGTCGGATAACCGTCGCCTAATGGTCCGGCGATACCGTCGGTCTCGTTCGGTCGACGCAAGCCGAGGAGCACGATGCAGACGCCGTATCCCGGGCCCTCCGGGTCCCTTCCGCCCCTGACGCCCCGCCCCCCGCAGCCGGACCCCCCGGCCCCGCGGCCGCGCCGACGGGCGCCCCGGTGGCTCGCCGCCGCCGTCCTGCCCGCCGCCGTCGGCGCGGGCGTGACGTTCGCGGGGCTCGCAGCGACCGGGAACATCGGCGGCGACCAGACGACCACGATCGTGCGGACGACCGCCGCGTCGGCCACCCCGGCCGCCCTGAGCACCGGCGACCCGGCGCCGGTCCCCGAGACCGCCGAGGCCGGGGCGCTCTCGGTGCAGGAGGTGGTGCGCCGCACCTCCTCCGCGATCACCCTGGTGAGCGCGCGCACCGAGCAGGGCGAGGCGTTCGGGTCGGGCTTCCTGGTCGACCGTGCCGGGCGCATCCTCACCAACGAGCACGTGGTGGGCGAGGCGACCACGGTGACCGTGACCTTCGCCGACCGCAGCCGGGTGCAGGCCCGGGTGCTCGGGGTGGACCCCTCGACCGACCTCGCGGTGCTCCAGGCCGAGCGCGTGCCGGCGTCGGCCCGGCCGGTGCCCCTCGGGCAGAGCGAGGGCATCGTGGTCGGGGACGGCGTGGTGGCCCTGGGCAACCCGTTCGGCCTCGAGCGCACCGCGACCACCGGCATCGTGTCGGCGCTCAAGCGCGAGATCGAGGCCCCCAACGGGTTCCCGATCCAGAACGTCATCCAGACCGACGCCGCGATCAACAAGGGCAACTCGGGCGGGCCGCTGCTCGACCGCAAGGGCCGCGTGATCGGGATCAACTCCCAGATCGCCTCCGAGGGCGGCGGGAGCGACGGCATCGGCTTCACGGTGCCGATCGACACCGTGCGCCCGGTGGCCGACGCCATCATCGCGACCGGGGAGCCGCGCCACGCCTGGATCGGGATCACCGGCCGCGACATCGACCCCGAGCTCGCCGAGAAGCTCGGGATGCCGGGCAAGAGCGGCGTGGTGATCGAGTCGACCGACTCCCGCGGCCCGGCCCGCGCCGGCGGCGTGCGGTCGGCGAACTCCCAGGGCGATGAGGTCCCGCGCGGCGGCGACATCATCGTGGCGATCGACGGCAGGACGGTCAGCGACATGGCCGACGTGAGCCAGCGGATCGCGAGCCGCCCGGTGGGCGCCCGCATCACCGTCACGGTCCTGCGCGACGGCGACCGGGTCGACGTGCCGCTCACCCTGGCCGACCGCCCCGACGACGTCGGGATCCGGTAGCGCCACCGCGCCGGAACGCCCCGGCCGCGCCCTGCGCGGCCGGGGCGCCGAAGTAGCATGGGCCGGGTGCCCCCCCTCCGCATCCGGCCCGCGGGCCCGGCCGACGCCGGCGCGATCGCCCGCATCTACGACGCCGCGATCGCCGGCGGCTGGTCGACGTTCGCCACCGGGCCCCACTCGGCCGAGGAGCGGCGCGGCTGGCTCGCCGCCCGGGGCGATCGCGCCCCGGTGTTCGTGGCCGAGGGCGGGGAGGCGGTGCTGGGGTGGGCCGCCCTCGCCCCCTTCTCCCACCGCGCCTGGTACGACGGCGTGGCCGAGTACACGGTGTACGTGGCCGAGGAGGCCCGCGGCCGCGGGGTCGGGCGGGCCATGCTCCGGCACCTGGTCTCGGCGGCGCCGGGCCTGGGCTACTGGAAGCTCGTGGGGCTCATCTTCCCCGAGAACGCGGCGGGCCTGGCCCTCGCCCGCGGCCACGGGTTCCGGGTCGTCGGCACCCACCTGGCCCACTCGCGCATGGCCGGGGAGTGGCGCGACATCACGGTGGTGGAGCGCCACCTCGAGGTCCCGGCGGGCTGAGGCGCCGGTGTGGTGCATCTGGCGGGGGCCTGGTGCAATCATCTCCCCGACGCCGTGACCCACGGCCCTCGTCAGGAGCGTCCATGAGCAGCGGGACCGCCCCTCGCATCGCCACCAGCCCCTCGCCGCGGCCCGAGCCCGACGAGATGCGCGCGATGTTCTCGTCCATGTGGCTCATCCGCCGCTTCGAGGAGCGCGCGGCCGAGGAGTACATGCGCGGGCGGATCGGCGGCTTCCTGCACCTGGCCATCGGCGAGGAGGCGGCGGTGGTCGGGGCGATCAGCGCGCTCCGGCCCACCGACCCGATCACCTCGACCTACCGCGAGCACGGTCACGCCCTGGCCCGCGGCAGCGATCCCGGCCGGGTCATGGCCGAGCTGTTCGGGCGCAGCACCGGCATCTGCGGCGGGCGCGGCGGGTCGATGCACCTGATGGACGCCGAGCGCCACTTCTACGGCGGATACGGGATCGTCGGCGGCTCGGTGCCGCTCGGCGTGGGCCTGGCGTTCGCGTCGAGCTACCGGGGCGACGGCGCGGTGTCGCTCACGATGTTCGGCGACGGCGCGGCCAACCAGGGCGTGCTGGCGGAGTCGCTGAACATGGCCGAGCTGTGGCGCCTGCCGGTGATCTTCCTGCTCCTGAACAACCAGTACGGCATGGGCACCTCGGTCGAGCGGCACTCGGCCGACGAGGACCTCTACAAGCGCGCCGAGGGGTACGGCATGCCGGCGCGCAAGGTCGACGGCATGGACGTGCTGGCCGTGCGGGCGGCGGTGGCGGAGGCCGCGCGCATGGCCCGGGAGGAGGGCCAGCCCTCGATGATCGAGCTGCTCGCCTACCGCTACCGCGGCCACTCGATGAGCGACCCCGACACCGTCCGGGCGGCGGACGAGAAGGAGCGCTGGCAGGCACGCGACCCCATCGTGATGTTCGAGCGCGTGCTGCTCGGCGAGGGGGTCATGACCGGCGAGGAGATCGCGGCCGAGCGGGCGCGGATCGAGGCGGTGGTCGAGGACGCCGCGGCCTTCGCCGAGCAGAGCCCCGAGGTGCCGGTCCAGGAGCTCGCCCGGGACGTCTACGCCAACCCCTGGAGCGACGACCCGCGGGGGAGCGCGATCATGCCCCCGGGGCCCGCCGCCCCCGCCGGGGGTGGGGCATGAGCACCACGGCGCCGGCCAAGGGCCAGGGCGGCGGGTCGGCCCCGCCGCGCAAGGCGATCTCCTACCGCGAGGCGCTCACCCAGGCCATGCGCGAGGAGATGGAGCGCGACGAGCGGGTCTTCGTGATGGGCGAGGACGTCGGCCGCTTCGAGGGCGCCTTCAAGGTCACCCGCGGGCTGCTGCGCGAGTTCGGCGAGCGCCGGGTGGTCGACACCCCGATCAGCGAGGCGGGGTTCGTCGGCATCGGGATCGGGGCGGCCATGTCCGGCCTGCGCCCGATCGTGGAGCTGATGACGGTCAACTTCTCGATCGTCGCCATGGACCAGATCGTCAACAACGCCTCCAAGGTCCGCTACATGTTCGGCGGCCAGGTGGCGTGCCCGGTGGTCCTGCGCATGCCGGGCGGCGCCGGCCACCAGCTCGCCGCGCAGCACTCGCACTCCCTCGACGCCTGGTACGCCCACGTGCCCGGGCTCAAGGTCGCCGCGCCGGCGACCCCCTACGACGCCAAGGGCCTCCTGAAGACGGCCATCCGGGACGACGACCCGGTCGTCTTCCTGGAGAGCGAGGGCCTCTATGCCAAGAAGGGGCCGGTCGGCGGGCCCGACGACCTGGTGCCGTTCGGGCGGGCGGCGGTGCGCCGGTCGGGCAGGGACTGCACGGTGATCGCCCACTCCCGCATGGTCTGGGTGGCGCTGGCCGCCGCCGATGCGCTCGCCCGGGAGGGCGTCGAGTGCGAGGTGATCGACCCGCGCACCTTCCGGCCCCTGGACCTCGAGACGCTGGCCGGCTCGGTGCGCCGCACCTCGCGCGCGGTCATCGTCGACGAGGGCTGGCCCGAGTGCGGCATCGCCGCCAACCTGGCGACCCACCTGTACGAGGCCTGCTTCGACTGGCTGGATGCGCCGATCGCCCGGGTGACCAGCGCGGACGTGCCCATGCCCTACGCGAAGAACCTCGAGCAGGCCGCCCTGCCCGCCCCGGCCGACGTGGCCGCGGCGGTGCGCCGCGTGATCGGACGACGCCCGGGAGGCGCCGCATGAGCCAGTTCCTGATGCCCAAGCTCTCCGACACCATGGAGGAGGGCACGGTCCTCAGGTGGCTGAAGGACGACGGCGCCGAGGTGGCCAAGGGCGAGCCGCTGGTCGAGATCGAGACCGACAAGGCCACGATGACCGTCGAGGCCCCCGAGGGCGGGACGCTCGCCATCGGTGCCCACGAGGGCGACACGGTGCCGGTGGGCGAGCCCATCGCCGGCATCGGCGAGCCGGCCGGCGTCCCGGCCCACGGGGCGGTGGACTCCGGCGACGAGGAGGACACGGCCACCGGCATCCCGGTGAGCGACGACGGGACCGGGTCGGAGATCGGCCTGGAGGTCGGGGAGGTCTCCCCCGGAGCGCAGAACGCGCCGGCCGAGGACGTGGCCGAGGCCGCGGCGATGGGCACCCGGGACGCGGGGGCGGCCGATGGGGCGCCCGCCCCGCCCGCGCCGGCGCCACCGGCCCCCGAGCCGGTCGCGGCCGCGGCCCCCGGGGGGCGGGTCAAGGCGTCGCCGCTCGCGCGCAGCATGGCCGCACGACTGGGCATCGACATCGGCCGGGTGCGCGGCACCGGGCCGGACGGGCGGGTGGTGCGCGCCGACGTCGAGGCGGCGGCCAACGGGACCGCGGGAGCGCTCCTGGACGGAGTCGGCGCCCCCGCCCCCGCCCCGGCGCCCCCGGCGCCCCCGGCACCGGCGCCCGCGGTGCCCGCCCCCGCCGCGGCCGCCCCCGCCCCGGCGCCCGCACCGGGCACGCGCACCCCCCTCACCCGCCTCCAGCAGACGATCGCGCGGCGCATGGTGCAGGCCATGGAGGCCCCGCCCTTCGCGCTCCAGCGCGATGTCGACGCCACCGCCGCGCAGGCGCTGCGCCGCGACCTGGCCGCCGCGGCCCCCGAGGACGCCCGGCCGAGCCTGAACGACCTCATCGTGCGGGCGGTCGCCCTGGCCGCGGCCGAGCGTCCCGACGCGATCAGCCGCTTCGACGGCGACGCCCTGGTCGCCCCGGCGGGCGTCCACGTGGGGGTGGCGGTGAGCGTGCCGGGCGGGCTGCTCGTCCCGGTGGTGCGCGACGCCGCGGCCAAGAGCGTCGGGCAGATCGCGGCCGAGGTCCGGGACCTGGCGCGCCGGGCCCGCGAGGGCGGCATCACCGCGGCGGAGCTCGAGGGGAGCGTGATCTCGGTCTCCAACCTCGGGATGTTCGGGGTCGACCGCTTCACCGCGGTCATCAACCCGCCCGAGGCGGCCATCCTCGCGGTCGGCCGGGCCAAGCCCGCGCCGGTGGTGGTGGACGGCCAGGTGGCGGTGCGCGAGGTCATGACCCTCACCCTCACCGCCGATCACCGGGTGCTCTACGGCGCCGAGGCGGCGACCTTCCTGGGGCGCATCGCCGAGCTCATCGAGCGCCCGCACGCGCTCGTGCTGTAGCGACGTGGCGCGATCCGGACTGCTGCTCTGCACCCCGCGCATCGGGTATCTGGAGGCGTGGGACCTCCAGCGGGCCATGGCCGCCCGGCGGCGGGCCGGCGCGATCCCCGACGTGGTCTGGCTGCTGGAGCACGACCCGGTCTACACCCACGGCCGCCACGGCACCCGGGCCGACCTGCTGGTCGGCGACGCCGAGCTCGCGGCGCTCGGGGCGAGCGTGGTCGCGAGCGACCGCGGCGGGCAGATGACCTGGCACGGGCCGGGCCAGACCACCGGCTACGTCATCGCGGACCTGCGCGGCGGGCGGGGGGTGCGGCGCTTCGTGGACGCGCTGGTCGGGGCGATGGCCGAGGCGAGCGGGGTGCCCGGTGCCCGGCCCGGCGACGATGCGACCGGCGTCTACGTGGGCGGGCGCAAGCTCGGGAGCGTGGGGATCCGGGTGGCCCAGGGCGTCTCCACCCACGGCGTGGCCCTGAACCGCGACCCCGACCCGGCCTGGGCGGCGCGGATGATCGGCTGCGGCGCGCCGGACGTGCCCGCGACCTCGATCGCCGCCGAGGGCGGCGATCCCGACCGCGACCGGGTGGAGGACGCCCT
>JALOLS010000065.1 GCA_025455865.1 Thermoleophilia bacterium
CCATGTGCTCGAACTCCTCCTCGAGCACGGCGAAGCGCGGCGAGCGGGACTCGACGAGGGTCACCTCGTGGCCCATCCTGAGCAGCGCCCGGCCCACGTTGGCCCCGACCTTGCCGCCGCCGACGATGACGACGTACACCTCAGCCCTCCTGGTCCAGGGTGACCGCGTAGTCGCGCAGCGCCCCGCCCATGAGGTCGATGGCCGTCCGGGTCGGGCAGATCGTGGTGAGGCCCCGGCCGTCGTAGAACGCCGCCCGGTAGGGATCGAGCACGCGGGCGATCACGCACGGCACCTGGAAGCGGTCGCGGGCGATCTGGGCGATCACGATGTTGGTGTTGTCCCCGTCGGTCGCGGCGACGAACGCGTCGGCCCGCTCGACCCCGGCGGCCCGCAGCACGCTGATCTCCAGCGCCGGGCCCTGGACGAAGTTGCCGGGGAAGTCCTCACCCAGCCGGCTGAACGCCTCGGCGTTCTGGTCGACGACGTTGACGTCGTGCCCGTCGTCGATCAGCGTCTTGGCCACCGCGGCGCCCACGCGCCCGCAGCCCACCACCACCACGAACACCGGTCGGACCTCCAGGACGTCGCCGTGCGAGCGCGGACGTTACCCCCGCGGCTCCCCCCGCCGCCCGCGGTACCACAGGAACAGGCGCCCGAGGCCGGCGCCGAGCAGCAGCACGCCGACCAGATAGGCCACCGGGCCGGCGCCGCCCGAGGCGGCGCGGGCGATCTGCACCACGCCGAGCACGACCAGGGCCGACGAGAGCAGGACGACGAAGGCGGAGTAGACGTCGGCGCCGCGCACGGGGGCCTCCGGGGGCGAGGTCGGGGGCCCGCCCGGGATGGGCGGGCCCCCTCGCCTCGATCAGACCAGGAACGGGATGACCAGGAGCGCCACGATGTTGGCGATCTTGATCATCGGGTTGATGGCCGGGCCGGCGGTGTCCTTGTAGGGGTCGCCGACCGTGTCGCCGGTGACGGCGGCCTTGTGGGCGTCCGAGCCCTTGCCGCCGTACTGGCCGTCCTCGATGAGCTTCTTGGCGTTGTCCCACGCGCCACCCCCCGAGGTCATCGAGATGGCCACGAACAGGCCGGTCACGATGACGCCGAGCAGGAGCCCGCCGAGCATGACCCGGCCGTTGTCGATCCCGAAGATGAACGCCACCACGATCGGGACGATGATCGGGATGAGCCCCGGGATCAGCATCTGCTTCTGTGCGGTCGCGGTCACGATCCGCACGCAGCGGGCGTAGTCGGGCTTGTCGGTGCCCTCCATGATCCCCGGCTTCTCCTTGAACTGCTGCCGGACCTCCTCGACCACCTGGCCGCCGGCCTTCCCCACCGCCTCCATGCACAGCGCGGCGAAGATGAACGGCAGCAGGCCGCCGATGAACAACCCGACGACCACGTAGGGGTTCCCGAGGTCGAACGCCAGGGCCTCGGCGACCACCGACTGGCCGGCGTCCTCGAGGGCCTTGCGCAGCTCCTCGACGTAGGACACGAACAGCACCACCGCGGCCAGGCCGGCCGAGCCGATGGCGTAGCCCTTGGTCACCGCCTTGGTGGTGTTGCCCACGGCGTCGAGCGGGTCGGTGACCGCGCGGACCGAGTCGGGCATCTCCGCCATCTCGGCGATGCCCCCGGCGTTGTCGGTGATCGGCCCGTAGGCGTCGAGCGCCACGATGATCCCGGTGAGCGACAGCTGCGCCATGACCGCGACGCCGATGCCGTAGTAGCCCGCGAGCTCGTACGAGGCCACGATGCCGCCGGCGATGACGATGACCGGCAGGGCGGTGGCCTTCAGCGAGACGGCCAGCCCGGCGATGATGTTCGTCGCGTGGCCGGTCTGCGAGGCGCGGGCGATGCTCTTGACCGGCGGCCAGATGGTGCCGGTGTAGTACTCGGTGATGGCCACCAGGAGCAGGGTGACCCCGAGGCCGATCAGGGCCGCGAAGTAGTAGCGGTCCCAGCTCACGGCCTCCTGGCCGCGGGCGCCCTCCAGGCCGTCCATGAGCCACTGGGTGATCGGGATGAACGCCAGTGCCGAGAGCACGGCGGCCACGCCCAGGCCCACATAGAGGGCGGCGGTGATCGAGTTGTTGCGCCCGACCCGCACGAACCAGGTGCCGATGATCGACGTGATGATCGACACCGCGCCCAGCGCCAGCGGGAACAGCACGGCGTTGGTCTGGCTGTCGCCGACGGCGAAGTAGAGCGAGCCGAGGAACATGACCGCCACGGTGGTCACCGCGTAGGTCTCGAACAGGTCGGCGGCCATGCCGGCGCAGTCGCCGACGTTGTCGCCCACGTTGTCGGCGATGACGGCCGGGTTGCGCGGGTCGTCCTCGCAGGAGGCCCAGGCCGACCACGAGCAGGCCGGTCACCGACCCGCCCTTGAAGGCGATGCTGAGCGCGGGCTTGAGCCCGCCCCTGGCCGCCTCCGCGGTGCGCACGTTGGTCCGCACCGAGACGTTCATGCCGATGAAGCCGGCGGCGCCCGATGCGACGGCGCCGATGAGGAAGCCGATCGCCGCCTCCCAGCCGAGCAGCGGTGAGTCCACCGCGCCGCCCAGGAGCCCGATCACCACGAAGAGCACCACCGCGACCGCGGCGATGATCGAGTACTGCCGGGTCAGGTAGGCCCGTGCACCCTCCTGCACCGCACCGGCGATCTCGCGCATGCGGTCCGATCCGGCCGGCTGTTTCATGATGTACGCGGCCAGGCCCAGCCCGTACACCACGGCGATGAGGCCGGCGATGACGGCGAGCCAGGTCGTATTGTCCGACAGGAAGTCGGCCAAGTAGTCCTCCGTGTCCAGGGTCCGCGGCGGGACGGATCCGGGGGGCCCGTCCCACCTCCAGCGGCCGACGGTCCTGTGGCCGCCGAACGACGGGTCTTTCTACCAGACGGCCCGGCGCTTGTGCCGGTCATGGCAAAGCCATCCGGCCCAAGTCCGGGCAGAATGCCCCTGTGCGCCGCACCCTCCTCGTCGCCGCCGGCCTGCTCGGCACCTGGGCCGCCCTGCGCCCGCGGCTGATGAACCTGGGCGCCACCCGCCCGGAGCGCGCCCGGCCGCTGCCCGGCGACGACCTGGTCCCCGGGCCGCGGTCGACCATGGCGACCACGCTCCCGGCTCCGCCCAGCCGGGTGTGGCCGTGGCTGGTCCAGATGGGCGCCATGGTCGACCCGCCCGCCGGCTGCCGGCCCGGCGCGGGCTGGTACTCGGTCGACCGCCTGGACAACGGCGGCCGGCCGAGCGCGACGGCGGTCCTGCCCGAGCACCAGCACCTGGCCCCGGGCGACCGCGTGGCCTCGAGCGCCCGGACGTGGTTCACGGCGGCGGTCGTCGATCCGCCGCGGGCCCTGGTCTACCGCTTCCGGGGGACGATGACCGGGCGGATGGCCGACCTGGACGGACCGCTCCCGCTCTGGGCGGTCGACTCGATCTGGGGTTTCGCCCTCATCGACCGCGGCGACGGCACCACGCGCCTGCTCGTGCGCTCACGCGGCTCGGGGCGCCCGGAGTGGTTCCACCGGCTCGCCGCCCTGCTCGTGTGGGACCCCGGGCACCTGCTGATGCAGCAGGTGCAGTTCCGGGGCCTGCGCCGGCGGGTGGCCCGGGCCGGGCCGCCCTGACCGGCGGGCGCTCCCAGGGACCGTCCATGAACCAAGACCCGCCTCCCGGGGAGCGAATCGCAAGCAGACCGGTGCCGGAGGCTCGCAACAGACTCGCTTCTCGCGCAGGACGTCGCATGTACTGGTGGTACATGTGATTCCGAGGGTGCCGAGGTGCGCCGCGATGCAGCCGACGGGTGGCGGGTCGACCTTGTGGACAGGCCCTAGAGCCGGGCGGTCGCCAGCGCCGTCCCGCAGAGCGGGTCCGGATCCGGCGCGATCATCGGGATGACCCGGAACAGCAGGTCGCGCAGCCGCTCGTTGTTGGTGCGGAAGGTCTCGATGACCTCCTGGGCGCTCACCGCGGGCAGGCCCTCCATCCCCTCCAGGCCCACGTCGTAGTCGGTGATCAGCGACACGTTGGCGTAGCAGAGCTCGAGCTCGCGGGCGAGGATCGCCTCGGGGTAGGCGGTCATGTTGATGACCTCCCAGCCCATCGCGGTGAACCAGCGGCTCTCGGCCCGGGTGCTGAACCGCGGCCCCTGGATCACCACCACCGTGCCGGTCTCGTGGACCGGGATGCCGAGATCCCGGCAGCCCTGCGCCAGCAGGCCGCGGAGCTCGGGGCAGTAGGGGTCGGCCGAGCTCACGTGGGTGGCCACCGGGCCGTCGTAGAAGGTGTCCCGCCGGCCCCTGGTGCGGTCGACGAACTGGTCGCAGACCACGAAGTCGCCGACCTTGACGTGCGGCTGCAGGCTCCCCGACGCGCAGGGGCCGATGATCCGCCGCACGCCGAGCGCCTTCATGGCCCAGAGGTTCGCGCGGTAGTTGATCGCGTGCGCCGGGAGCTCGTGATGCGCCCCGTGGCGGGGCAGGAACGCCACCCGGCGCCCGCCGACCTCGCCGAGCACCACCCGGGCCGAGGGCGCGCCGTAGGGGGTGTCCACCGCGACCTCCTCGACCCCGTCGAGGAACGAGTAGAAGCCTGAGCCCCCGAAGACCCCGATCTCCGCCCGGGCCTCCGCGGCGCCGCCCGTCACTCGGACCCCGGGGTCCACAGCCGCCCGCCGGGCGGCCCCGGGCCGGCGGCGCCCGGTGGGGTCCACAGGCCGCTCCCCTCCTCCTCCGGGCCGGCGCCGGAGGCCTCGGCCTGGGCGCGGGCGGCCTCGGCGGCCTCGGCCGCGCGGGCGAAGGCCATCTGGAGGGCGGCCAGGGGCTCGCGGAACGGGCGCGCGCTGGCCGGCCCGATGTGCTCCTCGGCCACCTCGAGCAGGCCGCGCAGCGCCTCGATGGCCAGGCGGGCCTGGGGCAGGTCGGCGTCGGCGGCGCCCTCGGGGCCGAGGCCGAGCCGGATGGCGGCCATGTCGGCGAAGGTCGCCATCGTCTGCATGACGACGTCGCGCACCGGCGTCTCGGCCAGGCGCCGGATCATCGCCTCCATCATCGCGAGCTCCTCGGGGCTCGGCTGGGGCTCCCCGGGCGGCATCCCGGTGCTCATCGGGCCGTCACCGCCCCGACCAGCGCGAGGGCCTCCTCGGCCGAGCGGCGGGTGCGCTCGACGACCTCGGCGTGGACCGCCCGCAGGTCGCCGTCGAGCGCCTGCAGCCGGCGGACCTGGCGCATGGCCCCGTTGCCCTCGGCCAGCATGACCGGCACGTGGGCGAGGAACGGGGTGAGGCCGAGCGGCCCGTGGACCGGCTCGCTCCACTCGAGCAGCGCCTCGACGGCGGCCGTGGTCGGCCGCTCCACCCCGCGGTCCAGGTCGATCATCCGTCCCTCCAGGCCGTGGCGCTGGGCGCGCCAGAGGTTCTCCTCGATGAGCCGGCCCGCGTGGGCCGGCAGGGGCTCGCCCGCGTCGTGCGCCATGCAGAAGCGGGCCAGGCAGGCGTTCGCGAGGGCCATGACCGCGAGGGCCTCGCCCATCTCGGTCTGGCCGTCGCAGATGCGCACCTCGACCGTCCCGAAGGAGTGGTGCGGGCGCACGCTCCACCAGATCTGGGTGCCCTCCACGATGGACCCGGTGCGCTCGAGCAGGCCCACGAAGTCGGCGTACTCATCCCACGAGCCGAGCGCGTCGGGCACGCCGCAGCGCGGGAACGAGCGCACGAACACCGAGGTGCGGGTGGAGTGCAGCCGCGTGACCCGCCCCATGAACAGGGCCGAGTTGGCCGAGAGGGCCAGGAGCTCGGGTAGGACGCTCCGCATCGCGGAGGACACCCGCACGGCCCGGTCGGCGCCCCGGATGCCGCAGTGCAGATGGGTCGACCAGGTGTTGTTGGTCCAGGCGATGTAGCCGAGATCCCCCTCCACCCGGGCGTAGTGCGGGGTGTCGATGATGCGCTGGTCCTCCCAGCGGCTGAAGGGGTGCACGCCGCTCACGCCCAGGCAGATCCCCAGGCGGTCGGCCAGGGCCAGGGTGGCGAGGCGCCCCTCCACCAGCTCGCGGGCGGCGGCGGCGAAGTCGGGGTGGGCCCGGGTGCGGAACTCGACCTCGCTGGCGATGAGCTCACCGGCCAGCCGCGGCCGGAAGGCGTCGTCGGCCAGCGCAACCAGGTCCTCGAACCGGTTGGTCAGCGCGAGCGTGGCCGGGTCCAGGAGCTGGTACTCCTCCTCCAGGCCGACGGTGAAGTCGGTGGACGCCTCGAAGCGCTCGCGCACCCCGGCGAGGATCGCCGACGGCAGGTGGTCGGGGGCCGTCACGGGCGGCGATGGTACCAGCGCGCGGGCCGGATCAGGTCAGGTAGAAGTAGAGCGCGTACAGCAGCTCGACGGCCGGGCTCGAGGTGTGCACGGTGACGTCCGAGGGCACCGAGAGCAGGGCGTCGGAGTAGTTGAAGATGATCTTCACCCCGGCCGCCACCAGGTCGTCGGCCACCTGCTGGGCGCCCTTGCCGGGCACCGCGAGCACCCCGACCATGATCCCCTCGTTGGCCACCACGTGCGGAAGCTCGGAGTAGTGGCGCACGACCAGGTCGCCGACCAGCTGGCCGACCTTGTCGGGGTCGACGTCGAAGATGGCCGAGATGCGGAAGCCGTGGTCGGCGAAGACGCCCGAGGTCGCGATGGCCTGGCCCAGGTTGCCCGCCCCGAACAGGGCGATGTTGTGCTGGCCCGAGGTCCGCAGGATCTTGCGGATCTGCGCGATGAGGGTGTCGATGTCATAGCCCACGCCCCGCTTGCCGAACTTCCCGAAGCCCGAGAGGTCCCGGCGGATCTGGGTCGGGTTGACGTTCGTGTACTCCGAGATGGCCTGCGAGGAGATGGAGGTCTTGCCCATCTTCTTGGCCTGGGTGAGCACCTGCAGGTAGCGCGACAGGCGTGCGGCGACGCCGAGGGTGAGCTGGTCGGCCACGGGCTCCTCAGGCTCGACTTTGTGACATTTCGATACAAGCTACACCGCCGTCGCCACCGGGCGCAAGCCCGTCAGCCCTCGGGGCCCAGGGTGAACGGCGCGCTCACCCGGGCGATGGCCGCCCCGTCCGGACCGGCCGCGGTCACCCGCACGCGGTAGCGGCCCTCGGGGACCGCCTCGCCGTCGGCCTGCCGGCGGGCGAGCAGGAACCGGTAGCGCGCCGCGGGCCAGTCGGCGGCCTGCTTGGCGGTGCCCATCCGCATGGGCTCTCCGGCGCCCTCGCCCTGGGGCACGAGCCAGAGGCCGACGTCGTGCAGGGCGACGCTCTCGATGCGCCCGGGCGTGCGCGTGAGCGTGCCCACCCGCACCCGCACCTCCGCCAGCCCCGAGCCGGTCACCCGCACGCGCGGGCGGCCGAGGGCCGACGCCGGGGTCGGGGCCGCGGGGGCCGCCCAGACGGGCGCCGTCGCCGAGGCGACCGACGCGCCCTCGAGCACGACCAGGACGCGCCCGCGGAACGCCGCCCCCGGGTCGCCGGGCGCCGGGATGGCCAGCCGCACCCCGGCGCGCACGCCGGGCGGGATCCGCACGGGGGGCCCGAGGGCCAGGGTGGCGCCGGAGGGCCCCTGGAACAGGACCCGGTAGGCGCCACCCTCGCCGGTGAGGTCGCGCACGGCGAAGCCGATCACCTCGCGGCCGGCGCGCGGGCGGGTCTGGGTCACGATGGGCGGGTCGACGGCCACCGGCGGCACCGCGAGGCCCGCGACGCCCGCGGGGTCGGGCACGGCGCCGGCGCCCTGGTCGACCGGCGCCACCCCGGGCACCGGGGCGGCGGCCTGCACCAGCACGCTGCGGACGTCCGCCGGCCGGAGGTCCGGCCGGTCGACCCGCACGCGCAGGGCCATGGCCGCGACCGCGGCGGCGGCGGCGGAGGTGCCGGTGAGCCGCGAGGTGCGCGGCAGGCCCTGCGCGTCGGCGCCGGGATAGGCGCTCTCGACGTCGACCCCGGGGGCGACCAGGTCCGGCTTGAGCCGCCCATCGGCCGTCGGGCCGCGCGAGGAGAACGAGGCGACCGCCGCCGGGGCCGGCGCGGTGGCGAGCGGGGTCACGCGCGCGCCGAGCCCGGGCTGGGCCGCGACCAGGTCGGCCAGGGCCTGGCCCTGGCGGGCGCCGAGCCCGACGACCGGGATGGGCCACTCGGCCCCGCCGGCGATCCCCGGGAAGGCCCCGCCGCCGGCGCGGTCCCAGACCGCGAGGCCCGCCGCCCCGGCGGCCGCCGCCCGCCGGGCGACCTCCGCGATCGGGGCGCCGCGCCCGACCACCGCAAGCGCCCCGCGGACCAGGCTCTGCCCGTCCGGCGCGAGGAACTCCCCGAGCTCCCCGCCCTGCCCCACCCCGCCCGGGCCCGGCACCAGCACGATGGGCAGCACCCCGGCGGCCGGGTCGGGCTCGGCGCCCAGGAGCGGGAGGGGCCCGAGGCGGGCCGACGCCGGGCCGATGGCCACCTCCAGATCGGCCTGCCGCGGGGTCGTCGCCCCGGCCAGGCCGCCCACGGTGAGGACCGCCGACCCCGCGGCCGGGCCGCCCACGCTCCCCGAGTGGCCGTTGGTCGGGCCGTCGTTGCCCGCCGGCACCACCACCACCGCGCCCGCGCGGTCGGCGGCGCGGAGGGCCCGGGCCAGCGGGTCGACCCCGCCCCCGTCGAAGCCCCGGGCCAGGCCGACCACCAGGACCTCGGCGCCGTCGGCGGGGTCGCCGTCGCCGTCGGGATCCATCGCCGCCTCGAGCGCCGCGAGCACCCGGTCGGTGCGCGCGAGCGCCCGCACCCGGCCCTCGACCACCTCACGGGCGACCACCCGGTAGGCGAGCAGGCGGGGCACGCGCTCCGGCGCCAGGCCCGCCAGCGCCGGCGAGCGCAGGATGATGGAGGCCATCTGGGTGCCGTGGGCCTCCGCCTCGGGGGCGGCCGGATCCGGGGCCGGATCGGAGTCGCCGTCGACCAGGTCGGCCCCGCCGACCACCGGGAACGTCGGCCCGATGCCGCCGCCGAGCCAGGGATGGCTCACGTCCACCCCGGCGTCGATCAGCGCGACATGGGCGGGGTCGACGCCGGCCGGCGGCACGGGGGCGGGGGCCGGGGCGGCCGGCGGGGGCGGCTCGCCGGCCGACGGGGGGGCCTGGGGCGGCGGCTCGCCGGCGCCGCCCCCGTCGCCCGCGCGGGTCGCCGGGTCGGTCGGCTCGGGTGCCGGGAGGGGCGCCGGGGCGGTGGCGGCGGGGGCGCTCTGCACCGCGGGGTCGGCCTGGGCGGCGGCGGCCGGGGCCAGGTAGCCGACCGGGACGACCGCCGTCACCTGCGGGATCTCGGCCACCGCGGCCAGGCGCCCGGCGGGGACGCGCACGCCGATGCCGTTGACCAGCACGCGGTAGCGGAACGTGACCACCGCGCCGATGCCGCGCAGCGTCGCCTCGACCTCGCGCTGCTCGCGGTCCACCGCAGCGGCCGCGGCGGCCCGGCGGGCGGGCGGGGCGTCGGCCGCGGCGGGCGCCGAGAGCAGCACCACGGCCGACTCGGTCCCGCCGGGGGCCGGCAGCGGCGGCGTACGCCAGGCGTCCAGCACGTCGTGCCAGGCGCCCGCGGCGATCAGGCGGGCATCGGCGCCGGGGCCCCCGGACGGCACGGGCTCGGCCGCGATGACCGGCGCGGCGGCGGCGGCGACCCCCAGGGCGACCAGGCCGGCGCAGGCGACCCAGGGCCCCGCGGGCGGGCGCAGGCGGCGGCTCACGCGGCGATCCCCCCGGGCGGGGCGGTGGCCATCGCGTCGAGGGCCAGGTAGTCGGGCCAGGGCACCGGGTCGGCGAAGTGGGCGGCGGCCCCGATCATCGCCGCATTGTCGGTGCACAGGGCCCGGTCGGGGATGGCCACCCGCAGACCGCGTGCCTCGGCGGCCGCGCGCACCAGCTCGCGCAGGCGCCCGTTGGCCGCGACCCCGCCGCCGATGGCCACGGCCGTGACCCCGGTGCGCTCGGCCGCGCGCATGAGCCGGTCGGCCAGGGGCCGCACCACCGCCTCCTGGTAGGACGCGGCCAGGTCGGCGCGGCGCTCGGCCGTCCCCGCCTCGCCCAGCTCGCGGACCCGGTACAGCAGCGCGGTCTTCACCCCCGCGTAGGAGAAGTCCAGGCCCGGCGGGCGGCCGGCGAGGCCCACCGGGAACGTGAAGGCGTCCCGGTCGCCATCGCGGGCCAGCCGCTCGAGCGCAGGCCCCCCCGGATAGGGCAGGCCGAGCAGGCGGGCGCCCTTGTCGATGGCCTCGCCCGCCGCGTCGTCGAGGGTCTGCCCCAGCGGCTCGGGCGCGCGCCAGTCGCGCACGAGGTCCAGGCGGGTGTGGCCGCCGGAGGCGATCAGGCTGACGAACGGGGGGTCGAGCGCGAGCGGCGCCAGCCACGACGCGCAGACGTGGCCGTGGAGGTGGTCCACCATCAGGAGGGGTTTTCGCGCCGCATAGGCCAGTGCCTTCGCGGTCGCGACCCCGACCAGCAGCGCCCCGATGAGCCCCGGCCGCCGGGTGACCGCGACCGCGGCGGTGTCGGCGAGGCGGAGGCCGGCCTCGGCGAGCGCCCGGTCGACCACCGCGTTCACCGTGCCGATGTGATGGCGGGCGGCGACCTCGGGGACCACGCCGCCGTAGGGCGCGTGCAGGTCGGCCTGGGAGGCCACCACGCTGGAGCGGACCACGCGGCCCTCGACCACCGCCGCGGCGGTCTCGTCGCACGAGGTCTCGATGGCGAGCACCGGGCCGGTGATCACGCCGGCCTCCGCGCGCCCCGGCGCCACATGATGAGCGCGTCCTCGCCGTTGTCGGTGTAGTAGCGCGGTCGCACCCCCCGGTCGGCGAAGCCGAGGCTCCGGTACAGCCGGATGGCCGGGTCGTTCGAGACCCGCACCTCGAGGGTGTAGTCGGCGTGCGGGCGCCGCTCGGTGCGCCGGAAGAGCTCCTCCATGAGCAGCCGGCCGACCCCGCGCCCGCGCCGGCGCGGATGGACGGTCACGTTCAGGACGTGCCACGAGTCGTACTGCCCCGCGCACATGACATAGCCCTGCACCCGCTCGTCGTGGTCCACCGCGACGAGCGCGGCCCCGCTGCGGCGGTTCATCTCGGCCACGAAGAGCTGGCGGCTCCAGGGGGTCGGGTAGGAGCGGGACTCGATGGCGAGCACCTGCATGAGGTCGCCCGTGTCCAGGCCGCGCACCGTGAGGACGGGCGCCGGGCGCGGGCGCGAGCGGGAGGTGGTCATGGCGTCGCCCCCGTGGCGGTCAGCCGGCGCAGGCGGTTCTCCTCGGCGTCGGGCAGGCGCAGGTACGCGGGGGCGACCGGGCGGGGCCCGGCCTGGGCCACGCGCCGCACCAGGTTCACCGCCCGCACCCGCTGGGCCGGCGAGCCCGGGGCCAGCACGCTCAGACCGGGGTGGTCGAGGCCGGGCAGACGGGCCCCGTCGCCGGCCACCAGCACGGCGGCGCCCTGCGCGGCGCCCACGCCGGCCAGGGCGCCCGCCAGGTCCGGCGGGTGCCAGGCGGCGGGGGCCAGGACCTCCTCGAGCCCCCCGGGCACCACGCGGTAGGCGGCCGCGAACACCTCGCGGCGGCGGGCGTCGGTCGCCGGCGCGAGGATGGGCGCCGGGTGCCCGGCGCCCGCGTCGGCGATGCCGAGCGCGAGCGCCTCCAGGGTCGAGGCCCCCTCCACCGGCACGCTCAGCGCCTGCCCGAGCGCGAGCGCGGTGGCGATGCCGATGCGCAGCCCGGTGAAGCCGCCGGGCCCGAGCCCGACCACGATGCGGTCGATCTCGCCCACCTCGAGCCCCGCGGCGGCCAGCAGGTGGTGCGCGGCCTCCAGCACGCGCCGCCCGCCGCCGTCGGCGCGCTCCAGCATGAGCTCGGCAAGGGCCTCATCCCCCTCGAGCAGGGCGAGGCTCGGCTGGGGGGTGGCGGTGTCGAGCGCGAAGGTGGGCAACGAGCGCGTCCAGCCCGGCATGGAGCCGGGGGTCGGCCGTGGTCAACACTACCAGCCGCCGGTCGCCGCCCTCATGGCGGAGCTCGACCTCCAGGCGCGGCTCGGGCAGCCCCCCGGCCAGGACGTCGGGCCACTCGACCAGGGCCACCGCGTCGTCCCCGATCGCCTCCAGGGCCAGGCCGAGCTCCTCGTCATCCGGCGAGCTGAGACGGTAGGCGTCGAGGTGCGCCACCGGGACCCGGCCCGCGTAGCGCTGGGCGACGGTGAAGGTGGGGCTGGTCACGGGCCCCTCGACCCCGAGCGCCCGCGCCACCGCCCGGACCAGGGTCGTCTTGCCCGCACCGAGCTCGCCCCGCAGGAGCACCAGGTCGCCCGGACCGAGCAGGGCGGCCAGGCCGCTGCCGAGCGCCGCCGTGGCCTCGGGCCCGTCGCTGGTCATCCGGAGGGGCTCCGGCCCGCCCACCGGCCCGCTCAGAAGAGGCCGAGCTGCTCGCCGGCCGGCGCGGGGACCTCCGGCCGGGCGCGGGCGGGCGCGGGCTCGGGCTCGGATGCCGCCTCGGCCTCGGGCCCGGGGACGAGCGGCGCGGCGCCGGCCGCCGGCGTCGCCATGAGCGCGGGCAGGCGGGCGAAGTCCTCGGCCAGCGTCGCGCGCATGGCCGGCGTGTAGAGGGCCGCGGCGGGGTGGAAGACCGGGTAGAGCAGCACCTCGAGCTCGCCCAGGCGGATGGGGAGCTCATGGCCGTGGACGCGGCTGATGCCCTCGGGGCGGCCGGAGAGCAGCTTGGTCGCGAAGTTGCCCAGCGTGCAGATGACCCGGGGCCGCACGAGCCGGACCTGCCGGTGCAGGTGACCCTCGCAGGCGGCGATCTCGGCCGGCAGGGGGTCGCGGTTGCCCGGCGGCCGGCACTTGAGCACGTTGGCGACGAACACGTCGTCGCGGGTGAGGCCGATTCCGGCGAGCAGCTCGTCCAGGAGCCTGCCGGCCTGCCCCACGAACGGGACCCCCTGGCGATCCTCGTGGTAGCCGGGGGCCTCACCGACGAACATGAGGTCGGCATCGGGGTCGCCGTTGCCGGTCACGACCTGGGTGCGGCCCTCCGCGAGCGGGCATCGCACGCACCCGAGCACGTGGTCGCGGTGGTACTGCTCCAGCTCGCGGGCGCGCTCGGCGGCCGGGGCGACCGTCAGCGTGTCGGGGGGCGCCATGACGCGGGTCAGCCTACCCCCGTCCGCGGACGCGGGGGCGCCGGCGCGCCGCGGCCCGGTGTCACAGACTTGTGACGGGGGCACCCCGCCGCTACCCTCACCCCGCTTTCGGGCGCAGCAGTGCCTGGCATCCCGTCCTGGGAGCTGGAGCCGTCTCTGCCCGGCAACGGCCCGGTCCGGCCGCAGCATCGCGCTGCCCGGGGCGGCCGACGCCGGCGTGCGCCTGATCCCGGCAGCGTGACCCAGGCCTCCACACCCGACCCGAGCGTCACCCCCACGGTCCCCGTCGCCCGGTCCGTCCCGGCGCTGCGCGACGCGGTCGGCGCACTCCGCGCACGCGGGCGCGGCGTGGCCCTGGTCCCGACGATGGGCGCGTTCCACGAGGGCCACCTCTCGCTCATGCGGCGGGCCGCCGCGGACGGGCACGCCGTCGTGGTGAGCCTGTTCGTGAACCCCACGCAGTTCGGGCCCGGCGAGGACCTCGCCGCCTACCCGCGCGACGAGGCCCGCGACCTCGCGCTCGCGGCCGCCGCCGGCGCCGACCTGGTCTGGGCCCCGGGGGCCGAGGACGTCTACCCCGAGGGCTTCTGCACCCGGATCGAGGTGGCCGGGCCGAGTCAGGGTCTCGAGGGCGCCGTCCGCCCCCACCACTTCGGCGGGGTCGCCACCGTGGTCGCCAAGCTCATCCTCGCCGTGCGGCCCGACCGGGTCGTCTTCGGCCAGAAGGACGCCCAGCAGGTGGCCGTCGTGCGCCGGCTGATGCGCGACCTGCACCTGGACGACGTCGGCCTGGTCGTCGCCCCCACCGTCCGCGAGCCCGACGGCCTGGCCATGAGCAGCCGCAACGCCTACCTGGGGCCGGAGGACCGCGCCGCGGCGGTGGCGCTCTCGCGGGCGCTCGACGCCGCCGGGGCCCTCGCCGCCGAGGGCGAGGAGGACGCCGGCCGCCTGGAGCAGGCGGCCATGGCGGTCCTCCGCGCCGAGCGCCGATGCGACCCCGAGTACGCCCGGGTGGTGGACCCGGACACCTTCGAGCCCATCCGGCGCCTGGGCGGAGGCCCGGCGCTCCTGGCCGTCGCCGCCCGCGTGGGCCCGGCGCGGCTGATCGACAACCTGCCGCTCCCGACACCGACCTCACGGAGGCCGCCCGTGCCGCCACGCACGCGCACGATGCTCAAGAGCAAGATCCACCGCGCGACGGTCACCGACGCCGACCTGAACTACGTCGGGAGCATCACGGTCGACCGCGACCTGCTGGACCTCGCGGACATGCTCCCCTACGAGCAGGTGTCCGTGCTCAACATCAACACCGGCGCGCGGTTCGAGACCTACGCGATCGAGGGGCCCCGCGGGGGCGGCGACATCTGCCTGAACGGGGCCGCCGCACGCCTGGCCCAGCCGGGCGATCTGGTCATCGTGCTGACCTACGCGCAGTACGACGAGACCGAGACCCGGGGCCACGAGCCGCTGGTGGTGCACGTGGACGAGCGCAACCGCCCGACCGCGATGGTGGGGGACGCGCTCCCGGCCGAGTGGGGTGCACGATCTCCGGCCTGAGCGCGGAGCGGATCCGCGCGGCCAAGGGCGGGCGCCGCCTGGCCATGCTGACCGCCTACGACCACCCGACCGCGATGGCCCTGGACGGCGCGGGGCTCGACCTGATCCTGGTCGGCGACTCGCTGGGGCAGGTCGAGCTGGGGTTCGACTCCACCCGGCCGGTGACCCTGGCGATGATGGCCCACCACACGGCGGCGGTGCGGCGGGGCGTGACCCGCACGCACCTGGTGGCCGACCTGCCGGCCGACACCTACCGCACCCCCGAGGAGGCCGTCGCGAGCGCGCGGGCGCTCCAGCACGCGGGCGCCGACAGCGTGAAGCTGGAGGGCGCCCTCATCCCGCAGGTCCGCGCGGTCATCGCCGCCGGCATCCCGGTGATGGGGCACGTCGGCCTCCTGCCCCAGACGGCCACCCGCATGCGGCGACAGGGCACCACGGCCGACTCGGCCGCCGCCATCCTGGCCGACGCCCGCGCGCTGGACGCCGCCGGCTGCTACGCGATCGTGGTCGAGGCCGTGGACCGGGAGCTCACCGGCGCGATCACCCGGGCGGTGGACGCCCCGACCATCGGCATCGCCTCCGGCGCCGAGGCCGACGGCCAGGTGCTCGTGATCGCCGACATGATCGGCCTCACCCCGGACCCGCCGCCCTTCGTCAGCCCGCGCCTGCGGGTCTTCGACGACATCCGGGCCGCCGGAGCCGAGTTCGCCGCCGAGGTCCGCGGCGGCATCGAGCCCCCGCCCGCGCCCGCCATGGCGCCGGACCGGAGCCTCTACGGGAGCGGGGCGCCCGTCCGGTAGCCGCCGGCCGGCGGCGCGCGAGCCGGCGTTCCGGGCCCGCCTCCCGGCCGACCCGGCCGGCGCCGTCGGCGAGGCGCTCGGGGTCGGGATCCCGGCGGGCCTGCGCATCCGGGTGATCGAGGAGGCCGCCGAGGAGGTCGTGCTCGGCGAGCTGCCAGTGCACCTCGGGCGCCTGCTCGCAACCCCCCTGGTGCACCTGACGGGGCGCTCCCCGGCGGCGCCCGGCCGCCGGGGAGCCGCGGCCGTCAGGCGATGATCCCGCCCTGGGCGATCTTGCGCAGGTCGAGGGCCTTGCCGAGGGTCGCCTCGTCCACCCCGTGCTCCCGGGCCACCTCGCGCAGCGGCCGGCCCGACGCGGTCGCGGCCTTCACGATCTCGCCGGCCTTGTCGTAGCCGATGTAGGGGTTGAGCGCGGTGGCCGCGGCCAGCGTGTTCTCGGCCAGGTGGTCCAGGCGCGGCAGGTTGGGCTGGATGCCGTCGACGCACTTGGACGCCAGCAGCCGCGCGGCCGAGGCCAGCAGCTTGACCGAGTCGAGCAGGTTGCGGGCCATGAGCGGGATGCGGACGTTCAGCTCGAAGTTGCCCTGCAGCCCGCCGACGGTGATCGCGGCGTCGTTGCCGATGACCTGGGCGCCCACCTGCATGACCACCTCGGGGATGACCGGGTTGACCTTGCCGGGCATGATCGAGGAGCCCTTCTGGAGCTCGGGCAGGAAGAGCTCGCCCAGGCCGCAGCGCGGGCCGGATCCCATCCAGGCCAGGTCGTTCGCGATCTTGGTGAGCGAGACCGCGACGACCTTGAGCGCCCCGGAGGCCTCGACGAGCGCGTCGCGGTTGCCCTGGGCCTCGAAGGGGTCGGCCGGCGGGTTGATCGGCAGCCCGGTCTCCTCGGCGAGCAGGCGGCGGACGCGCTCGGCGAACTCCGCGTGGGTGTTCAGCCCGGTGCCGGTCGCGGTGCCGCCCAGCGGGATCTCGCCCAGGCGCGGCAGGGTGTCGGCCACCCGGGCGTGCCCCTGGCGGACCTGCGCGGCGTAGCCGGCGAACTCCTGGCCGAGGGTGACCGGCACGGCGTCCATGAGGTGCGTGCGACCGGCCTTGACGATGTCCGCGAACTCACCGGCCTTGGCGGCGAGCGAGTCGCCGAGCTGGCCGAGGGCCGGGAGCAGGTCGTTGGTGATCTGGTCGAGCGCGGCCAGGTGCACCGCCGACGGGAACACGTCGTTGGAGCTCTGCCCCATGTTCACGTGGTCGTTGGCGTGGGTGCCGTCGCCGGCGAGGTTCGCGATGACCTCGTTGGCGTTCATGTTCGAGGAGGTGCCCGAGCCGGTCTGGAAGACGTCGACCGGGAACTGGTCGTCGTGCTTGCCCTCGGCGACCTCGTCGGCCGCCGCGCCGATGCGCGCGGCGATGTCCTGGTCGAGCAGGCCGAGCTCGGCGTTCACGCGCGCCGCGGCCCCCTTGACCCGGCCGAGCCAGCGCACCACCGGCACCGGGACGCCCTCCCCGGACACCGGGAAGTTGTCGACCGCCTTGCGCGTCTCCCCGCCCCAGAGCTCCGCCATGTGCCTCCCCTTCGTCGTGGGATCAAACGGGCGAAGGCTACCGCCTCGGCCGGGGCGGGAGGCGGTGGCGAACGACCCCGGCGCACGGGCCCGGCCGGAGCGACCGCGCGCGCCCTCCCGGCCGTCGCGGCCAGCGCGTAGGATCGCGCTCGTCCCCGTCCGGAGGTCACCCCATGCGCCTCTCCCGCCCGCGCGCCCTGGTCGGCATCGCCGCCGCGTCCGTCATCGCCCTCGGCGTCGCCGGCTGCGGCGGCGGCGAGACCCGCACCGAGACGGTCACGACCGCCACCCCGGCCACCCAGACCGCCCCGGTGACCACCGCGCCGGACACGACCGCCACGGTGCCGACGAGCATCGACACCGTCCTCGACACCACGCCCACGGTCGACACCACCGCCACGGCCGACACCACGGCAGGGACCGACACCGCCGTCGACACCACCGGGATCGGCGAGGTCACCCAGTACCTCAAGGACGTGCAGGACGCGAGCAACGCCCTGACGGCCTTCGGCACCGCGCTCCAGAACGTCAACAACCCGCAGCAGCTCGAGTCGAGCTACGCGAACCTCACGGCCGAGCTGGACAAGTTCGACGAGGCCATCGCCCGCATGGGCGGCTACACCCTCGAGCAGGCCCAGCTCGAGGCCCAGCGCGCCCGCCTCGTGGCCGCCGGCCCGGCGCTCTCGGACGTGCTGCGCCGGTTCCTCGACGCCGCCCAGCAGGCGATCGACACCAACGACACCGCGCCGCTCCAGGCGATCCTCCCCGAGGTCGCCCAGGAGATCCAGAACTTCGTCGCCGCGGCACAGGGGTAGGGGCCCGACCGGCGCCCGAGGCCCGGGAGGACCGGCGGCGGGCTCTCCCCCGCCGCCGGTCCTCCGGTCCTACACGCCCCGCGCGAACACGATCAGGTTGTCGCGATAGCTTCGCCGCGCGGGGTCGAACGGCCCGGCGCAGGTGACCAGGCGAAGGGCCTGGCCCCGGGTGCGGCCGTACACCGCCCGGGTGGGGAAGGCCGACTTGCGCACCCTGACCACCCGGGTGACCACGTAGGCCCGCCGGCCCACGCGCACCCGGTCGCCGGCGCG
>JALOLS010000004.1 GCA_025455865.1 Thermoleophilia bacterium
CGGTGAGCTACCGGGTGACGTTGCACTGCGCCTCCGACGCCCGCGACTCCTACATCGAGGACGCCGCCCGGCAGCGGTAGCGCGCGCACCCCCCTGCGAGACCGTCGCACATGGCGCACCGCACCAGCGCCTGGCCCGCGACGAGGGCCGCCGCCGGGCGCCGGCCGCCCGCCTGGCGGCCGTGCGCGCGGCGTTCCTCGCGCTTCCGGTCGACGAGGCGATCGCCCTGCGCTCCGGGGACGTGCTCGCGGTGGCCCGCGCGGAGGGCCGCCTCGCGCGGGCCACCGACCTCCTCATCATCGCGACCGCGTCGGCGGCCGGCCGCGACCTGGTGACCCATGACGCGGCCCAGGCCGGCCTGGCCCGGGCCGCCGGCGTGGAGGTCGTCCCCGCCTGAAGGGGCCGGCGGCCCCCGCGGCGCCCACGATCGTGCGCTTCGTCACGGCGTACGAACGTCCCGGAGACCGGCGTTCTCGTTGCCCGGGTCTGCGACCGCTCTGTATCCTTCCCGCGTTTGCCGCCTGCCGGCGGCCCTGCCACTCGTCCGGAGGACCGCATCTCACCCGCAGCGCCCGGCCACGCCGCCGCCGAGGAGACACACGTCGTGGTGCCCGCCGCAGCCCAGGCTGAGGCCCCGCGGACGGTGCAGAAGATCGCCACCGTCCTCGGGATCACGGTGGCCATGCTGGCCCTTCCCGTGGTGATCCTGGTCGGCGGCCCCATCGGCGGCTGGGCCCTCGGCGTGATCCTCTGGCTCGCCAACTGGGGCATCGCCCTGGCCACCAACGGCCGGGCCATGGCCTCCAAGTCGCCCTCCGTGGCCATCGGGATGTCCGGGCTGTCCTTCGTCGCCCGGGCCTGGACCGTGGCCATCGTCCTGTTCGTCGTCGCCCTTCAGTACTCGGAGACCGCCGCGCTGACCGCCGCCGGGGTGTTCCTGGCCGCCTTCACCGCGGACCTCGTCGGCCGCTCGCTCATCTTCACCACCCGCGAGCAGGCCCGCGAGCGGATGCTCCGGGACGAGACCTCCGAGACCGAGACCGAGTGAGCCTCTTCTCCCGCCTGCGGGCGCCCCTGGCGCTCGCCCTGTCCGCCCTGCTGCTGGTCCCGGCGATCGCCTCGGCCGCCGCCGAGTTCGACCCCGCCGAGGAGTTCGACGTCGGGCAGTGGATCCCGATCGAGCTCGGCCCGATCGACCTGTCGATCAACAAGGCCGTCGTCTACATGATGCTCTCGTCGGCGATCATCATCCTGTTCGGGATCTTCGTCGTCCGCGGCGGTCTGCGGATGAAGCCCAACAAGGCGCAGAACATCGTCGAGCTCTCGTATGAGTTCACCGAGAAGCAGATCGCCGGCGGGAACCTGCCGACGCAGAAGGTCATCAACCGGTGGTTCCCGTACCTGGCCACGCTGTTCCTGTTCGTGGCCGTGAACAACCTGATCAGCTTCATCCCGCTGCCGATGGCGCCCCACAAGGACACCTTCGGCGTGGTCGGCGACCTCGGCCTGTACGCGGCCACCGCCAACATCAACGTGACCTTCGCCCTCGCGGCCATGACGTTCGTGGCCTTCGTGAGCGAGGGCGTCCGCACCCACGGCGTGGGCGGCTACTTCAAGTCGCTCATCCCGCCCGGGGCGAGCGGGCCGATCAAGCCGTTCGTGTTCGCGCTGGAGCTGCTCTCCACGATCCTGCGCCTCGTCAGCCTGAGCGTCCGTCTGTTCGCCAACATGCTGGCCGGCCACCTGCTCATCATCATGGCCGCCGGCTTCACGATCCTGGTGGGCAGCCTGCTGGGCGTCCTGGCCCTGCCGTTCGGGCTGTTCTTCTACATCTTTGAGTTCCTCCTGATCGCCGGCCTGCAGGCCTTCATCTTCGCCCTGCTGTCCGCCGTGTACATCGGCGCCGCCGCGGCGGCCGAGCACTAGTTCCCCCGATCAATTTCTCCGACCTGGAGGCTTTGTGGCTCTCGAAGGCAACATCGTCGACGCCGCCAAGGCGCTCACCCTCGGCCTGTCGACCGGTCTCGGCGCGATCGGCCCGGGTATCGGCGTGGGCTATCTGTTCGGGAAGACCGTCGAGTCGGTGGCCCGCCAGCCCGAGCTGCGCGGTGACCTCCTGTCGATCACCTTCCTGGGCCTGGCCCTCACCGAGGCCATCACGTTCTACGCCCTGCTGATGGGCTTCGTGGCCTTCTTCCTGGTCTAGTCGATGGGCCCGCTCGCCCACGTCACCACCACCGAGGCGGCCAACCCGCTCCTGGAGGTCAGCCCGGGTCTGATGATCTGGACCGTCGTGCTGTTCCTGCTGACGCTCCTGGTCATGAAGAAGTACGTGTTCGGCCCGGTCGGCCAGGCCATCGAGAAGCGGCGCGCGCAGATCGCCACCTCGATCGACGAGGCGGAGTCGAGCCGCGACGAGGCCCTGCGCCTGCTGGAGGACTACCGCCAGCGCCTGGCCGAGGCCCGCAAGGAGGCCGACGAGCTCCGCGAGCGCGGCCGCCGTGAGGGCGAGCGCGCGCGCCAGGAGCTGGTCAGCACCGCCGAGCAGCAGCGCGACCGCATCCTCACCGACTCCCGCACCCAGCTCGACGCCCAGCAGCGGCAGGCCATGTCGGACATCCGTGACGACGTCGTGGGCCTCGCGCTCCTGGCGGCCGAGCGGGTCACCCGCAAGTCGCTCTCGGACGACGACCACCGCCGGCTGGTCGAGCAGGCCCTCGACGAGTCCGACCTCTCCGCGCTGAGCAGGGGCGGATGAGCGTCGCCGGCACCTACGCCGAGGCGCTGTACGAGGCGGCGGCCGACCAGGGCGCCGTCGACGCGGTGTCCGCCGACCTGGGCGCCGTGCGCGCGGCCCTGGCCGAGACGCCTGCGCTCCGGCAGGTGCTGGAGAGCCCCGAGGTCGACACCTCCCGCAAGAAGGCGGTCGTCACCGAGCTGCTCGGGGGCCTGAACCCGCTCGTGAACGGGTTCGTGCAGGTCCTGCTCGACCGCGGGCGCGTCGAGGAGCTCGACGACATCGCCGCGGCCTACAAGGAGCGGGTCGACCGGGCCGAGGGCCGGGTCACCGTCGAGGCGGTCACCGCGGTGCCCCTCACCCCCGAGCTCCGCCAGCGCATCCGCGAGAAGGTCAAGGCCCAGACCGGGCGCGACGCCGAGCTCACCGAGGTGGTGGACCCCTCCGTCATCGGCGGGCTGCTGCTGCGGGTCGGCGACGTGGTCGTGGACGGGTCGCTGCGCTCCCGCCTCACCGAGCTGCGCCGCACGCTGGGCACCGCCCCGGTCCCGGTCGAGGCCGCTCCCGCCGGCCCCGCCGGCGACTGACGAACGAACCCCTCCTCCGAAAGGTACGAGACGACCCGATGAAGCTGCGCCCCGACGAGATCACCAAGGTCCTGCGCGCCCAGATCGAGCAGTACGAGGGCGTCGTCGAGGCCGACGAGGTCGGGACCGTGCTGCAGGTCGGTGACGGCATCGCCCGCGTGCACGGCCTCCCCTCCGCGCTGGCGCTCGAGATGCTGGAGCTGCCCCACGGCGTGACCGGGCTGGCGCTGAACCTGGAGGAGGACAACGTCGGCGTCGTGCTCCTCGGCGAGGACGTCCTCATCAAGGAGGGCGACCCGGTCAAGCGGACCGGCAAGGTCATCCAGGTGCCGGTCGGCGAGGCGCTGCTCGGGCGCGTGGTCGACCCGCTGGGCGTCCCGCTGGACGGCCGCGGGCCGATCGACACCGACCGGTTCCGCCCGGTCGAGTTCAAGGCGCCGGGCGTCGTCCAGCGCCAGAGCGTGAAGGAGCCGCTGCAGACCGGCCTCAAGGCCATCGACGGCCTCATCCCGATCGGCCGCGGCCAGCGC
This sequence comes from Thermoleophilia bacterium, assembly GCA_025455865.1. Lineage (GTDB taxonomy): Bacteria > Actinomycetota > Thermoleophilia > Miltoncostaeales > Miltoncostaeaceae > JALOLS01. The sequence goes on from JALOLS010000004.1 coordinate 3,855, forward strand.
GAGCTCATCATCGGCGACCGCCAGACCGGCAAGACCGCCATCGCGATCGACACGATCATCAACCAGAAGGGCCTCGGCGTCTTCTGCTTCTACGTGGCGATCGGCCAGAAGGCCTCCACGGTCGCCCAGGTGGTCGAGCGCCTGCGGGCCGCCGGCGCGATGGAGTACACGACCGTCGTCGTCGCCTCGGCCTCGGCCTCCGCCCCGCTCAAGTACCTGGCCCCCTACGCCGGCTGCGCGATGGGCGAGTACTTCCTGTACGGCGGCCAGCACGCCCTGTGCATCTACGACGACCTCTCCAAGCAGGCCGACGCCTACCGTCAGATGTCGCTGCTGCTCCGGCGCCCGCCGGGCCGCGAGGCGTTCCCGGGCGACGTCTTCTACCTGCACTCCCGCCTGCTCGAGCGCGCCTGCAAGCTCTCGGACGAGCTCGGCGGCGGCTCGCTCACGGCGCTGCCGGTCATCGAGACGCAGGCCGGCGACGTGTCGGCCTACATCCCGACCAACGTCATCTCGATCACCGACGGGCAGATCTTCCTGGAGAGCAAGCTCTTCTTCTCCGGCGTGCGCCCGGCCGTGAACGTGGGCATCTCCGTCTCGCGCGTGGGCGGCAACGCCCAGGTCAAGGCCATGCGCAAGGTGGCCGGCCGCCTGAAGCTCGAGCTCTCCCAGTACCGCGACCTCGAGGCGTTCGCCCAGTTCGGCTCCGAGCTCGACGCCGCCACCCAGCGCACGCTGGCCCGCGGCGCGCGCCTGGTCGCGACGCTGAACCAGCCCCAGTACCAGCCGTGGCCGGTCGAGGAGCAGGTGGCGATCATCTTCGCCGCCGGCCGCGGCCACCTGGACCAGGTGGACCCCGGTGACGTGCCGCGCACCAACGAGGAGCTGCGGTCGGCGCTGCGCGAGGAGGGCACGATCCTGGCCCAGATCCGCGAGACCAAGGACCTGCCCGACGAGCTGGCCGACCGCCTCGACGCCTTCCTGGCCGAGCAGATGCGCCAGCTGGTCGGCATCCCCGCCGAGCCGGTGGCCGCAGAGGCCTAGGCGGTGCCCAGCCAGCAGGACATCAAGCGGCGCATCAACTCGGTCCGGGGCACGCGGAAGATCACCCGCGCCATGGAGCTGGTCGCCTCGGCCAAGCTCCGGCGGGCCCAGGAGCGCATCGAGCACCTGCGCCCCTACGCCCAGGGCATGCGCCGGCTCATGTCGCAGGCGGCCCGGCGGGCCGGGCAGCTCCGCGGCATCCCGCTGCTGGAGGAGCGCGAGACGATGAGCCGGGCGGCGGTCGTGGTGGTCACCGGCGACCGCGGCCTGGCCGGCGCGTTCAACGTGAACATCCTGCGCCGCGGATACGAGGTGGCCGAGCGCCTGGCCGCCGAGGGCGCGGGCGAGGTGGTCTTCGTGCCGGTGGGCAAGAAGGGCGCCGGCACCCTGCGCTTCCGCGGCCTGCCGATCGACCACGCCTTCCAGGGCTTCTCGTCCGAGCCGACCTTCGCCGACGCCCAGATCGTGGCCGAGCACGTCACCCGGCGCTTCGTCGAGGGCGAGCTCGACCGCGTGGTCGTGGTCTACAACGCGTTCAAGTCGGTCATCGAGCAGAAGGTCACCGAGGAGCAGCTCCTGCCGGTGCCCCGCCAGGTGGTCGAGGACGACGACGACGACCCCGACACCGAGCCCGAGTTCAGCAAGGCGCTCGCGTTCTTCGAGCCCGAGCCGGGCGACCTGCTCTCGGACCTCCTGCCGACCTACGTCGACACCACCCTCTACCGCGCGCTGCTCGAGAGCGCGGCCGCCGAGCACGCCGCCCGGCGCACCGCCATGCGCAACGCGACCGACAACGCCGGCACGCTGATCGGCGACCTCACCCTGGCCATGAACCGCGCGCGCCAGGCCTCCATCACCCAGGAGATCCTCGAGGTCGTCGCCGGCGCCGACGCCCTCTCGTAGCGACCCTCGACCGGAACGGGACTGACACACCACATGGCTGAGAACGGCAAGAACGTCGGGTCCATCCTCGAGATCAAGGGCGTCGTGCTCGACGTCCGCTTCCCCGAGCGGCTCCCCGGCATCTACAACGCCCTGGAGATCACCCGCCCGGACGGCACCACGCTCGTGGCCGAGGTCCAGCAGCACCTGGGCGACGACAAGGTGCGCGCGGTGGCCCTGGACACCACCGACGGCCTCTCCCGGGGGGTCGACGTGGTCGACACCGGCGGCGCCATCGCGGTGCCGGTCGGCGAGCGGACGCTCGGCCGCATCTTCAACGTGCTCGGCGACGCCATCGACGAGGCCGGCGAGGTGGCGGAGGGTGAGCGGTGGCCCATCCACCGCGAGGCGCCGGCGTTCGACCAGCTGAACCCGACCGAGGAGATCTTCGAGACCGGGATCAAGGTCATCGACCTGCTCGCCCCCTACGTCAAGGGGGGCAAGGTCGGCCTGTTCGGCGGCGCCGGGGTGGGCAAGACCGTGCTCATCCAGGAGCTCATCAACAACATCGCCCAGGAGCACGGCGGCCTGTCGGTGTTCGCCGGCGTGGGCGAGCGCACCCGCGAGGGCAACGACCTCTGGGTGGAGATGACCGAGTCCGGGGTCATCGCCAAGACCGCGCTGGTCTTCGGCCAGATGAACGAGCCGCCCGGCGCGCGCCTGCGCGTGGCGCTGACCGGCCTGACCATGGCCGAGTACTTCCGCGACCAGGGCGGCCAGGACGTGCTGCTGTTCATCGACAACATCTTCCGGTTCGTCCAGGCCGGGTCCGAGGTGTCGGCGCTGCTCGGCCGCATGCCCTCCGCCGTGGGCTACCAGCCCACGCTGCAGACCGAGATGGGCGACCTGCAGGAGCGGATCACCTCGACCCGCAACGGCTCGGTCACCTCGGTGCAGGCCATCTACGTGCCGGCCGACGACCTGACCGACCCCGCCCCGGCCGCCTCGTTCCTCCACCAGCCGCGCGCTGTCCAAGGACGTGGTCGGCGAGGAGCACTACGAGGTCGCCACCCAGGTGCAGGAGATCCTGCAGACCTACAAGGACCTCCAGGACATCATCGCCATCCTCGGCGTGGACGAGCTCACCGACGAGCAGAAGCTCATCGTCGGCCGCGCCCGGCGCATCGAGCGCTTCCTGGCCCAGCCCTTCTTCGTGGCCGAGGCGTTCACCGGCTCGCCGGGCAAGTACGTGCCCCTGCGCGAGACGGTCCGCGGCTTCAAGGAGATCATCGAGGGCAAGCACGACGACCTGCCGGAGCAGGCCTTCTACATGGTCGGCGGGATCGACGAGGCCATCGAGAAGGCGTCCGAGATGGCCAAGGCCACGGCGTGAGCACCGCCGCCGCCGACCAGAAGCGCCTCGGGGTCAGGATCCTGACCCCGGAGGGCACCGCCTTCGAGGGCGTGGCGGCCATGGTGGTCGCGCCCAGCGTGATGGGCGAGGTCGGCATCCTCCCGCGCCACGCGCCGCTCATCGCGGTGCTGCGGGTGGGGGAGACCCGGCTCAAGGGGCTCGACGGCGAGGACACCATCTTCGCCACCACGGCCGGCTACATGACCGTCGAGGAGGACACCGTCCTCATCCTGGTCGAGGAGGCCGACCACCCGGACGCCATCGACCGGGGCGCGGCCGAGGCCGCACTGCGCGAGGCCGAGGAGCGGCTCCAGGCCGCGGGCGACGACGAGGCCCGCGAGCAGGCCGAGGCCGCGCTGCACCGGGCCAAGAACCGGCTGAAGGTCGTCGACAAGGGCGCATGACCCCGCCGCGGGGCCCGCCTCGGCGGCCCCGCGCGCGGCTACCCTCACGGGGATGGCCGCACCGCGCCGCCAGGCTCAGCGAGAGCCCCTCACCCGCGAGCGCATCCTGCGCACCGCCCTCGCGATGGTCGACGCACGGGGGCTCGACGGGCTGACCATGCGCGCCCTGGCCGCCGAGCTCGGCGTCGAGGCCATGTCGCTGTACTGGCACGTGAGGGGCAAGGGCGGCGTGCTCGACGGGGTGGTCGAGGTCATGCTGTCCGAGCTCGACCTGGAGCTCGGCGCCCAGGGCTGGCGCGAGGGCCTCGAGGAGTTCGCGACCCGCTTCCGCGCGGTGGCGCTGGCCCACCCCCATGCGTTCCCGCTCTTCGCCGCGCGCCCGGTGAGCGCCTACGCGGCCGCACGGGACATGGCCGAGGACGGCCTGCGCGCCCTGGTCGACGCCGGCCTGAACCCGGCCGACGCCGCCGCCGCCCAGCGCACCGTGGTCCGCTACGTCATCGGGTTCGCCCTCTCGGAGCGCGCCGGGGCCGGCGAGCTCGGCAACGCGCAGGAGGTGGGCGCGGCCGCCGGCGTGGCCGGGGAGGTGACCCCCCTGGTCGCCGGCGCCCTGGAGGGCATGGCCGGCGACCGGGGGTCGGAGGCGCTCTTCCGCTTCGGCCTCGGCCTGATCCTCGACGGCCTGGCCGGGCGGATCAGCGCGGCGAGGAGGCCGCCGGGGTGATCGGCTCGCCGAGCCCGTGCGGCATGACCGCCGCGTGCAGGCCGAACAGCTCGGCCGAGTAGGGGGTCATGCCGACCACGGCGGAGGTGCCGCCGTCGACCACCAGCACCTGGCCGGTCATGTAGCTGGAGGCGTCCGAGGCGAGCAGGAGCAGCGGCCCGACCAGCTCCTCCGGGTGCCCGGTCCGGCCGAGCGGGGCCTGGGCCTCGACCCGCTCGCGCCACACCGGGGCGGCGAGCACGGCGTCGGTCATCTCGCTCGGGAACCAGCCGGGGGCCAGCGCGTTCACCCGCACGCCGCGGTCGGCCCAGGTGACGGCGAGCGCCTGGGTGATGTTCACCATGCCCGCCTTGCTCGCCTGGTAGGCCGGCGGGAAGTAGGGCATGCCGGCCTGGCCGGTGTAGCTCGAGATGACGATGATCGACCCGCCGCCGTGGGTCAGCATGTGCCGACCGGCCGACTGGCACGTGAACCAGGTCCCCGAGAGGTTGACCTTGACCGACTGCTCCCACAGGGCGGGGGGCAGGCGCTCGGGCATCGAGAAGCCCTCCGGCACCGCGCCGGCGTTGGCGACGGTGATGTCCAGCCGGCCGAAGCGCCGCACGGCGGCCTCGACCGCGGCGTCGACCTGCTCGGGCTCGGTCACGTCACAGACGACCGGGAGCGCCTGGCCCCCGGCCACCGCGATCTCCTCGGCCACCGCCTCCAGGCGGTCGGCGCGGCGCGCGGCCAGCACCACGTTGGCGCCGGCCTCGGCCAGGGCGCGGGCGAAGGTGACGCCGAGGCCGCTGGACGCCCCGGTGACCAGGGCGGTGCGGCCGGAGAGGTCGAAGATCTGGGCAGGGGCGGGCATGCGCGGCCTCCGGGGCGGTGGGACGTGAGACTTACGATGTAAGGGCACCAGATCCGCGGGCGTTTCGCAAGGGCGGCCGGGCGTCCCGCCGCCCCCGGCGCGATTGAATGCGCGGATGGCCCCGGTCCCCCAGGTCCTGCGCGTGCCCGCGTTCCGCACGGTCTGGCTGGCGAGCCTGGCCTCGAACGCCGGGTCGTGGCTCCAGATCGTGGCCGCCGGGTGGCTGGTGCTCGAGCTCACCGGGAGCCCGGCCGCGGTGGGCGGCCTGGCCATGGCCGCCCGGGCGCCGGCCTTCGTGCTCTCCACCTGGGGCGGGTCCCTCGCCGACCGCCACGACTGGCGCCGCATCGGCATCGTCACGTTCCTCGCCCAGGGGGTCGCCGCGCTGGCGCTGGCCGTGGCCACCTGGGCCGGGGCGGCGAGCGTGGCGCTGATCTACGCGCTCACCGTGGTCCTCGGCGTGGGCTTCGCCATCGGCCTGCCCGCCATGCTCGCCCTGGTGCCCGCGCTGGTCGACCGCCCGTTGCTCCCCCAGGCGGTCTCCCTGAACGCCGCCGGCATCAACGTGGCCCGGCTGGTCGGGCCGAGCATCGGGGGCATCACGCTGGCCGTCGCCGGCGCAGGCGCGTGCTTCGCGCTCAACGCCGTCTCGTTCCTCGCGCTGGTCGCCGCCCTCGTGGTGCTGCCGCCGATCGCGGCGGCCCGCCGGCGGGGCGGGGGCAGCGTGCGGGAGGCGCTCGGGCACGTGCGGCGCGACCCGGCCCCGCGGCGCCTGCTGATCGGGATGGCCCTCTTCTGCGCCCTCGCGGCGCCCCTCCAGGAGCTCGCCCCGGTCATCGCCGCGCGCCTCGACGCCGGGCCGGTCGGGCTCGGGGTCATCCTGGGGGCGATGGGGGGCGGGGCGGTCCTCGGCGCCTGGCTGCTGGAACGGGCCACCGGCGCGGGGCTCGCGCGCCATGTCGCGCTCCCGCTCGCCACCGTCTGCTTCGCCGGGGGCCTCGCGGTGGTCGCGGCCTCGCCCTGGCTCCCGCTGACCCTGGTCGCCATGGCGTTCGCCGGCTGCTTCTGGATCTGGCTCTTCGCCGGGACCAACACCGCGATCCAGCTGTCCTCGCCGCCGGAGCTGCTCGGCCGGATGCTCGGCCTGTACCAGCTCGCGGTGATCGCCCCCATCGCGGTCGGGGCGCTCCTGGCCGGGGCGCTCGCCAGCCTGGCGGGCATCGGCGTGGCGCTCGGGGCCTGTGCCGTGCTGCTCGCGGCGTGGGGGCTGTGGAGCCTGGCCCATCCGGTGCCCGGCATCGACCGGGCACCGGATGGGCAGGTGGTCCCCGCTACCTCCGGCGGGCGGTGAGCCGGGCGGTGGTGGTGGACCCGTCGCGCCCCGGCGCGGCCGTGCGGGCCCGGGCGGTCAGGGGGACGGTCAGCCCGCGGGCCAGGAGGCGCCGGGTCTGGACGCCCAGCCGCACCCGCACGAGCGCGATGCTGCCGGCGCGGAGCCGCAGGGGTGCGCTCCCCGCGGCCCGGCCGGCCCGGAGCAGGGTGAGGGTGCCGGTGCACGCCGGGCCGCCGGCCGGGCAGGCCAGCCGCACCGCGGTGAGGCCGGTCACCGGAGAGGCCAGGATGCGCCCGGGCTCGATGATCGCCTGGGGGCTGGTCAGCCGCTCGGGCGGCGGGGGCGGGGCGGCGGACACCGCGGTCGTCGTCTGCGCGGTGTCGTTGGCCGCGCTCGCGTCGGGGGAGCTCGTGGTCGCGGTGGCCACCGCCGTGAGCGTGCCCGCGGCGGTCCCGCGGACGACCGTGGTGACGGTCGCCGACTGCCCGGGGGCCAGGGTGCCGAGCGTGGTGGCCCCCTGGGAGACGATCTGCGCGCCGACCGGGGCGGGCGGGGTCACGCGCACGTCCTTGGCCGCGATGCCGCCGGCGTTGCGCACGGTGGTGGTGTAGGTCGCGTCCTGCCCGGCCACCGCGGTCGCCGGCCCGCTCACGCTCACGGCGAGATCGGCGACCACCTGCGCGACCGGCTCGCCGTAGATGAAGTCATCGAGCGCCACGATGTCCGACGCCCCGCCCTGGGTCACGTCGTTGGGGCCGAGCGCCGCGTTGCCGCTCGTGATGCGCACGCGGGACACCACGGCCTGATCGAACGAGACCCCCACGAACGAGAGCGACCCGTCCCCCGGCGCGGCCGGGGCGTCGCGGGAGGTCAGGACGTCGCCGTTCGCGTCGAGCAGCTCGATCCGGCTCGACCCGGCCACGTCGACGTCGGTGAACACCGCGCCGAACCCGCGGACCCCCGCGGGGGTGTCGCTGCCGGCGACGCGGAAGTCCACCACCGTGGTGGTGGTCCCCAGGGGGGCGAACAGCCGCTCGGCCGAGAAGGTGGCGAACGCCGTGGGGTAGGTCGCGTTCACGTTCCCGAAGCGCACGGGGGTGGCCGACGGGTTGGCGGCGTCGGCGCTCACCTGGAAGCCGGTGCCGGTGCCGATCGAGAAGACGGCGCCGCGGGGCGCGATCTTGTTGAAGAAGTCACCGGGGAGGCGTCCGGGCGCGGCGTCGCCGTCGGGCACCCCGTCCCAGTTGATGTCGCGGCGGCCCGAGGGCTGGGATCCGGGCACGCTCCCGTTCAGGGGGTTCCCGAGGTCGGCCCGGAACGCGTCGACCGCGGCCTGGATGGCCGCTCCGTTGGGGCCCGCCGCCTCGCGGATCGTCGTCGCCGCGGTGGCGGTCCCGGTGAGCGTCGCGGCGCCGATGGCGGCGGTCACGAGGCCGGCGCGGAGTGCGCGTCGGCTCCGGCGGAGCGGGTCGGTCACGATGGTCTCCCGGGTCGGCGGCGTCGCCCGTCCGGGCGACCGCGGGTGCGACCCTATCCGGCCGCGCGACCCGCGGGCAACCCGGCCGGGCCGGGGCCACCCGCCACTCCCGAAGGCCAAGGCGGCCCTCATCGCACACATAAGGCCGCCCTTGTGTGCGGGGCGGGCGGCGGGCTAGGTTTCTAACGGTCATGGCCGTTGCCGCTTCGCCGGGACGCCGCCCGCCCGCCCCGGCCCTGATCGGCGCCGGCCTGGTCGCGGTCGCCGGGCTCACCCTCCTCCTGCCCTCGACCGCCGGGTACGACCCCTGGGCGTGGCTGGTCTGGGGCCGGGAGGTGGCGGCGCTCGATCTCGACACCACCGCGGGCCCGGCCTGGAAGCCCCTCCCGGTCCTCATCACCACGCTGCTCGCGCCGCTCGGGGACGCGGCGCCCGGCGCGTGGCTGGTCATCGCCCGGGCCGGGGCGCTGGCCGCGGTGGTGCTGGCCGGCCTGCTGGCCCACCGCCTGGCCGGCGGCGGGCGGGCCGGGGTCCTGGCCGCCGCGGCCGCGGCCGCGGTGCTCGTGTGCGTGAGCGGGTTCGCCCGCGGCGCCTGGCTCGGGTTCTCCGAGGGCCTGCTGGTCGCCGCCCTGCTCGGGGCGATGTGGCTGCACCTGGCCGGGCGGCGGGGGCCGGCGACGGCCGCCCTCGTCGCGGCCGCGCTCCTGCGGCCCGAGGCGTGGCTCCTCGCGGTCGCCTACGGCGCCTGGTGGGCCTGGCGCCGGCACGGCCGGCGGGGCCTCGTGCTCGCCGCCGCCGGGGCGCTGGTCGTGCTGGCCTGCTGGCTGCTGCCCGACCTGTGGGGGTCGGGCGACCTCGGCCGCTCCGGTGCCCGCGCCCGTGTCGCGGAGCCGGGGCAGCCCGCGCTGGCCGGCCGGCCGGTCCTCGCGAGCCTCGGCGGCCTGGCCGCGATGGCGTCGTGGCCGGTGCTCCTGCTCGCCGCCGCCGCGTCCGTCCGCGTCCGCCGCGCGCGGCCCCTCGCCCTGCTCGGCGCCGGCTGGGCCGTGGTGGTGGCGCTCATGGCCGAGGCGGGCTTCTCGGGCGAGCAGCGCTACCACATGCCGGCCGCGGCCGCGGCCGCGGTGCTCGCCGGGGTCGGCGTGGGGGCGGGGGCCCGGCGTCTGGCCGCCCGCGCCGGCCGCGCCCCCGTCGCCGCCGCGGCCGGCGCCCTGGGGGCCGCCGCCCTGGTGCTCATCGCCCCGGCCGGACGCGCCCTGGCCGGGGACCTGGCCTACGACGCCCGCCTGCACGGCGACCTGGCCCGCGCGGTCGCCGCGGCCGGGGGCGGCGAGCGGGTGCGCGCGTGCGGCCCGCTCGCGGCCGGGCGCGCGCGCTTCCCGGTGCTCGCCTGGCACGTCGGGGCGCCGATCTCCGCGGTCTCGCTCGTGCCCCGGCCCGGGGGCGTCGTCTTCCGCTCGCGCCTGCGCGCGGCGCTCGACCCCGCCCCGGTCGTGCGCCCGGGCACGCCGCTGGTGGCCCGTGCGGGGACCTGGGAGGTGTACGCCGCGTGCGCGCCCGGGCGCTGACCCTCGCGGGGCTCGCCGCCCTGGTCGCCGGCTCGCTGCTGCACAGGACCGGGGCGATGGGCGGCTCGCTGTGGATCGACGAGGGGATCTCGGTCGGGATCGCCTCCCACCCCCTGGCCGAGATCCCCGGGGTCCTGCGCCAGGACGGCTCGCCGCCGGTCTACTACTGGCTGCTCCACGGCTGGATGGACCTCTTCGGCCGGGGTGAGGCCGCCGTGCGCGCGCTCTCCCTGCTCGCCGCCCTCGCCGCGGTGCCCGCCGGGTACTGGGCCGGATCGACCCTGTTCGGCCGGCGGGCCGGCTGGATCGCGGCGGCGCTCCTGGCGGTGATCCCGTTCCTGACCCTGTACGGGCAGGAGGCGCGCATGTACGCCCTGGTCGCGCTGCTCGGCCTGCTCGCCGCCGCCTGCCTCCTGCACGCCTTCGCCTACGGCCGGCGCCGGTACCTGTGGGGGCTCGCGCCGCTCCTGGCGCTGCTGATGCTCACCCACAACTGGGCGCTCTTCCTGCTGGTGGGCGCCCTCGCCGCCGCGCTGGTGGCGGCCGGGCGCGCCGGCCTGCGCGACGCGCTCCTCGTCCTTGCCGTGGTCGCGGCCGCCTACGCGTGGTGGGTGCCCACCCTGCTCGCCCAGGCGGCGCACACCGGCGCCCCGTGGGCCAACCGCCCCGGCCTGCTCGCGGGGCTGGCCGCCGCCGCGGTCCTGGCGTCGGCGCCGCTCCTGGCGCGCCTGGGCCGCGATCGGGCCGAGCGCCGGGCCATCGCGGCCCTCGCGGTCATGGGCGGCCTCACGATCCTGGTCGCCTTCGCCGCGGCGCACGCCGAGCGCATGTGGGCCACCCGCTACCTGGCCGTCGTGGTGGGGCCGCTGGTGCTCCTGGGGGCGGTGGTGCTCGCCCGGCTCGGCCGCGCGGGCCTGGCCCTGGGCGGCGCGCTGCTGGTGGTGTGGGCGCTCGGCCGGCCCGCCGCGGTGCGGAGCAACGTCGAGGCCGCCGCGGTGGCCGCGGGCCCGCTGGGCCGGGGCGACGTGGTCCTCTCGACCCAGCCGGAGCAGGTGCCGGTGCTGGCCTACTACCTGCCGGGACCCCGCTACGCGACCCCGCTCGGCCCCGTCGCCGACACCCGCGCGGTCGACTGGCGCGACGCCCTGCCGCGCCTTCGCGCGGCCCGCCCCGAGGTGGCGCTCACGCCCCTGCTCGACCGCCTGCCGGCGGGCGGCCGGCTGCTCCTGGTGCGCCCGGTGGTCGCCCGGCCCGCCTCGTGGCGGGCGCCGTGGACCCGGTCGGTGCGCGACCGCTCGGCCGAGTGGCACGCCGCGCTGGCGGCCGACCCGCGGTTCCGGGCCCAGCCCCTCGCGCGTCCGGCCGCCGCCGGGTCGCGGGTCGACGTCGAGATGACCCTCTACCGCAAGCATGGAGGCCGTTCCGGATGAGCGATCCCATCGTCGTGCTCGGCGCGGGCCCCGCGGGCCTCACCGCCGCCTACCTGCTCGCGCGCCGCGGGGCGCCGGTCGTGGTCCTGGAGGCCGACGAGGTGGTCGGGGGCATCGCCCGCACCGAGGTGCGCGACGGCTACCGATTCGACCTCGGCGGCCACCGCTTCTTCACCAAGAGCGCGGAGGTCGGGCGCCTGTGGGACGAGGTGCTCGGCGAGGAGATGCTCCTGCGCCCCCGCCGGTCGCGGATCCGCTGGAACGGGCGGTTCCTGGACTACCCCCTCCGGCCGGCCGACGTGGCCCGCAAGCTCGGCCCGGTCGAGCTGACCCGGGCGGTGGCGTCCTACCTGGCCGCCCAGGCACGGCCGAGGGGGCGCGAGGAGACCTTCGAGCAGTGGGTGTGCAACCGCTTCGGCCGGCGCCTGTTCGAGCTCTTCTTCCGGGCGTACACCGAGAAGGTCTGGGGCGTGCCGTGCGCCGAGATCCGCGCCGAGTGGGCCGCGCAGCGCATCCGCGGGCTCTCCCTCGCCACCGCGGCCCGGCACGCGCTGCTCGGGGAGCGGGGCGGGCAGGTGAAGAGCCTCATCGGCGAGTTCCGCTACCCCCGCCTCGGGCCGGGGCAGATGTGGGAGGCCATGGCCGCGGCGGTCGCCGCGGCCGGGGGCGAGGTGCGCCTGGGGGCGCGGGTGGACCGCCTGCGGCTGGCGGGCGGGGGCGTGGCCGCGGTCCGCGCCGGCGGGGAGGAGATCGCGTGCGCGGCGGTCGTCTCCTCGCTTCCGGTCGGCACGGTCGCCCGGGCCGCCCGCCCGGCCCCCGGCCCGGAGGTCCTCGCGGCCGCCCGCGGCCTGCGCCACCGCGACTTCCTGACCGTCGCCCTGGTGCTCGACGGGCCGCCGCCCTTCCCCGACACCTGGATCTACATCCACGACCCCCAGGTGCGGGTGGGGCGCATCCAGAACTTCCTGGCCTGGAGCCCGTGGATGGTCCCCGAGCCCGGCCGGTCGTGCGTGGGCCTGGAGTACTTCTGCTTCCGGGGCGACGAGCTGTGGTCGATGGGCGATGAGGACCTGGTGGACCTGGCCGCGGGCGAGCTCGGGCGGCTCGGGCTCGGCGACCCCCGGCGGGTCGCCGCCGGCCACGTCGTGCGGGTGCCGAGGGCCTACCCCATCTACGACGCCGGCTACGCCGAGCGCCTGGCGACCCTCCGGGGCTGGCTCGACACCGTCCCCAACCTGGTCCAGGTGGGCCGCAACGGACTGCACCGCTACAACAACTCAGACCACTCCATGCTCACGGCCATGCGCGCGGTCGAGAACCTGCTGGACGGGGCCGCGCACGACGTCTGGGCGGTGAACGCCGACTCGGCCTACCACGAGGAGGGCGGGCGGGAGGAGCCGCCCTACCGCGACGCGCCGGCCGCCGCGCTCGCCGAGGCGTGAGGCGCGCGCTCGCCCTGACGGGTCTCGCCGCGCTCGCCCTGGCCGGCTGCGGCGACGTCCGCCAGCGCCCCCCCTCGACCACGCCGCCCGTGCCGGACGCCCCCGCAGCCGTGCGTGCGCAGGAGGTCGCCGCGGGCCTCCGGGCGCCCGTGCAGGTGATGCGCCCCGACCCGGCCGGGCCGCTGTGGGTGGTGGAGCAGCCCGGGCGCATCGTCGCGCTCGACGGCCCGCGTCAGGAGGTGGTGCTCGACCTGCAGGACCGCGTCGGGAGCGGGGGGGAGCGCGGCCTGCTCGGGGTGGCCGCGCGCCCGGGCGACCGGGCGGCCCGGCGCCTGTTCGTCCACTTCACCGACCGGTCCGGCGACACCCGGGTGCAGGAGGTCGAGCGGGGCCCCGGCGGCCGGGCGCGGGTCCTGCGCACGCTCCTCGCGGTCGACCAGCCCTACGCCAACCACAACGGCGGCGCCCTCCTGTTCGGCCCGGACGGGCGGCTGTACCTGGGCCTGGGCGACGGCGGCGACGCCTGGGATCCCGCGGAGCGCAGCCAGGATCCCGGCACCCCGCTCGGCAAGGTGCTCAGGATCGACGTCGACCGGCCGGGCGCGGAGTGGGGGATCGTCGCCCTCGGGGCCCGCAACCCCTGGCGGATGAGCTTCGACCCGGCGGGCACGCTGTGGATCGCCGACGTCGGCCAGGACCGGTGGGAGGAGGTCAACGCGGTCCGGGTGCCGGCGCGCGGACGGCTGAACCTGGGCTGGGACGCCTACGAGGGCCGTGAGCCGATGGAGCCGACCCCCCTCGGCGGCGGCCGGCTGGTCGCGCCGGTGCACGTCTACGGCCACGACCGGGGCTGCTCGGTCACCGGCGGGGAGGTGGTCCGCCCGGGCGGGCCCCCGTCGCTGGTGGGCCGCTACCTGTTCGCCGACTTCTGCTCCGGGACGCTCTGGAGCCTGCGTCTGCGCGGCGGCCGGGCCGAGGTGCGCCGTGAGGCCGCGCCGCTGCCGGGGGTGACGTCGATCCAGCAGGTCCCCGGGGGCGCCGTGCTGGTCACCCTGGCGGGGGGCCGCCTGCTTCGCCTCGCCGAGCCCGCTCCCGGGGGGTGACCGAGGGCCGCACGACCAGCAGCCAGGTCAGCACCGCGCTGATCGCGATCAGGAGCAGTGAGGCGATGGCCGCCTCCTCGAAGAGCGCGTCCTCGGCCGAGCTCCAGATCTTGGTGGCCAGGGTGCTGAAGCCGGGGGGCGAGAGCAGGAGCGTCGCCGGGAGCTCCTTCATCGTCGAGAGCAGCACCAGGCCCGCGCCGGCGGCGAGGCCCGGGATCATCAGCGGCAGCTCCACGGTGACCAGCCGGCGCAGGCGCCCGCTGCCGAGCGCCCGGGCGGCGTCCTCCAGGCGCGGGGGGACCCCGGCGAGCGCCGACTGCGCCGATCCGAGCGCGAGCGCCGCGTGGTGGATGACATACGCGCCGATCAGGAGCGGCAGGGTCTGGTAGAGCGCCCCCATCGGGCCCGGCGCGTTCAGGGTCCAGAAGACCAGCGCCAGCGCGGTCACCAGCCCGGGCAGCGCGAACCCGCCGATGACCACCCCGGCGAGGCCCTCCCCGAGCGGCCCCGGCCGGCGCACCGAGGCGTAGGCGATGGGCAGGACGATCACCACGGCCACGAGCGCCGCGATCACGCTGACCGTCACCGTGTTCACCACCGGGTCGACCAGCCGGGCCGGGTCGTTGACGACCGCGTTCGGCCGGTCCGAGCCCCGGACCAGGCCCTCCACCGCCCAGTAGGACAGCACCGCGGCCGGCGCGAGGAGCGCCACGCCGACGAGCGCCCCGAGGGCGCCGGTGGTCGGCCAGCGCCAGCGCCCGAGCGGCACGAGCAGCGGCCGCTCGGAGCGGCCGGCGTCGCGCAGCCCCACCCGCGCCGCGCGCCGCTCCACCGCCACCACCGCCAGGGCGATGACCCCGAGCACCAGCGAGAGCGCCACCGACACCGCCGGGTCCAGCAGGCGGTTGGCGTAGATGGCCCGGGTCAGCGTGTCGTAGCGCAGGAGCTGGACCGCCCCGAAGTCGCTGATGACGTACAGGAACGCGAGGAGGGCCCCGGCGGTGATCGCCCCCCGGGCCTGGGGCACCACGACCTCGATGAACGCCCGCAGCGGCCGGCGCCCGAGCAGCCGGGCCGACTCCTCCAGGGGGCGGGGCAGGCTCCGCAGGCGCGCGAGCGCCGGCAGGTACACGTAGGGGTAGGAGAGCAGGGTCAGCAGCGTGAAGGCGCCCCAGAAGCCCCGCACCTCCGGGAGCCCGGAGATGCCGAGCGCCTCCTCGAGCAGCCCGCCCGGGGAGAACGCCGCGATGAGCGCGAACGCCCCGATGAACGACGGGATGACCAGGGGCAGCGGCAGGATGAGCGCCCACGCCCGCCGGAGCGGCAGGTCGGTGCGGGCGACGGCCCAGGCGGCGGCGGTGCCGATGACCGCCGAGGCGAGCGCGACCGACGTGGCCAGGAGCAGGCTGCGCAGCGCGGGCCCGACCAGCCGGCCCTCGCCCACCGCGGCCCAGGCCTCGCCCAGGTCGGCGGCGTTGCGCACCACGCGGTAGACGACCGGGGCCGCGAACGGGATCGCGGCCGCCACCGCCAGGGCGGGGGCGGCCGCGCGTCCCCACGGCCGGCCGGACGGGCGCCCGCGGGCGGGCGCGCCGGGTGAGGCGTCAGTCGCCGATTCCGCTCTCGTTGATGAGCCTCGCGGTCGCCTCGAGGTCGGTGAGCTCGCCGATCGCGACCGCCGGGATGGTCAGGGTCTGGATCGGCGCGACCCCCGCGCCGGCCGGGACGCCCGGGAGCACCGGGTACTCCTTGGTCGTCTCGGCGAAGAAGCGCTGGCTGGCGGGGGTGAGCAGGAAGGCCACGAAGCGGTCGGCCTGGGCCTTGCGGTCGCTCGCCTTGAGCACGCTGACCGTCGAGGTCAGGAACAGGTTGCCGATGTCCTCGCCGGCGAAGCGGTGGACGGCCACCCTGGCCCCCGGCTCCTCGGCCAGGCGCTCGGCCACGTAGTAGTGGTTCACGAGCCCCATGGGGACCTCACCGCGCTCGACGGCCTCGAGGATCGCGGTGTTGCGGCCGTAGCTCCGGGCGCCGTTCGCGGCCATCCCCTCGAGCCAGTCCTTCGCCGCCGCCTCGCCCCGGGTCTGGCGCATGGCGGTCACGAAGTCCTGGAAGGACGCGTTGCTCGGCGCCAGCCCGACCTTGCCCTTGTACTCGGGCCTGGTCAGGTCGAACACCGACGCCGGGAGCTGGTCGGCGCTCACCAGGTCGGGGTTGTAGACCAGCACCCGCTGGCGGCCGGTCACCCCGACCCAGGTGCGGTCGGGGGAGCGCAGGTTGGCCGGCACCTTGGCGATGACCCCCGCGGGGATGGGGGCCAGCAGCCCGCGGCCCTGCAGGTAGGCCACCGCGCCGGGGCTCTGGGCCGAGAAGACGTCGGCCGGCGAGCGGTCGCCCTCCTCGCCGATGAGCAGCGCCAGGTCGGTCGAGTCGCCGTAGCGCACGTCCAGGTCGATGCCGGTCTCCTGCTCGAACCGCTCGTACAGGGGGCCGATGAGCTCCTCGGAGCGGCCGGAGTAGACCACGAGCGCGTTCGGGTCGTCCCCGCTCCCGCCCCCGTCGCCGCCGCCGCAGCCGGCGGCCACCGCGACGAGCGCGATCGTGAGCACGGCCAGGAGCGCAGGGAGAAGACGTCGTGCCACCGGGACCTCCACCTCGGAGTCGGAACCGGGCGGCACTGTATCGGTAACGGCCGCTGGACATAAGGAACGCCGAAGAGGCGTTCACAGGCGCCCCTTCCGCAGGGGCCTCAGGCCGGGGCGGCGGCCTCCCGGTCCCCGTCGCGCACGAAGGCGATGCTCGGCCGGCCGGTGTAGTCCAGGCCGACCCGGTCGCCGGGGGCGAAGCCCTGGGTGCCCATGACCCGCGCGCGGACCGGGCAGCCGTCGCACGCCCGGACGACCAGGACGGTGTCGTGGCCGTAGTACTCGACGTGCTCCACCAGCGCGTCGCCGCCCGGGCAGGCGGTGATGCACTCGGGGCGGATGACCACGTCGACCGGCCCCTGGAGCGGACAGGCGAGCGGGATGGCCCCGATGGGCGAGTGGGCCAGGCCGCCGGCCGCATGGGCCGGGATGAGGTTGGCGTCGCCCACGAACTCGGCGACCGCGCGCGAGGCGGGGGCCTCATAGAGCTCGGCGGGCGTGCCCACCTGCTCCAGGCGCCCCTCCAGCATGACCGCGACCCGGTCGCCGACCGTGAAGGCCTCCTCCTGGTCGTGGGTCACGAACACCGCCGTGACCCCGGCCTCGGCCAGGAGCGCCCGCACGTCGCGGCGCAGGCCCGCGCGGAGCGGGGCGTCGAGCGCGGAGAAGGGCTCGTCCAGCAGGATCACGTCCGGGCCGGCGGCGAGCGCCCGCGCGAGCGACACCCGCTGCTGCTGGCCGCCGGAGAGCGTGCCCGGGAGGCGGTCGGCCAGGCCGGCCAGGCCGACCATGTCCAGGGCGTGGTCGACCCGGCCACCGCGCCGGTCGTGCCGGCGCAGGCCGTAGCCGACGTTGCGGGCCACGGTCATGTGCGGGAACAGCGCCGGCTCCTGGAACACCATGCCGACCCGCCGGCGCTCGGGGCGCACGAACACCCCCGGCCCGGTCACCGCGCGGGGGCCGATGCGGATCTCGCCGGCGTCCGGCTCCTCCAGCCCGGCCAGGCAGCGGAGCAGCGTGGTCTTGCCGCACCCGGACGGGCCGAGCAGCGCCAGGATGCTGCCGGCGGGGACGTCGAGATCGACGCCCTCGAGCACGGTGACCGCGCCGAAGCGCTTCTCCAGCCCGCGGACCGCGACCGGGGCCCCGTGGGCCTCG
This sequence comes from Thermoleophilia bacterium, assembly GCA_025455865.1. GTDB lineage: Bacteria > Actinomycetota > Thermoleophilia > Miltoncostaeales > Miltoncostaeaceae > JALOLS01. The sequence continues at coordinate 21,326 of JALOLS010000004.1, forward strand.
CGGACGGGCGCCGGGGTGTCGGCCTCCGCGATGGTGGTCAACAGGCGAGCCGTTGGTCGAGCATTCGGCATACCTTACATCCTCGGCGCCCGCGCCCAAAGGGGGCGGGCGCCGGAGCCCGGCCCGGTCGGGCGAGCCTACGCGGCGCGCACGAAGAGCCCGGCGGCGGCCTTCTCGGGCACCGCCCGCTCCTCGCCGGCCACCCGCAGCACGACCTGGCCCGCGGCGGGCTCGGCGCGCTCGAGCGTCACCTCGGTCCCGGGCACCAGGCCGTGGTCGTAGAACCAGTGCAGCAGGTCCCCGTCGTGCTCGGCCAGGCGGACCACGGTCGCCCGGGCGCCCGGGGCGAGCGCCGCGAGCGACGAGAGCTCACGGTTCTCGGCCTGCTCCTCGGACGGGTCCACCGGCCAGCCGTGCGGGCACCGGCTGGGCTGGCCGAGCCGCTCGGCCAGGCGCTCCACCATCTCGTCGGTGAACGCGTCGGTCACCGCCTCGGCGTGCTCGTGCGCCTCGGCCGGGCTGTAGCCCATGAACCCGGTCAGGAAGCACTCGATCACGCGGTGGTTGCGCACCACGCGCTCGGCCTCGTGCCGCCCGCGCTCGGTGAGGGTGGGCGCGCCGCGCCCGGCCCGCTCCACCAGCCCGTCGGCCTCGAGGCGCTTGATCATCTCGCTCGCGGTGGGCGGGGTGACCTGCAGCATCTCGGCCACCCGCGCGGCCGGGGCCGGGCGCCCGCCCGAGACCGGCCCGTACTCGCCGACCGGGAAGGCGAGGAAGTAGATGGCCTCCAGGTAGTGGTCGGCGGTGTGGGCCACGCCCGGCATGATAGTGACGTGGGGCGCGCCGGCGGGTCAGCCGCGCGCAAAGCGGGCGACCCGCGCCCAGACCGCGGGCGGGACGCGGCCGGCGACGGCCAGGAAGTGGTCGGCGCGGGGGACGACCAGGACCCGGACGGGCCGCCCGGCGGCCCGCCGTGCGCGGGCCAGGCGGCCGGCGTCGGCCGGCGGCACCACGCGGTCGGCGGTGCCCTGGACCACCAGCAGCGGGGCCGGCAGGCGGGCGGCGTCGCGCCGGGGGTCCGCCGCGAGGGTGGCCCGCGCGGCCGCCCGGCCGACCAGGGCGGCCAGGAGGGGGTCGGCCCCGGCGCGCAGGCTCCCGAGCGGCCGCCCCGGGGCGGCCAGGGGCACCACGCCGCGGGCGCCGGCGGCCCGGCCGGCCCAGAGCGCGATGTCCCCCCCCAGGGAGTGGCCGACCACGCCGATCCGTCCCCGGGCGGCCTCCGGGCGGCGGGCGAGCGCCCGCACCGCCGCCGCGGCGTCGGCCCGCAGCAGCCGCAGGTCCAGCCACGCGAGCGGCGGGCCGGGCGAGCGGCCGATGCCGCGCTTGTCGTAGCGGAGCACGGCCACGCCCCGCCGGGTGAGCGCCCGGGCCCAGTCGCCGTAGACGCGGTCGGCGACCCCGGGGATGACCACCCCGTCGCGGTCGTTCGGCCCGAGGCCCGAGACCAGCACCACGGCCGGATGGGGCCCGGGGCCGTCCGGCACCGTGAGCGCCCCGGCCAGCGTGACCCCGCCCGCCGAGGGGATCGGCACGGGCACCTCGCGGACCGCGGCGGCGGGGGCGGGCGCGGCGGCGAGCAGGGCCGCCAGGGCGGCCGCGCGCAGGGTCCGGGGGCCGGGCATGGTGGCCCGACCGTAGCGCCGCCCGGTCCCGCCCCACCCCGGCTGCGGTCGGCGACCGGGGGGTGGGGTATGCTGCCCCGGTGGACGAGGTTCGGCTCGCGGAGCGGCTGATCGCCCACGACACCTCCCGCCGAGGCGGTCTCGCGCTTGCCATCGACTTCGTGCGTGGCTGGCTCGAGGGCCGGGACGTGCCGGTGGAGCGTCGTGAGTTCGACGGCCGGGAGTGCCTGGTGGCCCGGGTCGGCTCGGGCACCACCAGGCTCATCTTCAACGGGCACATCGACGTCGTCCCGGGCCGCCCGGAGCAGTTCGAGCCGCGGGTCGAGGGCGACCGCCTGTTCGGGCGCGGGGCCTACGACATGAAGGCGGCGCTCGGGGCCATGATGCTCGCCGCCGCCGACGTGCAGGCGGCCGGCATCGAGGGCGTCGAGCTCGAGCTCCTGGTGGTCCCCGACGAGGAGAGGGCCGACCCGGGGGAGAACTGCACGGAGCGACTCGTGGCCTCCGGGACCCGGGCCGACTTCGTCATCTGCGGGGAGCCGACCGACATGCAGGTGGGCGTGCAGGCCAAGGGGGTGCTCCTGCTCCGGGCGGACGTGCCCGGGGTGTCGGCCCACGGATCGACCCCGTGGCTCGGCGAGAGCGCCATCCTGCGGGCCATCGACGTCTTCCGGGCGGTCGAGCGGCTGCCGTTCACCGACGCGGCCACGCCGCTCTTCCCGAAGCCGTCCATCAACCTCGGGCGCATCCAGGGCGGCGACGCGGTCAACAAGGTGCCCGACCACTGCCGCATCGACATCGACATCCGCTACCTGCCCGGCCAGGACCCCGCCGAGGTGGTGCGGCAGGTGCGCTCGCTCGGCCCCCTGGAGCTCCAGGTGCTGCTGGAGCGGCCGCCCGCCTACGTCGCCCCCGACCACCCCATGGTGCTCGCCCTGCTCGAGGCCGCCGCCCGGTATGAGCCCTCGGCCGCCTCGGTGGGGCGCCACGGCGCCTCCGACGCGGTGGCCTTCCTCGCCGTCGGGGTGCCGGCGGTGGAGTTCGGCCCCCGGGGCGCCGGCCACCACGGGCCCGACGAGCACGTGGAGATCACCAGCCTGCTGCGCTACCGCCGGGCCCTGGTCGACTTCGTGCGCCTGGTCGCCGCGGGGGCGACGCGCCCCGCCGGGGAGGCGACGCTCGCGTGACGACGGCGCCGCCGGCCCAGACGCCGCCCGCCGAGCCCACCCCGCCGGCCCCGCCTCCGGGCGGGGGCGGGCCGGGCGGCCCCGACTCGCCGGTGGCGGGCGCCCGGTACTTCCGCATGCCCGGGCGGCGCCGGCGCTGGCCCTGGGTGGTCGCGTTCACCGCCTGGCTCGGGGTCGGGGTGGCGGTGGGGGCCGGCGTGGCCAGCGTCAACTTCCTCGAGGAGACCCTCGCCCAGGCGAGCCCGGACACCGCCGAGGTGCGCGCGGCCAGCGAGGCGGTCGACCCGGTCCTCCCCGGCCAGCCCATCAACATCCTGCTCATCGGCTCGGACAAGCGGGCGGGCAAGGAGAGCGACGGCGACCCCGGCCGCTCGGACTCCCTCATCCTGATCCGGATGGACTCCAGGCGCGGGTTCATCTCGATGCTGTCCTTCCCGCGTGACCTGTACGTGGAGATCCCGGGCACCGGCGGCCGCGACAAGATCAACGCCGCGTACGCCATCGGGGGGCCGGCCAAGACCATCGAGACGGTCAAGGCGCTCACCGGGCAGGACATCAACTACTTCATCAACATCGACTTCGCCGGGTTCACCAAGCTGGTGGACCGGGTGGGCGGCGTCTACCTCGACGTCGACCGGCGCTACTTCAACGACAACTCCACCGCCGCGCCGGGGCAGAGCTACGCCACCATCGACATCAACCCCGGCTACCAGCGGCTCGACGGCCCGGACGCGCTGGACTTCGTGCGCTACCGGCACACCGACTCGGACTTCTCGCGCATCGCCCGCCAGCAGCAGTTCCTCTCGGAGCTCAAGCGCCAGACCAACCGCTTCGGGTCGCTGCCCAACGTCCCCGAGTACGCCGAGATCTTCGCGAACAACATCGTCACCAACATGAAGTCCACCCGGCGCCTGCTCGGGGTCATCGAGATGGCGCTGACCACCGACAAGGACCGGGTGGCGCGCACCTCGGTGCCCGGGTACGCCGACTTCGTGGGCGACGCGTCGGTGGTCATGCTGGACGAGCAGGAGTTCCGCAACCGCATCGACCTCTGGCTGAACCCCGAGTTCGAGACCGGGGCCACCACGAGGGTGGTCGAGCCGGCCAAGGTCGACACCCTGGTCCTGAACGGCAACGGCGCGCTGATGGGCGCCGACGACGCGGTGGACGCGCTGCGGGCCCGCGGCTACGACGCCCACGTGGGCGGCAACGCCGACAACTTCGGCTATCGCGAGAGCGCGGTCTACTACCGCGAGGGCCAGCGCGACGCGGCCAAGCAGATCCAGGCCCTCATCGGCCCGGGCACCGCCATCGCGCCGCTGCGCAACGGCCAGGCGAAGGTGTCGGCCGACGTCGTGGTGGTGATCGGGGAGGACTTCGAGGGCCGGCTCTACACCCCGCCGAAGCGGGCCAAGGGCCGCACCCAGCTCAACATGGTGAGCACCACCACGCTGGTGCCGCTCATGCGGCGCATCCAGGGCGTGACCAAGGTCAAGATGATGGCGCCGCTCAGGGTCCCCACGTCGTCGGAGCTCAAGCGCGTGCGGGTCTACCGGGTCAACACCGGGGGCACCGGCCCGCAGGCGGTCAAGCTGGTCTTCGCGGTGCCCGCCGGCGACGGCCCGAAGTACTGGGGCCTGCAGGCGGTGGACTGGAAGAACCCGCCGCTGCTGGAGGGCCGTACCGGCGTGGTCCGCTCCGGGGGCCGCGACTACTCGACGTTCTACGACGGCAAGAACCTGATGCGCCTGGCCTGGCAGCGGGACGGGGTGACGTACTGGATCACCAACACCCTGGACTACCGGCTGACCGCTGACGAGATGTACGCGATCGCGAAGTCGGCGCGGCCGCTGGCCCGGGCCACGCTCTCCCGGGGCACGTCCGACACGGCCATCCCGGTCGAGACCGACGCCTACACGCCGTAGGGGAGCGATGGAGCGGATCGGGGTCGTGGGGGCCGGCTACGTCGGCCTGGTGAGCGGCGTGTGCTTCGCCGCACTGGGGCACGAGGTGACCCTGCGCGACATCGACGCGGCCAAGGTCGCGGCGCTGGGCGGCGGGGCCTCGCCGATCTATGAGCCGGGCCTCGAGGAGCTCATGGCGGCCAACCGCGAGCGCCTCTCGTTCACGCTCTCGCTGGAGCACATGCTGGAGCGCTCGGACCTGGTGTTCATCGCCGTGGACACCCCGCCGACCTACTCGGGCGACGCCGATCTGTCCCGGGTCATGCGCCTGCTGGACGAGCTCGGGGCGACCGGCGCCGATGCGCGCCACACCCTGGTGATGAAGAGCACGGTGCCGATCGGCACCGGGGAGCGGGTGCGGGCCGAGCTGGCCGCCCGGGGACTGGAGCACGTCGGGTACTGCTCCAACCCCGAGTTCCTCAAGGAGGGGGCGGCGATCAGCGACTTCATGAAGCCCGACCGGGTGGTGGTGGGCCAGTTCGACCCGGTCCAGGGCGACCGCGTGGCCGGCCTCTACGCGCCCCTGGGCGCGGCGGTCATGCGCACCTCGGTGGCCACCGCCGAGATGATCAAGTACGCATCCAACGCGTTCCTGGCCACCAAGATCAGCTTCATCAACGAGATCGCCAACGTCTGCGAGGAGGTGGGCGCCGACGTCGGCCAGGTGGCCGAGGGCATGGGCATGGACCGGCGCATCGGGCCCGCGTTCCTGAACGCGGGCATCGGCTTCGGGGGCTCCTGCTTCCCCAAGGACGTCTCGGCGCTCAAGCAGCTCGCCGGCAACTCCGGCTACCACTTCCAGCTGCTGACCGCGGTCATCGAGGTCAACGAGCTCCAGAAGCGCCGGGTGGTCGGCAAGCTCAAGCGCCACCTCGGCCACCTCGAGGGGACCGAGATCGCCCTGCTCGGCCTGGCCTTCAAGCCCGAGACCGACGACATGCGCGAGGCGTCGAGCCTGGTGCTGGCCGCGCGGCTGCTGGCCGAGGGGGCGCGGGTGCGCGTGTACGACCCGGTGGCCCTGGACGCCGCCCGGGACCGGCTGGCCGGGGTCCGCTTCTGCGCCACGCCCGAGGAGTGCGTCGAGGGCGCCGACGCCGCCGTGCTGGTGACCGAGTGGCGGCAGATCGTCGAGCTGGACTGGCCGGCGCTGCGGCCGCGCATGCGCCGTCCGGTGCTGGTGGACGGGCGCAACGCGCTCGATGCGGCCGCGATGGCCGAGGCCGGCTTCACCTACGAGGGCATCGGCCGGGCGGCGGCCCGGTGAGCGGGGTCCGGCAGGCCGTGGTGCTGGTCGGCGGGGAGGGCCGGCGCCTGCGCCCGCTGACCGACACCCGCCCCAAGCCGATGGTGCCGCTCCTGGACCGGCCGTTCGTCGAGCACCAGCTCGACCACCTGCGCCGGTCCGGGGTCCGCGAGATCGTGTTCAGCTGCGGCTACCGCCCGGACGCCCTGGAGGCCCACTTCGGCGACGGCGCCCGGCTGGGCATGCGGATCGGCTACGTCGTCGACCCCGAGCCCCTCGGGACGGCGGGCGCGGTGCGCAACGCCGAGCCGCTGCTGCACGGCGGCGACGTGCTGGTCCTGAACGGCGACATCCTCACCGACCTCGACCTCGCCGCCCTGACCGCCCGCCACGGGGCGACCGGGGCGGAGGCGACCATCGTGCTGACCCCGGTCGAGGACCCCTCGGCCTTCGGGCTGGTGCGGCTGCGCGCCGGCGGCCAGGTCGAGGCGTTCCTCGAGAAGCCCACCCCGGACCAGCTCCGCCCGGGGGAGCCCTTCCTCATCAACGCCGGGACCTACGTGCTCGGCGAGCGGGCCCGCGGGCTCATCCCCGACGGGGTGGCCTGCTCCATCGAGCGCGACATCTTCCCGGGCCTCGCCGACCGGGGCGTGCTCCACGGCCACTCCGACGACGCCTACTGGCGTGACATCGGGACCCCGCTGGCCTACCTCCAGGCCACCGCCGACGCCCTGGCCGGGCGCCTCCGGACCATCCCCGCGACCGGCGGCGCGCACGTGTGCGCCGACGCGCAGGTGGACGCCGACGCCGAGGTCGACGGGGCGAGCGTGGTCGGCCCGCGGGTGCGGGTGGGCGCGGGCGCCCGCATCGCCGGCTCGGTGCTGCTGGAGGGCGCCCGGGTGGGGGCCGACGCGACGCTCGACGGGGTGGTGCTCGGCGCGGGCGCCGAGGTGGGCGCGGGCGCCCGGCTGGACGGGGCGGCCGGGCCCCTGGTGGTCGGCGACGGGGCCCGCATCGCCCCCGGCGCCGTGCTCGTCGGCCCGGGCACCGTCCCCACCGGGGGCGCGGTCGCGGTCGGCGAGGGCCTCGCCCCGGCCCGCTGACCGGCCGGGGCCGCTGATAGCCTCGCCCCCTTCGCGGACACGGCGGTGGGGGCTGACCTTGAGCGTGCTGGACGATGCGGGGACCTACGAGCGCGACCCCCAGGGGCTGATCGCGGGCCTGGGCCGCTCGGTCGAGGACTTCGACCGGGCCCGGGCGGCCGGCGAGGCGCTGGAGATCCCCTTCCCGGGCGACGCGGTGCGCGACGTCGTGGTCTGCGGCATGGGCGGATCGGCCATCGCCGGTGACCTCATCGCGGCGGGCTACGCCGACCGCCTGCGCCGCCCCGTGCAGGTGGTGCGCGGCTACACGCTGCCCGGCTGGGTGGGACAGGACACCCTGTGCCTGCTGCTCTCCTACTCGGGGGAGACCGAGGAGACCCTCACCTGCACCATGGACGCCATGGACCGCGGGGCGCTGGCGGTCGGCATGAGCTCCGGCGGCAAGATGACCGGCTGGTACGCCCCCCGGGGCCTTCCCGTGGTGCCGGTGCCCGCCGGCCTGCAGCCGCGCATGGCCCTCCTGCACCTGCTCATCCCGTCCGTGGTGGTGCTCGGCCGCCTCGGGGTGCTGCCGCCCCAGGAGGACGAGCTCGCCGCCGCCCGCGGCCAGCTCGCCGCGGCGGTCGCCGCCTACGGGCCGGGCATCCCCACCAGCGAGAACCCGGCCAAGCAGATCGCGATCATGCTCCACGAGGGCCTTCCGCTCATCTACGGGGCCGAGGCGACCGCCGCGGTGGCGCTGCGCTGGAAGAGCCAGATCAACGAGAACGCCAAGGCGCCGGCCTGGTGGGGCGAGCTCCCGGAGTTCGACCACAACGAGATCGTGGGCTTCGAGGGCATGGGGCGCCTGAGCGAGATCGCCCACGTGGTGCTGCTGCGCGACCCGCGCCACCACCGCCAGGTCGAGCGCCGCTTCGACCTCACCCGTGAGCTCATCGAGGAGCGGGTGCGGGGGGTGGTCGGGGTGGAGGCCGAGGGCGAGGGGATCCTCGCGCGGATGCTCGACCTGGTCGTGCTCGGCGACCACGTCTCGCTCTACATGGCGCTGCTCAAGGGGGTGGATCCCGCCCCGGTGGAGATGATCCAGCGCCTCAAGGACCGGCTGGCGGTGGCCGCCTACGGGCGGACCGCCGGGGGGTGAGCGGGGCGTGAGCGGCTGGGACCCGCAGCCGGTCGCCGACGCCCGGGAGCGGCGGGAGTTCGTCGGCGTGCTGGAGTTCGTCTTCGCGAGCGACATCGACGAGGACGGGCTCGCCGCCGCCGAGACGACCTTCGAGCGCGAGCGGTCGCTGTGCGTGCGGGACGGCGGCCGGGTCGTCGCGAGCTCAGGGGTGCGGAGCTTCGCGCTCACGGTGCCGGGCGGCGAGCAGGTGCCGACGGCGGGGGTGACCGCGGTCGGGGTGCTCCCGACCCACCGCCGGCGGGGCATCGCCCGGGCGATGATGGCCCGCCAGCAGGACATGATCGCCGAGCGCGGGGAGCCGCTGGCGGCGCTGATCGCCAGCGAGTGGCCCATCTACGGCCGGTTCGGCTACGGGGTGGCCACCGAGTCGCTCACCGTCGCCGTGGAGACCGCGCACGCGGCCATGGCGGCGCCGGCGCCCGCGGGCGTCCGCGTGCGCCTGGCCGACGCCGGCGAGGCCCTCGCGCGCATCCCGCCCCTCTTCGCCCGCCACGTCGCCGCGCGGGTCGGGCAGGTCACCCGCAGCGACGCGGTGTGGGCCCGCGAGCTGCGCGACCCGCCCTCGGGCCGGGGCGGGCGCACCGGGCTCAGGGTGGCGATCGCCGAGGACGCGGCGGGCGACGCGCGCGGCTTCGCCCTCTTCCGGATGGCGGAGCGCTGGGAGCACGAGCACGGCACGCCCGCCACCCTCGCCGAGGTGCGCGAGCTCGTCGCGCTCGACGACGCGGCCGACGCGGCCCTCTGGGGGTTCCTGCTCGGCCTGGACCTGGTGCGGGAGGTGACCGTGCACCGCCTCGCGAGCGACGACCCGGTCCGCCTGCGCCTGCGCGACGGCCGCCGGGCCCGCATCCTCGGGGTCAAGGACTGGCTCTGGGTGCGGGTCATCGACCCCCCGGCGGCGCTCGCCCGGCGCACCTGGGGCTGCGAGGGGGAGCTGGTGCTCGAGGTCGCCGACCGGTTCCGGCCGGCCTCGGGCGGCCGGGTGCGCCTGGAGGGCGGCCGCGACGGGGCCCGGTGCACCCGCACCGACGCCCTGCCGGACCTGGTCCTGCCGGCCTGGGCCCTCGGGGCCGCGTACCTCGGCGGCACGCGGATCGCCGCGCTCGCGCGCGCCGGGCACGTCGAGGCCCGCGACCCCGCGGCCCTCGGCCTCGCCGACCGCATGTTCCGCGGGGACGCGGCCCCGTGGTGCTCGACCCACTTCTGACGGAGGCTCCTTCAGTGACGACACCCCACGGGCTCGCCCCGGAGGACATCCTGCGCCTGGGCGAGGGCGAGGTGGTCATGCTCGACCAGACCCGCCTGCCCGGCGAGGTCGTGCACGTCCACCTGAGGACCTGGCGGCAGGTGGCGGAGGCCATCCGCGACATGGTCGTGCGCGGGGCCCCGGCCATCGGGATCGCCGGGGCGATGGGCGTCGCCCTGGCCGCCGCCACCGCCCGGCGCGACCACCCCGCCCGGGTCCGCGACGAGGTGCGGGACGCCGTCGCCGGGCTGCGGACGGCCCGGCCGACCGCGGTCAACCTGGCCTGGGCGGTGGACGCCCTGGGGCGCCTGGCCGCCGCCCACCCGGGCCCCGACGACGCCCTGGTGGCCGACCTCGCCGCCGCCGCACGCGCCGTCCACGCCGACGAGGTGGGCCGCTGCCGGCGCATGGGCGCCCACGCGCGGGTGCTCCTGGGCCGCGGGCCGCGCATCCTCACCCACTGCAACGCGGGCGCGCTCGCGACCGGCGGCTACGGCACCGCGCTCGGGGTGGTCCGGGCCGCCCACGCCGCCGACCCCGGGGTGCGCGTGGTGGTCGACGAGACCCGGCCGCTCCTGCAGGGCTCGCGCCTGACCGCGTGGGAGCTCGAGCAGGAGGGGATCCCCTACACGCTCATCGCCGACAACATGGCCGCGACGATGATGGCCCAGGGCCGCGTCTCGCACGTGGTCGTCGGGGCCGACCGGATCGCGGCCAACGGCGACGTGGTGAACAAGATCGGCACCTACGGCGTGGCCGTGCTCGCCCGCGAGCACGGCATCCCGTTCATCGTCGCCGCCCCCACCTCCACGCTCGACCTGGACATGCCGAGCGGCGCCGACGTCCCGGTCGAGGAGCGCGCGGCCGAGGAGGTGCGGGGCCTCGACCTGTTCGGGCGGCCCGCCGCGCCCGACGGCGCCCCGGTGGCCAACCCGGCCTTCGACCGCACCCCGGCCCGGCTGGTGGCGGCGATCGTGACCGAGCAGGGGGTGCACCGGCCGCCGTACGAGCGGTCGCTGCGCGCCGCCTGGGACGCCGCGATCGCGGAGGCCGCCGCCCCGGGGTGACGGCGGCCGGCACGCCGGGGTGCGGGGATCGGCGCACTCGGTGCGCATCCTGTGCCGCCCCGGGCGCCATCCTCGGGGCATGGGGCTCATCACCCTCGCGCGGACGGTCCTCGACGTGGTCGTGCCGCCCGCCTGCGCCGGGTGCGGCCTGCCCGGCCCGGCCGTCTGCGCCGGCTGCCGGCAGGCCCTGCGCCGCCTGCCGCCCCCCTGGTGCACGGGGTGCGGCCACCCGTGGCCGGTCGCGGTCGACCGCTGCCCGGAGTGCCTCGGCCCGATCCGGGGCGCCCGCCAGGCGGTCGCCTACGCCGGGCCGGCGCCGGCGATCATCGGCGCGCTGAAGGACCGCCGCCGCCGGGACCTCGCCGCGCCGCTCGCCCGCCTCGTCGCCGACGCCGTGCCGCGACCGGCCCCGCCCTGCGTGCTGGTCCCGGTCCCGCTCAACCCGGCGCGGGAGCGGGAGCGGGGGTTCAACCAGGCCCGGCTCCTCGCCGTCGCCCTGGGGCGCCTCTGGGGCCTGGAGGTCGTGCCCGCGCTGGAGCGGGTGGCCGACGCGCCCGCCCAGCGCGGCGCGGGGCGCACGGCCCGGCGCCGCCAGGTGGCCCACGCGTTCCGCGCGCGGACCGGCCCGGCGCTGCCCGCACGGGCCTGCCTGGTCGACGACGTGCACACCACCGGCAGCACCCTCGCGGCCTGCGCGCGGGCGCTGCGGGCGGCCGGGGTGCGGCAGGTGACGGCGCTCGCCGTCGCCCGGGTGGTGCGGGGGCCGGGGGCCGGGGGCGACTAGGATGGGTCTTTCAGACGGCAAACGAAGGGGGCCCCGTGCAGCTGCAGGTGAAAGGGAAGAACCTGCCCGTCACCGACGCGCTGTTCGAGCATGCCGAGCGCAGGCTGCAGCGTCTGACCAAGGTGTTCCCGGCGGCGGACGAGGCGACGAAGGTCGAGCTGGAGCTCTCGGTCGAGCGCAACCCCAGCATCGCGAGCAACCAGGTGGCCGAGGTCACGGTGTGGACCAAGGGCCCGGTCCTGCGGGTGCGGGAGAGCGCCACCGACATGTACGCGGCCATCGACCAGGCGGCCCACCGCATCGAGCGCCAGGCCGGCCGGTACCGCGACCGGCGCAAGAAGCGCGACCGCTCCGGCATCGAGAGCGTCGCGACGGTCCCGCCGGACGTGGTGCTGGTGGGGCAGGCGTCGGCCGAGGAGCCCGGGCTGGTCGAGGCGGTGCCGGTCGAGGACGAGGCGCCCATCCGCATCGTGCGCAGCAAGACCTTCGAGATGCACGACATGGCGCCCGAGGACGCCGCCATCCAGCTCGAGCTGCTCGACCACGACTTCTACGTGTTCCGCTCCAGCGTGACCGGCAAGGTCAGCGTGATGTACAAGCGCCGCGACGGCGACTACGGCCTGATCGAGCCGGGCGACTGATCCTGCGGACGGGGACGGCGGAACGTCCGGGCGGGGTGCGGCCGCGGCGGCCCGGTAGGGTGCGGCCCGCCCCGCCCGGCTCCCCGATGACCGCCGTCCCCGCCCATCGCCCGCCCGCCCGGCGCCGCCTCGCGCGGGCCGCGTGCGTGCTCGCCGCCGGGGCCGCGCTCGCCGCCGCCGGGCCGGCCGCCGCGGTCGACCCGGTCCTGGTCCCCGAGCTGCAGGTCCGCCTGGGGACCCCCGGGATCGTCCCCGGTCTCGCCGCGCCGGTCGAGGCCCAGGCCGACGACCCGGGCCTGGTGGCCGACGTGGTGCTCACCCCGGGCGACCCCCGGCGGGCCGAGGTGGCGGCCGCGCTCCTGGCCGCGGGGTTCCGGGGGGCGGTCATCCGCGACCAGGCCGGGCCGGATCCCGCCGCGGCGCAGGTGCGGGTGCGCACCGCGGTGGCCGCGCTCGCCAGCGCCGCCGTCGCCCAGGCGCGGGTGCAGTCGCTGCTCGGCGTCGTGCGGACCGCCCCGGGGCAGGTGGTGGGCGCCGTGGGCGAGCTCGCGAACGTCCCCGGCGGGCGGGTGGTGGGCCTGAGCGACCCGGCCACCGGCCAGACCCGGGCGGTCGTGGTCTTCGCCTCCGGTCCGTACCTGGTGGTGAGCGAGATGGATGCGCTCCCGCCCTTCGCCGCCGCGCCCGGCCCGCTCATCGCGCTGGCCGAGGAGGTCGCCGGCGCCGCCCCGGGGACCCCCGACGCCGGCGCGGCGCAGGGCCTCGGGGTGCCGACGTCGCTCCGGGCCGCCATCCGCTCGGCGTTCCGGCGGGCCCGGCCCCAGGACCCGGCCACGCGGACCGGCCCGCTCCCGGGCACGGTGAGCGCGGCGCTCCTGGACGGCCGCATCTGGGCCGTGGCCGACATGGGCTCGCCGGCGGCCGGCGATCCGCAGCTCTTCCGCGGGACCGCCGACGGCGGCCTGCAGGCGGTGGGCCGGGTGCGGGTCGCGGCCGGCTGCCCGGTCCTCCCGCGCTCCCTGCGCCTGACCTGGGGCCTGGACGAGGCGTGCCCGGCCGGCACGCCCGACCCGGTGCTCCCCGGCGAGGGGGCGGTCGCGGGTGAGCTCCCCGAGGCCGTGCGCGGGGTGGGGCACTGGGTGTGGGAGCTCGAGCGCTCGGCCCCGAGCCCGGAGGCGCTGGCCGACCGGGCGGTGCGGGCCGGCATCCGGACCCTGTACGTCAAGTCCGGGGACGGGGCGCGGTACTGGAGCCAGTTCGACCGCGCCGTGGGGCCGCTGAAGGCGCGTGGGCTGCGGGTCTGCGGCTGGCAGTACGTCTACGGCCGCGCGCCCGAGGCCGAGGCGCGGGTGGCCGCCCGGGCGGTGCGGGCGGGCGCCGACTGCTTCGTGGTCGACGCCGAGATCGAGTTCGAGCGCGGGCGCCTGTACGGCCCGGCCCGGCGCTACATGCGCGCCCTGCGCGCGGAGGTCGGCCGCGACTACCCGGTCGGCCTCACCTCCTTCGCCTACGTCGACCTGCACCGCTCGTTCCCCTACTCGGCCTTCCTCGCCGCCCCCGACGGCGCCCAGTTCACGATGCCGCAGGTCTACTGGAAGGCCTTCCGGGTGCCGGTGGCGGTCGCGATGGAGCGCACCTACCGGTGGAACCGCATCTACGGGGTGCCCATCGCCCCGATCGGCGGCACCTACCTGGGCGAGTCGGCGGCCGACATCCTGCGCTTCCGCTGCGCCGCCGAGCTCCTCGGCTCGGCGAGCGTGAGCTACTGGAGCTGGCAGCACACCCGCGGCGGCCAGTGGGGGGCGCTCGCCTCGCCGGTGCGCTGTGCGGCCGAGCGCCAGGGGCCGCCGGCGTCGCGCTACCCCGAGCTCGGCCGCGGGAGCACGGGCGACCCGGTCGTCTGGCTGCAGACCCGCCTGCGGGCGTGGGGCGAGCGGGTGCCGGTGGACGGCCGCCTCGGCTCCGGGACCCTGGCCGCGGTGCAGCGGGTCCGCGCCCGGGCCGGGCTGGGGGGCGTCACGACGCGCCTGGACGACCCCACCTGGGAGCTCCTCCTGACCGCTCCCGGCACCGCGCCGGCCGCCCCGGCGGGGGTCGCGCGGCGCGGCTGACCCGCGCGCCGGGGGACGAAAGTCCCCTTGCTACGATGATCCGCGCCCAGCGCCCGGGCCGTAGCGACGGGTGCGAGGGGCACAGCCCGCGACCACGACCCACCCGGACGCCGACGCCATGGGCACCGACCTGATCAACAAGGTCCTCCGCTTCGGCGAGGGACGCACCATGAAGCAGCGCTTCGCCCGCGTGGCGAGGATCGGGGCGCTGGAGCCGCGGATGCAGGACCTCTCCGACCAGGGCCTCCGCGACCTCGCCGACGAGCTGCGGGGGCGGGTCGCCGAGGGGGCGTCGCTCGACAGCGTGCTCGAGGAGACCTTCGCGCTGGTGCGCGAGACCGGCTGGCGCACGATGGGCATGCGCCACTACGACGTGCAGCTGGTCGGGGCGATGGTCCTGCACGAGGGCAAGGTCTCGGAGATGAAGACCGGTGAGGGCAAGACCCTCGCCGCCACCCCCGCGGTGGTGCTCAACTCCCTCACCGGCCGCGGCGTGCACGTGGTCACCGTGAACGACTACCTGGCCCGCCGTGACGCCCAGTGGATGTCGCCCATCTACGACGCCCTCGGCGTGAGCATCGGCGTCATCGAGGCGATGATGCCCGAGGACCAGCGCCGGGCGGCCTACGCGGCCGACGTCACCCACGGGACCAACTCGGAGTTCGGGTTCGACTACCTGCGCGACAACATGGCCTCACGGCTCGAGGACTGCGTGCAGCGCGGCCACTACTTCGGGATCGTCGACGAGGTCGACTCCATCCTGATCGACGAGGCGCGCACCCCGCTCATCATCTCCGGCATCCCCGAGCAGGCGGCCGACACCTACTACCGGTTCGCCCGCATCGTGCCCACCCTGCGCAAGGGCACCGACTTCGAGGTCGACGAGAAGCACCGCACCGCCGCGCCCACCGAGAGCGGCGTGGCCAAGATCGAGAAGGCCCTCGGCATCGACAACCTCTACCTCGACGTCAACGGCCAGCTGGTGAACCACCTCATCCAGGCGCTCAAGGCCCACTCGCTCTTCCGCAAGGACAAGGAGTACATCGTCCGCGACGGCGAGGTGCTGATCGTCGACGAGTTCACCGGGCGCGTGCTCGAGGGCCGGCGCTACTCGGAGGGCCTGCACCAGGCCATCGAGGCCAAGGAGGGGCTCAAGATCCGCGAGGAGAACCAGACCCTCGCCACGATCACCCTCCAGAACTACTTCCGCATGTACGAGAAGCTCTCGGGCATGACCGGCACGGCCTCGACCGAGGCCAACGAGTTCTCGAAGATCTACAAGATGGACGTGGTGACGGTGCCCACCCACCGGCCCATGGTCCGCAAGGACGAGAACGACCAGATCTTCAAGACCAAGGACGCCAAGTTCTCCTCGGTGGTCGAGGACATCGTGTCCGCCCACGAGCGCGGCCAGCCGGTGCTGGTGGGCACCATCTCGGTCGAGATCTCGGAGATGCTCTCGGGCCTGCTCACCAAGCGCGGCGTGCCGCACAGCGTGCTGAACGCCAAGCAGCACGAGCAGGAGGCCCAGATCATCAAGGACGCCGGCGAGCGCGGCGCGGTGACCATCGCGACCAACATGGCCGGCCGCGGCGTCGACATCAAGCTCGGCGACGGCGTGCCCGAGCTCGGCGGCCTGTACGTCATCGGCACCGAGCGCCACGAGAGCCGGCGCATCGACAACCAGCTGCGCGGCCGCTCGGGCCGCCAGGGCGACCCCGGGCAGTCGCGCTTCTACCTCTCGGCCGAGGACGACCTCATCCGCATCTTCTCGGGTGACCGGATGTACCGCATCCTCGACCGCCTGGGGCCCGGCGACGACCTGCCGATCGAGGCCAAGATCCTCACCAAGACGGTCGAGGGCGCCCAGAAGAAGGTCGAGGAGTACAACTTCAACATCCGCAAGCGCGTGCTCGAGTACGACGACGTGCTGAACAAGCAGCGCGAGGTCATCTACGCCGAGCGGCGCCAGGTGCTGGAGGGGGAGGACCTCTCCGACCGCGCACGCGACTGGGTGGTGGAGGCGCTGGTCGACATCGTCGACGAGTTCGCCGACGAGGAGCAGTCGCCCGCCGACTGGGACCTGGAGGGGATCTTCGCCTCGGTCGGGCAGATCTACCCGATCTCCTTCGGCCCGGACGACGTCCGCCACGACGGCCTCACCCGCGAGGAGCTCCTCGACCGCCTCGAGGACGACGCGATGGACGCCTACGCCCGTCGCGAGCAGGAGCTCGGCACCGAGCTGATGCGCGACCTCGAGCGCTGGGTGGTCCTGCAGATCATCGACGTCAACTGGCGCGAGCACCTGCTGAACATGGACTACCTGCGCGAGGGCATCCACCTGCGCGCGCTCGGCCAGAAGGACCCGCTCTCGGAGTACCGCCTCGAGGGCCACTCGATGTTCGACGAGATGATGGACATCGTGCGGCGCGAGTTCGTGCGCTACATGTTCCACGTGGAGGTCGAGGCGCCGCCGCAGCCGGCGGCCGCCCCGCAGCCCGCCCAGCTCGGCTACTCCTACGCCGACGAGCCGGTCCAGGGCTTCTCGGGCCTGGCCGTGGGGTCCGGCGAGCCCGACCAGATCGCCGCCGAGCCGGTCGAGGACCGCGGCGGGGTGGCCGTGGTCGAGCAGCGCCTGGTCCCCGAGGAGGAGCGCATCGGGCGCAACGACCCGTGCCCGTGCGGCTCGGGGAAGAAGTACAAGAAGTGCCACGGGGCGTAGGCCCTCGGGCCCGGGGATGACCGCCGAGGAGCTCCAGCAGCAGGCCACGCGGCTGCGCGAGCGCGCCGCGGTGCTCGGCGAGTACGTCGACCCGGACGCCCTCGAGGGGCGCATCGCCGCCCTCGAGCACCGCATGCAGGAGCCGGGCTTCTGGGATGACCCGGCGTCGGCGGCCCGGGTGTCGGCCGAGCACTCCGCCGAGGCCCAGCGCCTGGCCGACTACCGGGGCCTCGCCGGCGACCTCGACGAGCTCACCGAGCTCATCGCCCTCGCCCGCGAGGAGGAGGGGGAGGAGTTCCTCGCCGAGATCGAGGACGGCCTCGCGCGGGCCGACGCCCAGCTCTCGCGCCTGGAGGAGGCGCGCCTGTTCTCCGGCGAGCACGACGCCGGCGACGCGGTGGTCACCATCCAGGCCGGCGAGGGCGGCACCGACGCGCAGGACTGGGCCGAGATGCTCCTTCGCATGTACGTGCGCTGGGCCGAGCGGCGCGGGCTCAAGGCCGACGTCAAGGAGGCCCAGGAGGGGCAGGAGGCCGGGCTGAAGAGCGCCACCTTCACGGTGGGCGGCGCCAACGCCTACGGGCTCATGTCGGCCGAGCGCGGCGTGCACCGCCTGGTGCGCCTGTCGCCCTTCGACTCGGCCAACCGCCGCCAGACCTCGTTCGCCGCCGTCCAGGTGGCCCCCATGGTCGATGACGACGCCGACATCGAGCTCGACGAGAAGGACCTGCGCGTCGACACCTACCGGTCCAGCGGGGCGGGCGGCCAGCACGTGAACAAGACCGAGTCGGCCATCCGCATCACCCACCTGCCGACCGGCACCGTGGTGCAGTGCCAGAACGAGCGATCCCAGACCCAGAACCGGGCCACCGCCATGGCCATGCTCCGGGCGCGGCTCCTGCAGCAGGAGATCGAGCGGCGCGAGCAGGAGGCCGCCCGCGCCCGCGGCGAGAGCATGACGATCGGCTTCGGCAGCCAGATCCGCTCCTACGTCATCCACCCCTACACGATGGTCAAGGACCTGCGCACCGGTTTCGAGGTCGGCAACGCGCAGGGGGTCCTGGACGGCGACCTGGACGGCTTCATCCGGGCCGAGCTCGAGCGCCGCGCGCAGCAGGCCCGCCGGGAGGCCGCAACCGCCTGATCCTCGCGGGGAGTCGCGGGCCGCCGGCTTCCCGCAGCCCGGCTGCGGCATCCTGCGGATGGCCCCGCCGGGTGGCCCGGCGATGATCGGGGCGAGGTCCGACCATGGGCACCGCCACCCGACCCGACGCGCCCTCGGCCCCCGCCGCGACCGCGCCGCGGGCCGTCGAGGTGCGGGGCCTGCGCAAGGCCTACGGCGAGCGGGTCGCGCTCGCCGGCGTGTCCCTGGACGTCCTCCCGGGCGAGATCGTCGGCATCATCGGACGCAACGGCTCGGGCAAGACGACCCTGGTGGAGTGCATCCTCGGTCTGCGGCGGGCCGACGACGGCCGGGTGCGGGTGCTGGGGCTCGATCCGCAGGCCGACCGCGGCCGCCTGCGCGCGCTCGTCGGCTGCCAGCTCCAGGAGTCGGCGCTGCCCGACCGGCTGCGCGCCGGGGAGGCGCTCGAGCTGTTCGCGTCCCTCGCCGCCGAGCCCGCCGACCCGCGGGCGCTGCTCGCCGAGTGGGGGCTCACCGGGCACCGGCGCACGCCGTTCGCCGCGCTGTCCGGCGGCCAGCGCCAGCGCCTGCTGGTGGCCCTGGCCCTGGTCACGCGTCCGCGCGTGGTCTTCCTGGACGAGATGACCACCGGGCTCGACCCATCGGCCCGCCGCACCGCCTGGGGCCTCATCGACGACATCCGCCGTCGCGGCACGACCGTGGTGCTCGTGACCCACTTCATGGACGAGGCCGAGCGGCTGTGCGACCGGCTCGTCGTGCTGCGCGAGGGCCGTGTGGTCGGGCGGGGGTCGCCGGGCGAGCTGATCGCCCGCCACGCCGGGCAGACGCGGGTGACGTTCACCGCGGCCGCCGACGTGGGCTTCCTGCGCGCGGTGCCGGGTGTGCGGGCCGTCGAGCGCACCGGTGGGCGGGTGATCGTGCGCGGCGAGGGGCCGCTCTGCGCCCTGGTCGGCGCGGCGCTGGTCGCCCGGGGGCTGGCGCCCACCGACCTCCGGCCGGTCCTGCCGGGGCTCGAGGACGTCTTCCTGGCCCTCACCGGGGAGGAGGGGGCCTGATGGGCGCCGCCCGCCGCCTGGCCTGGGTCGAGGTGAAGCTCCTGTGGCGCGAGCCGCTCACCGTCGTCTTCACCCTGCTCTTCCCCCTGATCACCCTGCTCGTGCTGGCCGAGGTGTTCGGCAACGCCCGCGAGGTCGATCCGGTCACGGGGGAGGTCTTCTACCGTGGCGTGGGCCCGGTCGACTACTACGTGCCGGCCTACGTCGCGCTCGCGGTGGCGGCGGTCGGGCTCATCTCGCTGCCGGTGCACCTGGCCGCCTACCGGGAGCGCGGCGTGCTGCGCCGGCTGCGGGCCTCGGGGGTGCCGGCCGCCATGCTGATGGCCGCCGAGGTGGCGGTCGCCCTCCTGGTGGCGCTGGCCGGGGCGGTCGTGATCGCCCTCGCCGGGGCCGTCGTCTACGGGACCGGCGCCCCCGCCCGCCCGCTGGCCGCCCTGGCCGGCTTCCTGCTCGTGACCCTCACGTTCGCCGCGGTGGGACTGCTGCTGGGCGCGGTGCTCCCCACCGCGCGCGCCGCACAGGCCGCGGGCCTGCCGCTGTTCCTGGTGATGATGATGGTGTGCGGGGCCGGGCCTCCGCCGGAGGCGCTCACCGGTCCGCTCGCCGCCCTGGCCCGCGGGCTGCCGCTCACCTACGCCGTGCGGGTGGTGCAGGACCCGTGGCTCGGCCTGCCCACCGGCTGGGGCGCCCTCGCCGCGTCGGCCGCCTTCCTGGTGGGGTGCGCGGCGCTCGGCCTGCGCCTGTTCCGCTGGGAGTAGGCCCCCGCGACCGCCCCGGGCGCTCAGGACCGGGGCCGCCGCGACGATGCTCTGGGAGGGGTTGGCACCCTCGCGGCG
Source organism: Thermoleophilia bacterium (assembly GCA_025455865.1). Lineage (GTDB taxonomy): Bacteria > Actinomycetota > Thermoleophilia > Miltoncostaeales > Miltoncostaeaceae > JALOLS01. The sequence goes on from JALOLS010000004.1 coordinate 41,294, forward strand.
AACCTCCCCCGGGCGGGCCGCGACGGCCCGGATTGACACGCACCGAAAGGTCGGTTGAGCTTCGTGACCACCAAGGACCCCCGCCCCGTGGCGGACGCCGGCGAGGCGCACCCCACGGACGACCGCGACGGCCCGATGAGCTCCGACGACACCCACCCGGAGGCCCCGGCCCCCACGCCCCCTCCCGCCGCCTGGTCGCGCTGGGACCGCAAGAGCATGCTGCGGCCCGGCCCCGGCCCGATGGTGGTGCTGGAGGACGTGCGCAAGGTCTACCCCGGTGACGTGGTCGGGCTGGACGGCGTGTCGCTGACCATCGACGCCGGCGAGTTCGTGTTCCTGGTGGGCCCCTCGGGGTCCGGCAAGTCGACGTTCATCCGCATGCTGATCAAGGAGCTCGACCCGACCAGCGGGCGCCTGACGGTGGGCGGGCGCGACCTGACCACCCTGCGCCGCTCCCGCGTGCCGTACCTGCGCCGGGCCATCGGCTGCGTGTTCCAGGACTACAAGCTGCTGCCCAACCGCAGCGCCTACGACAACATCGCCTACGCGATGCAGGTCACCGGATCCTCGCCGCGGGTCATCCGCCGCAAGGTCCCCGAGATCCTGAGCCTGGTGGGGCTGGCCGACAAGGCCGACCGCCTGCCCAGCGAGCTCTCCGGCGGCGAGCAGCAGCGCGTCTCCATCGCCCGCGCGTTCGTGAACCACCCGCGCCTGCTCATCGCCGACGAGCCGACCGGCAACCTCGACCCCGACACCTCGGTCGGGATCATGCAGCTGCTCTACCGGATCAACCGGACCGGTACGACGGTGATCGTGGCCACCCACGACCGCGACATGGTCGACCGGATGCAGATGCGGGTCATCGCCCTGGAGGGCGGCCACCTGGTGCGCGACCAGCGCCACGCCCGCTACGTCGCGGTGGACGGGTAGCCCGTGCGCCTCGGCTTCTTCGCCCGGGAGGCGTGGCGATCGATCCGTGCCAACGCCGCCATCTCGGTCGCCGCCACGGTGACCGTGCTGATCGCCGTGTTCATCCTCGGCGCCTTCATCCCGTCGTTCCTGTACGTCCGCTCGGCGGTCGACGCCCAGCAGGCCAAGGTCGACGTGGACGTCTTCATCTCCGACAACGCGACCGTGGCCCAGGTGAACGACCTGCGCGACCGGCTGGAGGTGCTGGCCGACCGCGGCGAGGTGCGGCAGTTCACCTACGTCTCCAAGGACGACGCCCTCCGGATCATGCGGGCGCGCCTGAAGGACCCCTCGGTCCTCGACGAGCTGCCGTCCAACCCGCTCCCGGCCAAGTTCAACGTGAAGCCGCGCGATCCCGAGAACGCCACCGTGATCGTGACCGCGGTCGAGGGCCATCCGGCGCTCGACCCGCAGGAGGGGATCGTCTACCCCAAGTCCACCGCCGACCGGCTGCTCACGGTGGCCCGCTTCGTGCAGTGGGCCGGGTTCATCCTGATCGGCATCCTCCTGGTCGCGGCCATCCTGCTCATCGGCAACACCATCCGCCTGTCGGTGTTCGCCCGCCGGCGGGAGGTCGAGGTGATGAAGCTGGTCGGGGCGACCAACTGGTTCATCCGCTGGCCCTTCATGATCGAGGGGGTCATCTGCGGCCTGGTCGGCGCGGTGCTCTCGGTGGGGCTGCTCTGGGCCCTCAAGGTCGGGGTGGTCGACTCGTGGATCGCGAGCGCCGACACCGCGCTCACCCGTGACGAGGCCACGACGATCGGCTTCCTGTGGCTCTCGCTGCTCCTCATCGCCGCCGGCGCGGCGGTCGGGGCGATCGGCAGCGGCCTGACGCTCCGGCGCTTCCTGAAGGTGTGACGCATCCAGGCGCGGCGGCCCTCCGGGGCCGCCGTGTCATCATGGTCGCCACGCCTCCGACCGCCCCCCGCATCCGCTGAGCCTGCGCCGCGTCCTCATCGCCCTCGGGGCGGTCCTCGGGGTGCTCGCGGTGTTCGTGGCCGGCGTCGTCGTCGGGGGCCACCCCGAGGCGACCGGCATCAACCGGCTGCCCGACCCGGTGCGCGGCACCATCCTCGGCGACTCCGGGCGGGCGCTGCCGGACCAGGTGCTCGACGTGATCGAGGACGGCTACTACACCGAGGTCGACCGCGCGAAGCTGGAGCGGGCGTCGGTCGAGGGCATCCTCGAGGCACTCGGCGACCCCTACACGCGCTACCTCTCCCCGGAGGACCTCGCGCGCGCCCGCGAGCAGGCCGACGGGGCCTACTCGGGCATCGGCATCCGCATCGCCCGGGTGGACGACGGCGTGGTGGTGGCGGGCATCTTCCCCGGCGGGCCGGCGGCCAAGGCGGGGGTCAAGGCGGGCGACCGGGTGGTCTCGGTGGACGGCCGCGCGGTCCGCTCGGGCGACATCGACGCCGTGGTCGAGGGCATCAAGGGGCCGACCGGCACCGACGTCAAGGTCGGCTTCGCCCGGCGGGGTCGCGACAAGCCGCTCGAGCTCACGCTGACGCGCGCGCGGATCGAGCTGCCCGTGGTCAGCTCGCGCATGATCGGCCCACCCGGCCGGCGCATCGCCTACGTGCGGCTCGACCAGTTCACCCGCGGCTCCGCCCGGGCGGTGCGGCAGGCGGCCGAGCGCCTCATCGAGCAGGGGGCCAAGGGGGTCGTCCTGGACCTGCGCGGCGACCCCGGCGGGCTGGTCGACGAGGCCGTCGGGGTGGCGAGCGTGTTCCTGAGGAAGGGCCAGGACGTCGTCACCACCGAGGGCCGCAACGAGCCGCGGCGCACGCTCCGGGCCCGCGGGGGCGCCATCGACCCCAAGGTGCCGGTGGTCGTGCTGGTCGACCGCGACACCGCGAGCTCCTCCGAGATCGTGGCCGGCGCCCTGCGCGACCAGGACCGGGCCACGGTGATCGGCACCCGCACGTTCGGCAAGGCCCTGGTGCAGGTCACCCGGCTGCTCCCCGAGGGGGGCGCGGTGCGGGTGACCTCGGCCCGGTACCTCACCCCCGACGGGGTCGACATCGCCAAGCGGGGCGTCACCCCGGACGTGGTGGCCCGCGACGACCCGGCCACCCCGCGGCGCGACGAGGCCCTCGACCGGGCCCTCGCCGAGCTCGGCGCCCGCTAGGAGTGGGCCGCTCGGGGCGCGCCGGCGCCCTCGTCGTGTGCGAGCTGGTGGGGTCCGGCCGGGGCGCGGCGGCGCGGCCGGCGTTCGTGGCCGGGACGCCCATCGCGCTGGGCCGGCGCGCGCGGGGCCGGGCCGACGTGGGCGACCTGGTCACGGTGCAGGTGCGCGGCGGCGGGGCCGAGGTGGTGGCCGTCCACGGCAAGGCCCGGTCGCCCCGGGCGGCGATCGCGGCGCTCATGGCCCACGAGCAGGTGGGGCAGCGCCACCCCGCCGCGGTCCTCGAGGAGGCCGAGGCCGCGGCCCCGCGGGCCGGCGCCGCGGACCCCGAGCGGCGCGACCTGCGCGACCAGCGGGTCATCACCATCGACCCGGAGGGCGCCAAGGACCACGACGACGCCATCGCGCTCCGGGCCGAGGGCGAGGCGGTCCGCCTGTGGGTGCACATCGCCGACGTCGCCTACTTCGTCGCCTCCGCGGGCGCCCTCGACCGGGAGGCGGCCCGGCGCGGCTGCTCGGTCTACCTGCCGGGCACGGTGGACCCCATGCTGCCGCCGCGGCTCTCGACCGACGTCTGCTCGCTGCGACCCGGGGTGCCGCGCAAGGTGGTCACCGTGGAGCTGCTCCTGGACGCCGCCGGGGAGGTCGCCGAGGCGCGCTTCGGCCGCTCGCTCATCCGCTCGGACCGGCGGCTGACCTACCCCGAGGTGGACCGCATGCTGGGCGGCGGCACGCTCGGTGACCCCGCCCTGGACGACGACGTGCGCCTGGCCCACATGCTCGCCGGGCGGCTGCGGGCCCGCCGGATGCGCCGCGGGGCGCTCGACATCGTCTCGGCCGAGCCCTCCTTCCGCTTCCACGGCGACCGCGTGGTGGACGTGCGGATGGAGGAGCAGACGGCGTCGCACTCGCTCATCGAGGAGTGCATGATCGCCGCCAACGAGGCGGTCGCGCGCTTCCTCATCCGCAAGGGCGTGCCGACGCTCTTCCGCACCCACGGGGACCCGGAGCAGGTCCGCATCGAGCGCCTGCACGAGCAGCTCGAGGCGCTCGGGGTGGGGGTGCCGCCCCTGCCCGAGGGCCCGCTGACCGCGCAGGCGCGACGGGCGGCGGCCCGCGACGCCGCGGCGGCCGTGCGCCGGCACACCGACCGCACCGGCCGGGGCGCGCGCTCGCTGCCGTACCTGGTCCTGCGGGCGCTCCGCCAGGCGGTCTACACCCCCGACGACCCGTCCCACTCCGGCCTGGCGTCGAGCGCGTACCTGCACTTCACCTCGCCCATCCGCCGCTATCCGGACCTGATCGCCCACCGCTCGCTGCTGCACGCGCTCGGCCTCGGCGAGCCGGCCCCCGACCGGGCCTGGATCGCCGAGGCGGCCGTGCAGAGCTCCGAGACCGAGCGCGCGGCGGCCGATCTCGAGCGGCGGGCCGACCGCATGTGCCTGGCCTACCTGCTGCGCGACCGCATGGAGCGCGGCGGGTGGGACGAGGTCCACGAGGCCGAGGTCACCGGGATGGCCCCCGCCGGCCTCTTCCTGGTCTTCGGCGAGGCCTTCGAGGGCTTCCTGCCCCTGCGGTGGATGGACCGGGACCACTACCGGATCGACCCGCTCGACACCGCGGTGACCGGCGAGGCGACCGGGGAGCGCATCGCGATCGGGGACCGGGTCCCGGTGCGGGTGGCCGAGATCGAGCCGCTGCGCGGGCGCGTGACCCTCGAGCCGGCCCTCCGCCGGGGGCGGCCGGAGCCCGAGCGCGTGCGGGGCCGGCGGGGCCGCCCGGCGCGCGGGGGGCGCTGACGGGCTGCGGTACCATCGCGCCCCCATGGCGCCCGGCAAGGACAAGAAGCGCGACGAGCGGTTCCGCGACGTCGCCCAGAACCGCAAGGCCTTCCACGACTACGAGATCGTGGAGCGCTTCGAGGCGGGCATCGTGCTGGTCGGCAGCGAGGTCAAGGGCCTGCGCGAGCGGGGCGGGGTCATCCGCGACGCCTACGCGCAGGTGCGCGACGGCGAGGTCTTCCTGGTCGGCATGCACATCGCCGAGTACGCGCAGGCGGGACGCGACGGCCACGACACCGGCCGCACGCGCAAGCTGCTGCTCCACCGGCAGGAGATCGAGCGCATCCGCCAGCGCCTCGCCGAGCGCGGGCTCTCGCTGATCCCCCTGCGGCTCTACTTCAAGGAGGGCCGCGCCAAGATCGAGCTCGGCCTGGGGCGGGGCAAGGCACAGCACGACAAGCGCCGGGCGATCAAGGAGCGCGAGGTGCGCCGCGAGATGGACCGGGCGGTGCGCGCGGTGCGCACCGCCCGGTAGGGGCCGAGCCGGGGGCCGGTCCACAAAGGCGACCCGCCACCCGTCGGCTGCATCGCGGCGCACCTCGGCACCCTCGGAATCGCATGTACCACCAGTACATGCGAGGTCCTCGAGGTCACCGATCTCCGTGCGATTGGCTCCCCGGGAGGCGGGTCTTGGGTCAAGGGCAGTCTCCTAGACCCGAAAGCGCCCGACCAGGGCCGAGAGCCCGCCGGCCGCCTCGGCCACCTCCTCGGCCGCGTGGGACACCTGCTCGGTCGCCGCCGAGGTCTCCTCGCCGGCGGCGGCGGCCTGCTGGGTGGCGGCCGCGGTGTCCTGGCTGACCTCGGCCACCGCGGTGATCCCGGCCTCCGCCGCCTCGGCGGCGCCGCGCATCCGCTCGGCCGACTCGGCCACCGTCGCCACCTGGCCGGCCACGTCGGCGACCTGCGCGCGGATCCCCGCGAACGCCCGCCCGGCCGCGTCGACGCGGTCGGCGCCCTCGCCCACCCGGCGGTCGCTCGCCGCCATCGCGTCCACCGCCCGCCGCGTCTCGGCCTGCACGTCGGCGACGATCCGGCCGATGGACTCCGCCGCCTGCGCGCTCTGCTCGGCCAGCTTGCGGACCTCCTCGGCCACCACCGCGAAGCCGCGGCCCTGCTCGCCGGCCCGGGCGGCCTCGATGGCCGCGTTCAGGGCCAGCAGGTTGGTCTGCCCGGCGATGTCGCCGATGGTGCCGACGATCTCGCCGATCGCCTGCCCGCGCTCGCCCAGGCCGCCCACCACCGCGCCGGCCTCGCCCACGCTGCGCTGGATCTCGCGCATGGCCAGGCCGGCCTCGTCGGCGGTGGCGAAGCCGTCGGCCGCCGTGCGGTCGGCCGCGAGGGCCGCGCCGGCCGCCGCCTCGCCCGCGGCGGCCAGGGCGGCGACCTGGTCGGCCACCTCCCCGACCGCCCGCGACACGTCGGCCGCCTGCCCGGCCTGCTGCTCGGAGCCCTGCGCGACCCGCTCGACCGTCACGGCGATCTCGCCGACCGCCGCGCCCGACTCCGCCGAGGCGCGCGCCACGTGGCCGGCGGTCTCCCGCAGGCGCACGGCCGCCTCGGCGACCTGGCGCACCAGCCCGTGCACCTGCTCGGTGAAGCGGTCGAAGGCCCGGCCGAGCCCCCCGATCTCGTCCCCGCGCGTCGTGCTGACGCGGCGGGTGAGGTCGTGGTCGCCGTCGGCGATCTCCTCCAGGCGCGACCTGAGCTCCACCACCGGCCGCCGGATGGACCGGGTGAGGAGCCACGCCACCCAGACGCCGACGAGCAGCCCGGCCAGGGCGACCGCGATGCCGATGGAGCGGGCGAGCGCGGCCGAGGAGGACGCCGAGGCCACGTCGGCCGCGCGCAGGGCGTCCACCCGCTCCTGGATGGAGCGCGCCCCGGCGTAGCCCACCTGCACCGCCTCATCCGCCCGCGCCAGGGCGGCCCGTGCGGCGTCCCCGTCGCCGCGGGCGACGGCGGGGAAAAGTTCGGCGCGCACGGCCGCGTCGTGGCGGTTGTCCGCCGCCTCGGCCTCGCGGGAGATGCGGGCGATGACCGGGTCACCCAGGGCGGCCAGTCGCTCGCTCGCCGCCGTGCCGGCCGCCACCGCCGCCTCGAAGGCGTCGCGCTGCCCGGCGTCCATCGTCGCCACCGCGCGCGCCTGCGCGGTCATCTGCTCCTGGATGCCCCGCACCTGCGCCGCGGCCGCGGCCGTGGCCGCGTCCCACCGGGCGGTGCCCGACCACGCCGACTGCGCGGCGCCTGACAGTGCCAGGGTGACCCCGAGCGCCCCGAGGAGCACCGCGATCACCGTCCCGAACCCGGCCGCGAGCTTCCGGCCGATCCCCCAGTCGTCCAGCCATCGCACCGAACCCGACCTCCGCGTCTGCGCCGACGTCGACGTGTCCGCCTGCGGAACCTCGGCAGGCCGCCGGGGAATCGGCCGGGGCCGCGCGGAGCTTGAGCCCGGCCCCGGTCAGCGGGTCAGGCGCATCCCCGAGATCTCGAGCTCCGCGGTCGGGGTGTGTCCGCCGCGGCGCTGGACCGGCAGCGCGCTCTCCAGGCCGAAGCGCAGGTAGCGCACGTCGCGCAGCGGGAGCCCCTTGAGGTCCAGGCGAAGATGCTGGCGGGCCTGGCCGATGACCAGGTAGCGCGCGCTCCGCCAGTTGCCCGGGGTCACCACCAGCCGCCACGGCTGGTCGGCGCGGCCGGTGCTCCTCACCGCCGCGTCGAGCTCCAGGTATCGCCAGCCCCGCCAGTCGCGCGCCCGGCGGCCCGCGGCCCCACGCGGGAGCCACCCCTCCACCTCGGGCGCCACGATCCGGCCCCCGTTGGGCTCGCGCCCGTTCTGCAGGTAGCGCCGCGAGATGCGGATGTCGATGGCCCTGCCCTTCACCCGGGCGCGGGCCGGGGCGCGCCGGGCGCGGAAGAGCCGCAGCTCCCGCGCGGTCGCGAACACCGGCCGCTCGGCCCGGCGCGGCAGGGCCGCGGGCACCCGCACCTGGCCGTCGCCGGCCTGGAGCTGCTCATCGGTCACGTCGATCACCATGGGGTCCACCAGGCCCTCCGGATCCCGGCTGATCACCAGCCGGCCCGGCAGCGGCGGCACCTCGTCCAGCACCCACGCGCCCCCGGCGTCCGTCGTGGTGCTGAACAGGCCGAAGCGCACGACCGCGCCGGCCACCGGGCGCCCGCCCGAGACAACCCGCCCCGACAGGCGCGCGAGGCGGCCGCCGGAGAGCTTCAGGAGGGCGGCGTACCGCGCGGCCATCACGTCCTGCGGATCGGTCGCCACCACCGGGAGGTAGGGCAGCCGGTTGGTCGGCTTGCACGAGTCGAAGCCCTCGTTCGGGCCCGAGTAGGCCCGGGAGAGGCCGTCCATGATCCGCTGCCAGTAGGCGGGCTGCCGGTCGCGCAGGGCGCCGAGGACCGCGTGGTCCTCGATCCCGTCGCGCAGCGCCTCCAGCCGCAGCGACCCGAAGGCCGGCCGGCGCGGGTCGCCGCTCGGGTAGATGAGGCTCGCCTCGCCGTTCCCGCCCACCGGACGGGGCGCCCCGCCGCAGCGCTCCTCGGCCTTGACGTGGGACAGGTACCAGGGCTCCGACCAGGGGCTCTGGTAGCGGGCGTCGGCCTTCACCCAGGAGTTCATCGAGTAGTAGAACATCCCCTGGACGCCCTCCTCGGCGGCCAGCCACCCGCTCACGCGCGCCTCGGTGGTGGGCTTGTCGATGAGCAGGTTCATCGTGAACCGCTGGGTGTCCGATCCGTAGGTGTACCACCAGGTGCCCCGGCCGGCGGCCCGCTCGGCGGCCAGCTGGTCGCGGTGCAGGTAGTGGTCCCAGACCGGCGGGGCCCACAGGTCGACCGCGCCCGCCATGACCCGGCGCGCCTCCGGGTTGGGGGCCTCGGTGACCATCACCTGGACGCCGGGGGCGTGCTGGTGCAGGATCCGCCCGGCCCGGGCCACCGCCGGGTACTGATCCGGCGCGGGCTCGTCCACCGGGAGCGCGAAGGCCCGCGGGCCGTGGCCGGCGAGCGCCTGGGCGAGCGAGCGCGCGAGGGTGGCGCGGCGCGGGTCGGTGAAGCCGGGATCGCGCGCCTCGCCGGCCGCCGCCGGCACGCGCACCTCGAACGGGGCCTCGATCCATCCGAAGCCCAGGCCCAGGAAGCGGTCGAGGTTCGTGCCGACCAGCTTGACCGGGCCCTCGCCGACGTCGGTCCGGTCCCGGTAGTCGGCGCTCCAGCCGGCGTCGATCTTCGGGTCGGTGAGCGGGGCCTTGGCCGGGCTCACCCCGTGCGCGCGCAGCATCGGCAGCAGATCGCCGAGGATCCCCTCCACCAGGCGCGCGTCGTACTGGCGCACCCCCAGGGCGGTCGCGAGCGAGAGCGGCTCCAGCCGGGCGACGACCGGGAAGCCGTCGCGGCCGGCGCGCACCCCGAACACGTCCACGCGCAGCGGCAGGCTCCCGATCGGGCCCAGGTCGATCACGGCCTCGTAGCGGCCGGGCGCCGTCCCGGCGGGCACCGTCACCTGCACATAGAGCCCGGTCGTCCGCCCGGCGGGCACCACGAGCGGGCCGTCCAGCGGGACCAGCGGGTCGGGGTACTCGGCCGAGTCCAGGCGGTCGACCCCGGTCGAGGGGCGCGAGACCGGGACGTAGCCCACCCGGAAGCGCCGCACGGCGGTGGCCGGGATGACGCCCGAGGGGCCGGTGAGGTCGCCCACGGTGGCGGGCACGCTGACCGCGCCCTCTGAGCGGAGCGCGACGATGCCGCCCTCCACGTCGTCCTGCGCGGCCTGCAGCCAGAGCGCCGGGGCCGGCCGGGCCGGCGGGGTGCTCTCCGGGTGGACCTTCTCGCTGCCGAGCAGCGGCCAGGCCTGGGCGGCGAGGGCGCCGGCGGGCAGGCCGAGCAGCCAGATCAGGGCGAGGGCGAGGCGGGCGATGCGCATGGGGGAGGGGTCCTTGCGGGGAGGCTCGTCCTCCACTGCATCGGCAGGGCCGCCGTGGCGCTGACCCCTCGCCGTCCGGTCAGGTCGATCTGGCCCCCCGTCCAGTTGCCGTGCGGGGACGCCCGGGCGATGATCCCGCGGTCACTTCCAGGGAGGACGCAGGTGAGATCCAGGGGCCGGTGGGTGATCGCGAGCGCGGCGGCACTGCTCGGGGCCGCGGCGCTGGCCCTGGCCGTCCCCGGCGACCGGGCCACCCGCCTCATCAGCGGGGGCGACGCGGTGGAGGACGCCGAGTTCGGCGGCGCGACCGCCGACGGCAGCCGGGTCTGGTTCGCGACCGGGGCGAAGCTCCTGCCCCAGGACGCCGACGCCACCTGGGACGTGTACGAGCGCCGGCCGGACGGCTCGCTCACCCTCATCAGCCCCGGCACGGCCGACCTGCAGGCCGACTTCCGGGGTGCCACCGCCGACGGCACGAAGGTCTGGTTCGAGACCG
>JALOLS010000151.1 GCA_025455865.1 Thermoleophilia bacterium
TCGCCGCCGGCAAGCTCGCCCAGGCCCTGGTGCACGGCGCGGTGGTGCTCGCGATGGAGGGCAACTTCGACGACGCGCTGGACGTCGTGCGCGAGCTGGTGGAGCGGCGGCCGATCGCGCTGGTCAACAACCTGAACCCCTACCGGCTCGAGGGGCAGAAGAGCGGGGCCTGGGAGATCTGTGACGACCTCGGCGACGCCCCGGACGTGCTGTGCATCCCGGTCGGCAACGCCGGCAACATCACCGCCTACCACCTGGGGTTCACCGCCTACCGCGACCTCGGCCGGGCCACGCGCCTGCCCCGGATGATGGGCTTCCAGGCGGCCGGCGCCGCACCGCTGGTCCTCGGGCACCGGGTCGACCACCCGGAGACGATCGCGACCGCCATCCGCATCGGGAACCCGGTGCGCTGGGAGCAGGCGATGGGCGCGATGCGCGAGACCGGCGGCGGCGTGGCGGCGGTGAGCGACGAGGAGATCCTCGCGGCCTACCGGCTGCTCGCCACCACCGAGGGGGTCTTCTGCGAGCCGGCCTCGGCGGCCTCGGTCGCCGGGCTGATCAAGCGCCAGGCCGAGGGTGCGTTCCGCGACGGGGAGCGGGTGGTCTGCGTGCTCACCGGTCACGGGCTGAAGGACCCCGACACCGCGATGGGCGGGGGCCTCGAGGGCATCGTCCACGTGCCGGCCGAGCTCGGCCCGGTCGAGGAGGCCCTCTTCGGCTGAGGCGGGCACATCCGGGGTCACCGAGACCCTGACCGTCACCGCGCCGGCCACCTCGGCCAACCTCGGGCCCGGGTTCGACGCGCTCGCGCTCGCGCTCGACCTGGCCAACGAGGTGGTGATCACCCGCCGCCCGGGGCCGCTGGAGGTCCGGGTGCGCGGGGCGGGGGCCGGCGAGCTCCCGCTGGACGAGCGCAACCTGCTCTGCCGGGCCATGGCGGGCGGGCTGGCGACGCTGGACGGCCTGCTGGTGGAGTGCACCAACCGCATCCCCATGGGGAGCGGCCTGGGGTCGTCGTCGGCCGCCGTGTGCGCCGGGCTGGTGGCCGCCAACGCCCTCGGGGGCCTTCGCTGGTCGCCGGATGAGCTCCTGCGGCGGGCGACCGAGCTGGAGGGCCATGCCGACAACGCCGCGGCCTGCCTGGAGGGCGGGATCGTCGCGGTCAGCCCGGACCCGGTGCGGGCCCGGCGCATCCCGCCGCCGGACGGCCTCGCGTTCTGCGTGGTCGTGCCCGCCGCGCGGGTCTCCACCGAGCGCGCGCGCAAGGCCCTCCCGGCCGCGGTGCCCCTGCGCGACGCGGCCGACACCCTGGCCCGGGCGGTCGGCCTGGTGCTCGCGCTCGGCGAGGGGCGCCTGGACGACCTGCCGGCGCTGCTGCCCGACCGGCTGCACGAGCCCTACCGGGGGCCGCTCTGCCCGGGGCTCGAGGCGCTGCGCGGGGTGGCGGCCGACGGCCTGCTCGGGGTGACCATCTCGGGCTCCGGCCCGAGCATGCTCATGTGGTGTCACCGCGAGGCCGTGGGCGCGGTGGCGGCCGCGGCGCGCACGGCGCTCGGCGCGGCCGGCGTGGAGGCCGAGGTGCGGGTGGAGCGCGCCGCGCCGCAGGGGGTGCGGGCGCGGTGGGGCGGCACCGAGCAGACCCGCCTCGCCCGCGCGGTGGGGTGAGCGCCCGCCCCGCCCCGGTCTGGCGCCACGCGGGCGGGGCGCTCGACTGCGCCCGCGGGCGCCTGGTGGGCATCGTGAACGCGACCCCCGACTCGTTCACCGACGAGGGCGCCCACCACGACCCCGGGCGCGCGGTGGCCCACGGCCTGCGCCTGGCCCGGCAGGGGGCCGACGTGGTGGAGGTCGGCGGGGAGTCGCTGCGGTTCGCGCCGGAGACCGCGGTCGAGGTCGAGATCGCCCGGGTGGTGCCGGTGGTCCGCGAGCTCAGCCGCCGGCTCGAGGTCCCGGTGGCCGTCGACACCTACAAGGTGCCGGTGGCCGAGGCGGCCATCGCGGCCGGCGCGGTGATCCTGAACGACCCCACCGGCCTGCGCGACCCGGAGATGGCCCGGGTGGCGGCGGCCGGCGGGGTGGGGGTGGTGCTCACCCACTTCTTCGGGCCGCCCAAGGTGCGGCCCACCTCGTTCCCCGACGTCGACGTGCCCGCCGCGGTGGCCGCCTGGGCAAGCGAGGCGCTCGCGCGCGCCGGCGAGGCCGGCATCCCCGCGGAGCGGGTGGTGATCGACCCGGGGGTCGGGCTCGGCAAGTCACCGCCGCAGGATCTGGACCTGCTCCACCGGATCGACGAGGTGGTCGCGCTCGGGCGCCCGGTGTTCGTCCCGATCTCCAACAAGAAGGTGATCGGCGCGGTGACCGGCACGGTGGCCAAGCAGCGCCTGGCCGGCACCACGGCCGGCATGACGTGGTGCCTGGCCCGGGGCGCCCGCATCTTCCGCGTGCACAACGTCAAGTTCCTGCGTCGTGCGCTCGACATGGCCCAGGCGCTGGTCGACGGTGCGCCGGCGGAGTGGCATGAGGTGGTGAAGTGACGGGCGCTGCCCGAGGCCCGAGTCCTCTGGGAGGGCCTCAAGGGCATCCGGGGGGCCCGAGTCCTCTGGGAGGGCCGCAAGGGCATCCGGGGGGCCCGAGTCCTCTGGGAGGGCCTCAAGGGCATCCGGGGGGCCCGAGTCCTCTGGGAGGGCCGCAAGGGCATCCGGGGGGCCCGAGCCGGGCCAGCTCGCCGCCGTCAACGGTCACCGCGGCGACCCGCACGTTCGGGGTGACCTCATCCAGGCGCAGCCGCACCAGCAGGCGCCGCGCCGGCCCGCCCTCGAGGATCGCGACCTGGCCGCGCACCTCCTCCCCGGGCCGGTAGGACGTGCGGTCGACGCTCACCTCGATCCTCACGGCGCGACCTGCAGCGTGGCCTGCGCCACCGCGTCCCGCCGCCGCCCCGCCTGCTCGCGCGCCTCGACGACCCAGATCCACGACACCGCGTCCCCCTCGTGGCTGTAGGGGGCGCCGGCGGGGACCGAGAACCGGAACCGCTGCTCGCCGGGCGCCCCGTCGGCGTCGCGCCAGTCCTCGTGGGCCCGCGCCTCCCGGGTGACCCGCTCCTCGTAGGTGTGCTCCCCGTCGGTGCGGCTCTCCATCACGTCGTAGCGCTCCAGCAGCACCAGCCCGACCCGCAGCGGGCCGCGCACCGTCGCGGTGACCTCCAGGCTCGCCTGCACGTCATCCCCGCGCCTCAGGGCCTGCGGCGTGGCGACCACCCGGAAGGCGCCGGCCCGGCGCGGCCGCCGGCGCAGGTGCGCCCCCCAGGCAGCCAGGAGGAAGAGCAGGGCGAGGCCGCCGAAGATCGCCGCGAACACCCACCGCGGCGCGACCCCGGGCGAGGCCACGCCGTAGGCGCCGAGCCCGGCCAGGAAGAGGGCGGCCGCCAGGCAGTACCCGACGCCGCCCGCGTACCAGCGCCCGTGTCGGCGGGTCTGGCTCCCCGGGCCGCGTGCCATGCCGGGCAGGCTACGCCCCCGGTGCTCCCTCGCGCAGGTAGTCGAGGATCGCGCGGTCGGTGAGCGTCTCGACCGGGGCCAGGTCGTCGGTCATCGGCTCCCCCCCGGCGCGGACCTCACGCAGGGTCGCCGAGAGCCGGGCGGCCGGACCGGCCACCGGGCCGGATGCGTCGGCCAGCCGGGAGATCGCCTCGCGGGCCGCGGCCGGGTCGGTGAAGCCGAGCACCACCGAGTTGAACCGCTCATAGCGCGACACCAGCACGGCCGGGAACTCGGCCCGCATGGAGTCGGCGATCCGGTCGACGACCTCGGTCTGGTCGGGTGGGGTGCCCACGTTGATCGCCACCACCCCGCCGGGCCGCAGGCGCTCGCGGACCAGGCGGAAGAACTCCCGGGTCGCCAGGTGGAAGGGGATGTAGGGCTGGCGGTAGGCGTCGACCACGACCGCGTCGAACCGGGCGTCGGTGCCGCGCAGCCAGAACCGGGCGTCGGCGGTGTGGACGGTCAGGCGCGGGTTGGTCATCCCCATGTACCGCCGGCCGGCGTCGCTGACGACCGGGTCGATCTCGACCCCGTCGATGGGCGCGGACGGCCACAGGGCGGCGTACTGGTTGGCGGTGGTCCCGCCGGCGTTGCCGAGCACCGCCACGCGCCCGTCCGGCCGCCCGGTCAGCAGCGGGAGCACGGTGAAGGCGTCCCAGTAGCCGTCGGTCATCACGCCGCGGGCGGGGGTGAGCGAGTGGACCGCCCAGCCCTCGTTCAGGCGCAGGAGCACGTCACCGTCGTCGCGGCGGACCACCTGCACGAACTGATACGGGCTCTCGCCCTCGAAGAGGACCTCCTCCCCGGGGGCGGCCTTCACCTGGCCGAGGGGCACCAGCGCCAGCGCCGCCAGCGCCGCGGGGGCGAGCGCCCAGCGCCGGCCGATCAGCGGCACGGCCGAGAGCGCCAGCAGCGCCGCGATGGCCAGCAGCGTGCGGCGGGTGCCGATGGCCGGGATGATCACCAGGACCGGCAGGAACGTCCCGGCGATCGATCCGAGGGTGGACAGCGCGTACAGGCGCCCGGCCACGCTCCCGGCGCTCGCGACGTCGACCACCGAGAGGCGGATGGCCCACGGGGCGACCGCGCCGAGCAGGGTCATCGGCACCGCGAACATCAGCATCGCCCCGAGGAACGAGGCGACGAAGGCGCCGGCCGAGAGGTCCTCGAAGGCGCCCTGGGCGGCGTCGAACAGCGGCCGGGTGGCGAACGGCAGGAGGGCCAGCGACACCGCCGCGCCCATCACCACCAGCCCGAGGGCCTGCTCGGTGGGGTAGCGGTCGGCGAACTTCCCGCCGAGCCAGTAGCCGGCGGCCAGGTAGATCAGGGTGAGCCCGATCACGTTGGCCCACACCAGGTTGCTCGCGCCGAAGTAGGGGGCCAGGAGCCGGGCGCCGGCCATCTCGGCGGCCAGCGACGAGGCGCCGGCGACCAGCACGAGCGCAGGCAGGCGGATCCGGGCCAGGGCGCTCACTGAGGGGCAAGGGTAGTGGGGAACTCCGTCGCCGCCCCGGGGACGGTCGGGCCGTGCCCGGGGCCGGGCGCCGGTGGTAGCCTCGCCGGTACTGGCCGCCGGCTGAGCGCTCAGGTCCGCGCCCGCCGGGCCCACCACCAGGGAGGCGCGAGATGAGCGAGACCGCGGAGGAGACGGCCCCCGAGGCCGCGGCACTGGACGGCCACCGCCGGGTCACGGCGGTCGAGTTCATGGCCGTCACCGAGCAGGCGGCGCTCGCGTCGGCCCGCTGGGTGGGACAGGGCGAGCGCAAGCTGGCCGACGGCGCGGCGGTCGACGCCATGCGCAAGACGTTCGGGACGCTCCCGATCACCGGCACCGTGGTCATCGGCGAGGGCGAGAAGGACGAGGCCCCGGAGCTCTACGTGGGCGAGGTGGTCGGCGCCGGCGGCATGCCGTGCGAGATCGCGGTCGACCCGCTCGAGGGGACCGACCTGGTCGCCCGCGGTGACGCCGGGGCCATCGCGGTGTGCGCCATCGGCCAGCCCGGCGGCATCTTCTCCGCGCCGGACATGTACATGCAGAAGCTCTGCGTGGGCCCGACCGCCCGCGGGCGGGTCGACATCACCGCCCCGGTCGCCGAGACCCTCGACGTGGTCGCCCGCTGCTACCAGCGGCGCATCCGCGACCTCACGGTCATCGTGCTCGACCGGCCCCGCCACCGCGAGCTCATCGAGGAGATCCGTGCGGCCGGCGCGCGCATCCGGCTCATCCCCGACGGCGACATCACCGCGAGCCTCTCGGCCGGCGTGCGCGGGACCGGCGACCACGTCTACGTGGGGATCGGCGGCTCCACCGAGGGCGTCATCACCGCGGCGGCGCTGGAGATCCTCGGCGGCGAGATCCAGGCCAAGATGTGGCCGCGCAACGACGCGGAGCGGGAGCGCCTGGTGCGCCACGGCATCAGCGACCCCGACCGCGTGATGCTCACCCGGGACCTGTGCCCCGGGCCGATGTACGTCATCGCCACCGGGGTCACCGACGGCAACCTGCTGCGCGGGGTGCGCTACTTCCGCGACGGCGCCCGCACGCACTCGATCGTGATGGACCTGTTCGACCACACCGTGCGGTTCGTGGACACCATCCACCTGTTCAGCCGCACGCCGCTCCGGGAGATCCGGCTGTGAGCGACGACCCCGAGTTCCCCTTCGGCTTCGCGTTCGGCGAGGGGGCCGGCGAGGAGTTCAAGGAGCGCCTGAAGGAGCTCATGCGCGCCCAGCGCGAGGCGTTCGAGGAGATGCAGGCCGAGGGCGGGGGGCACCTCGCCCCGGTCGACCGCTGGCAGGTCGTCGTCCAGGCCGTCCAGCTCGCCACGGCCGGGCTGCGGGCGCTCGAGCCCCGCGCCACCCCCGACGAGGCGGCCGACGCGATGGGGATCATGTTCGCCCGGGCGATGGCCGCCCTGCAGGGGTCGGTGCGCCCGACCGACTGAGCCCGGGCTACTCGGCGGGGTCGCGGGGGTCGGCCGGCGGACGCCAGCCGCCCCCGGTGCGGGGGCTGGGGGCGCCGAGCGCGCCCATCGCCCGGCCGAGGACCCCGCCGTTCGCGTCGTGCTCGGCGGACGCCGGGGCGGGGCGCCCGGGGCCGGGATCCTCCCCGGTGTCGATGCGGACCTCGATGCGGGCGCCGCCGAGCGCCCGCCGCGCGTCGTCGGCGATGCGCCGCAGGTCGGCGATCTCGGCGGTGAGCCGGGCGAGGTCCTCGGCGGTGCGCCGCCACGACGCCCCGATGAGGTCGACGATGACCGCCATGTCGTCGACCACCTGCCGGCGCTCGCGCGCGGCGTCCTCGGCGATCAGCCGGCGCAGGTCGTGCAGGTCGAGCGCCGCGGCGCCGCGGGCGCGCTGGTCGGCCAGCTCGGACTCCATTCGCCGCACGGCCGCGAGCACGTCCAGCGGGTCGTGTCCACCGGTCCGGCCGATGGGTGGAGGGTGCGGCGGTTCGCGCATGGGATCGGCCGAGTGTAGACCGAGGCCCGGACAGCCCCGCTCGCCGTCACACCCCGGCGCGCGCCCCGGCACGCCCGGCGCGCATCCCGCCACGCGCCCCGGCGGATCATCCCGGCATGGGTCCCCTGCATGCCGAGCGCCTCGCCACCGGCACCGCGGTCCTGCTCGACGGCCGGGGCCGGGTGCTGCTCACCCGGTGCCATGTGGCCGGGCGGCCCCTCGCCCGGCTCGTCGGCCTGCTCGCCACCGGCCGGCTGCGGCCGGGCGAGGGGCTCCTGCTCCGGCCCTGCCGCTCGGTCCACGCCGTCGGCCTGCGCCCGGCGATCGGCGTGGCGCTCCTCGACGCCGCGGGC
>JALOLS010000066.1 GCA_025455865.1 Thermoleophilia bacterium
CCTGCTGATCTACGGCCTCGGCGGGATCCTGGTCCCGTTCGCCGGGATCAAGCTCATCGACCTGGTGCTCTCGGCGCTCGGGGCGTGACCTCCGCCGCGCGTGCCCACCGGGGGGAGCTCAAGGTCTACGTCGGGATGGCGGCCGGCGTCGGCAAGACCTACGCGATGCTGCAGGAGGGCCGGGAGCGCCTGCGCTCGGGGCAGGACGTCGTGATCGGATGGCTCGAGACGCACGGGCGCGCGGAGACCGCAGCCCAGGCCGAGGGCCTGGAGGTCGTGCCGGCGCTGCAGGTGACCCACCGCGGCGTCGTGCTGCGCGACATGGACACCGCGGCGGTGATCGCACGCCGGCCAGAGGTGGCGCTCGTGGACGAGCTCGCCCACACGAACGCGCCGGGGATGCCGCACCCCAAGCGCCACCACGACGTCGCCGGGATCCTGGACGCCGGCATCGACGTCATCTCGACGATGAACGTGCAGCATCTGGAGAGCCTGAACGACCGGGTCTTCGAGCTGACGGGCGTGCGCGTGCGCGAGACGGTGCCGGACCGGGTGCTGCTGGAGGCCGACGAGGTGTCCCTGGTCGATCTCACCCCGGAGATCCTCCAGGCCCGGCTGCGGGCCGGGAAGGTGTACCCGCAGGAGCGGGTCGACACCGCACTGCTCAACTTCTTCACCGCCCACAACCTCTCGGCGCTGCGCGAGGTGGCGCTCCGGGAGGTGGCCGGCGCGGTGGACGAGCAGATCCAGCGCGACGTGCCCCCGGCCCGCGACCAGGCCGTCCACCCGAAGCTCCTCTCCGAGCGGGTCATGGTGCTGGCGGAGCCGGTGCGCGGCGCCCAGCGGCTGGTGCGCCGGGCGTGGCGCACGGCGCGGCGCCTGGGCGGCGACCTCGACGTCGTGGCCCTGGTGCCCCGGCGGGCCGGGGACGACCTGGCCGAGGTCATCGCGCTGATGGCGCGCGAGCGGGGCGTGACCCGGCTGGTGATGATGGCCCCGCGGCCCGGCGGGGTGCTCACCCGCCTGCGCCGCGACCTGCTGGGGGCGCTGCTGGAGCGCCTGGACGGAGTCGACGTCATGCTCGTCGCCGCCGAGCCCGCGCCGCCGGCGGCGGCGCCATGAGCGGCCTGGCGCCCCTGCGGGTGCTCGTGGTGGCCAACGGCCGCCCGCCGGAGCTGGCCCTCGACCTGGCCGCCGCGCTGGCCGGCGAGCGAGGGGAGGTCGTCCTGGCCGCGATGCTGGTCATGCCGCTCACCCAGCCCTTCCGGGCCAACGTGGACGAGCCGGTGGCCACAGCGGTGGCGCTGCTGGAGGCCGGCGAGGGGCGGGTGACCGGGCAGGCGTGCGCCTGTGACACGCGCCTGTGCCGGTGCCGGTCGGTCTCGGCCGGGCTGCAGGCGCTGGTCGGGCAGGAGCGGTTCGACGTGGTGATCGCCGAGGGGGCCCGGGAGCAGGCGCGGGGGGGCCTCGCGCGGCTGCTCGGCGGGCCGCTCGGGCGGAGCTCGCCCACCACGCTCATCGTGCGCGCCGGGCAGGCGCTGCCCGCCCCCGGCCGGCGCGTGGTCGTGGTGGGCCGCGATCCCGGGATGCCCGACGCGGCGCTCCCGATCGCCGTGCGGCTGACCGGCCGGGGCGGCGAGGTGGTGTCGTGCGCGGTGCAGGTGGTGCCGGTCACCGAGGCGCTCCCCGGTGCCCCGGCCGAGCAGGTCGTCGCGGTGGCCGAGGAGGGACGTTCCCGGGCGGCCGCGCTGGGTGCGACCGCGCAGGCCCGCCCCCTGGTGGGACGCTCCTTCGCCCGCGCGCTGCTCGACCACCTCGCCCGCGAGCCGGCCGACCTGGTGCTCGTGGACCACCGACGCGACGAGGTGCGCATGGGGCCGGAGGGCCAGCTCGCGCAGCTGTGGGACCGGGCCGGCAGCCCGCTCGTCGTGGTGCGCGGCGCGGCGCCCGCCGATCAGGGGGCGTCCCGCAGCTCGAACCGGTAGCCCACCCCGGGCTCGGTGTGCACGAAGCGGGGACGGGCCGGGTCATCCTCGATCCGGCGGCGCAGCTGGGAGATGAAGGCCCGCAGATTCTGGGCGTCGGCGGCGCCGGGGTCGCCCCAGACCTCGGAGACGATGGCCCGGTGGGTCATCACCCGCCCGGGCCGGCGCGCCAGGCACTCGAGCAGCGAGAACTGCGTGCGGGTGAGGCTGACCTCGCGGCCACGCAGCCACACCCGGTGCGCGGCGGTGTCCACGACGAGCGGGCCGCGCTCCAGGCGGGCGCCCTCGTGGCCCGCGCCCTCCGACCGCTGCGCATGGCGCAGGCCCACCCGGACCCGGGCGAGGAGCTCCGGGACGGCGAACGGCTTGACCACGTAGTCGTCGGCGCCCAGGTCGAGCGCCTCGACCTTGCTGCGGTCCTCCCCCCAGGCCGACAGAACCAGGATGGGCAGGGCGGAGGCGAAGGACCGCACCCGCCGGATCACCTCGAGCCCGTCGATGTCGGGCAGCCCCAGGTCGAGGACGATCAGGTCGGGACCGTCGGCGGCCGCGTGGCGTACGGCCTGCTCGCCGCCCTGCGCCACGATCACCCCGTACCCCTGGCTCTCCAGGGCCACGCGCAGCGCCCGGAGCACGGCGGGCTCGTCGTCGACCACGAGGATCCGTCGCGGCCTCACCGCGCCTCCCCCGCCGGGAGCGTCGCGACCACGGTGGCGCCGCCGCCCTCGGTCCCGGTGATCGCCAGGGTCCCGCCCTGCGCCTCGACCAGGCCCCGGGCCACCGCCAGGCCCAGGCCCGCCCCGCGGCCGGTGCCGCCGCCACCGAGCCGCACGAACGGCTCCAGGGCGCGCTCCCGCTCCCCGGGCGGGATGCCCGGTCCCCGGTCGACCACCCGGATGGCCACTCGGCCGGCCCCCGCCGGCCCGCCGGTGATGGTGAGGGGACCGCCGGGAGCGTGGCGGCAGGCGTTGTCGATCAGGTTCACGATCACCTGGCGCATGATCGCCTCGTCGCACACCACCGGGGGGGTGGCGGGATCCACCCGCACCTCGACCTCCCGCCCCCCGAGGCTGCGCCCGGCCGCTCCGACACCCTCCCAGGCGAGCTCCTCGACGGGAACCGTCTCCGCGCGGGGACGGACCGCGCCGGCCTCGATCCGGGACATGTCGAGGAGGTCCGAGACCAGACGCGAGAGGCGCTCGGCCTCGCCCTCGATGTCGGCCAGCAGGGCATCGTGCTCCTGCGCCGGAGCACCGCCGCGGAGGGCGCCGGCGGCCGCCCGAATCGCGGCCAGGGGCGTGCGCAGGTCGTGCGAGACGGTCCGGATCAGGGACTCCCGCAGCCGGTCGGACTCCTCCAGCGAGCGGCGTGCGAGGCGCTCCGCATCGAGCTCCATGCGTGCGGCGGCCAGCCCGATCACATCGGCGACGCCCCTCGTGAGGCGAGCCGCGTCGTCATCCACCTCGCGGTCGCCGGCGTCGACGGCCAGCAGGCCGTGCAGCCCGCCGGAGCTTCCGACCGGCACCACCATGAGCCCACGGTCGCGGATGGCCTGTGGGCCCGGGGTCGGCCGCACCGCGGCCCGCGCCCGAACCTCGTCGCCCACCCCGAGCTCCAGCGTCGCGCCCGGAGTCGTCAGCGCGAGCGCCGCCCCGCGCAGGCCGAGGGCGGCCTGCAGCCGGGTCAGGACGGCGTCGAGGGCCGGCCCGGGGTCGGGGCGCCGCAGCAGGTCGGCGGCGGCGGCGCCAAGGGTGTCGATCTCGCCGGCGCGGACGTCGGCCGTGCGCCGGGCATCGCGCGCACCCACCGTGACGTAGACGACGAGAGCCGCGACCGACTCGGCGGCCTCGATGCGCAGCGAGTTGTAGGGCTCGGTGAAGAGCACGTTGAACGCGAGGCCGCCGATGAGGGCGACCAGCACGCCGGGGACCGGCCCACCCGCGGTGGCGAGCAGGGCGGGCGGCAGCAGGAGCAGCGCGATCGACCCTGGCGACAGGTCGCCCCGGAACGGCAGCAGTGCGGCGCAGGCGCCGGCGAGCGCCAGGAGGCCGAGCGCCGCCGCCGCCCACTGCCGCCGACGGCCGAAGCCTGACCGGACCCCCGTCCGCGGTGGGCTGGCATGCCGCTCGGGCAGCGAGACGGGAGGGGTCGTCCCACCGGGGTCGGGATGACGCGGCCGGTGCTGCGCCCGCGGGGGGGATGGCGGGCCCGCGCCGGTCGATGGGGTCATGTGATGCCGCGCCCCGCCGACGTCACCGTTGGTCAAGCGGCGGTGGGACGGCTCCGAGACGATCCCCGGTCGAGGTGATCGAGAGCTCGGCGGCCCGCCGGGTCGCCTCCTGCCGGCTCGCGACGCCGAGCTTGCGGTAGATCGTGCGGCGATGCGTCTTCACCGTCGTGGGGGCCAGGTGGAGATCCCGGGCCACCTGGGCGACCGAACGGCCCGCGACCAGCAGGCGGAGCACGCGCCGCTCCGCGTCGCTCAGCGGCTCCCCGTAGAAGCCCTCGTGCCGCGGCGGTCTGGCCAGCTCGGCGGCGGCCACCTCCAGGAGGGCGCCGAGCGCCCCCGGATCGGGAAGCCGCTCGAGCTCCGCGCGGGCCGACTCGACCGCCTCGGCCGCCCCGGCGAGATCGCCCAGGCGGCGCCGGGCCGACACGAGACGCACGAGCGCGTGCAGGTGCCAGTGGCTCGGTCGCGCCGGCGCGCTGAGCTCTGCCGCGAGCTCCAGGTGCTCGGCCTCGCCGTGTGCGTCGGCCTCCGCCGCGCACACCGCCGCGAGGGCGATGTGCGTGTTCATGGCGACGTAGGAACGGCCCAGGCCGCGCGCATCGAGCAGGTCGAGGGACTCATCCGCATGGCGCCGCGCGGCCGCCGGGTCACCGGCCTCGAGCTCCACGAGCGCGAGGTAGGCGAGCACGGCCGCCGCCGCCGGGGCATGGTCCTGCGGGTCCGGGAGCCGGCGCGCCGCCTCGAGCGGCGCCCGCGCCTCACCCGCCCGGCCCTGCAGGACGCGCGCCTGCCCGAGCCCGAGGAGCGCCTGCCGGCGCCATGCGCTCTCGGGGGCCTCGAGCCGGAGCGCGCGCGTCGCCGCGGCTTCCGCGCTCCCCGGGCCCCTCGTCAGGTAGAGCGAGCGCAGGATCGCGATCCCCGACTCGATCGAGGCGACCCCGAGCGCGAGCCGGGCGGGGGGCCGGGCGACGTCGGCGACGCCGAGCCAGTGCTCGATCCGGTCGGCCGGCTGCGCGTCCTGGGCGGCCACCGAGGCCCGGACCAGGGCGAGCTGGGGGTCGGCGGCCGCCTCGGGCCAGCTGAGCTCCCCCAGCCAGCGCCCCAGGCTGGCCAGCCGGCCGTCGTGGACCAGGCCCCGCCAGTGGCGCGCGACGAGGTCGCTCGCCCGCTCGGCGTCGCGACCGGCGATCGCGTGCTCGATCGCCGCGTCGGCGTCGCCCTGGGCGTCGAACCAGGCCGAGGCCCGGGCATGGAGCCCGGGGACCTCCCCCGGGTGCTCGCGCAGGAGCTCGCGCCGGAGGGCGTCGGCGAACAGCCCGTGGAAGCGGTACGCCTCGCCGTGCCGGTCGACGGGGACCAGGAAGAGGTTCGCGCGCTCGGCCTCGGCGAGCATCGCCGCCGAGCCCTGCGTGGCGAGCACGGCGTCGCACGCCGGGCCGGACACCTCCCGCAGGACGGACGCGCGGAGCAGGAACCCGCGCATCTCCGGGCCGATGCCGGCGAGGACGTCCCCTGCGAGGTATTCGAGGAGATGGCGCGAGTCGCCGGCGAAGTCGCGGACGAACGCGCCGGGGTCCTCCTCGCGCCGGAGCAGGATCGAGGCCAGGCTGAGGCCGGCGGCCCAGCCCTCCGTGCGCTCGGTGAGGCGGGCGACGTCCCGCGGGCCCAGATCGACGCTCGCCGCCCGCAGGAACGAGGCCGCCTCCACGTGGGAGAGCCGGAGGTCGGCGGCGCCGAGCTCGCGGAGCTCGCCGTGGGCCCGCAGGCGACCCAGGGGCAGGTCCGGCTCGGCGCGGCTGGAGAGCACGATCTGGACCGGCTCCGGCGCGTGCTCGACCAGCACCCGCATGGCCTCGTCGCCCCCCGGGCTTCGCACCAGGTGCCAGTCGTCGACGACGAGGACCGCCGGCGGCGCGTCGGAGAGCTCATCCATGAGGAGCGGCAGGACGACGCCCGCGAGCGAGGCGGCCCCGGAGCCGAGCGCGTCCGCCGACGCCGCGCCCGCCCGCGGGTGGACGGCCTTGAGCGCGGCGATCAGGTGGCTCCAGAAGCGGACCGGGTCCCGGTCGCCGTCGTCCGCGGACACCCAGGCGAACGGCGTCCGCCCGGCGTCGGCCTCGCGCCACTGCGCGAGCACCGTGGTCTTCCCGTACCCCGCCGGCGCGCAGACCAGCGTGAGCCGGCGGCCCCTGCCCTCGCGGAGGCGATCGAGGAGCCGGCCGCGGGAGGCGATCCCGGACCGGGGCGGGGGCGGCGTGAGCTTCGAGCGCAGCAGCGGCACGTGCGGGCCGCGTCCCGCCGTGTCCATGCGTGCGCCTGGCGCCCCCGTCGGCATCGGCCCCAGCCTATCCCCGGCGCGGCGGCCAGGTTCATCCCGGATGAACCCGGGCCAGGACGGTGAGCGCGGGGCGCCGGTCGGCGATGCTCGGCTCACGACGACGCCAGCGCGCGCCACGCGTGCAGGAGACCCCCGGGAGCGCCCGATGACGACCAGCGACCCAACGTCCCTGCCGGAGCCCGCGTTCGCCGGCGGGACCCGGGCGATCACGACGACGCCGGTGGTCGGCATGCCCCGCCGGCCCTACGCGGAGGCGTTCGTGCCGGGCGACGAGGCGCTCGAGGACGGCGAGATGCGCGTCACGGTGCTCGGGAGCGGCAACCCGTGGGTCACCCGCGCCCAGGCGTCGGGCAGCGTCCTCGTCGAGATCGGCAACGCCGAGCGGGACATCCTCATCCTGGACCTCGGGAGCGGCTCGCTCGCCAACTACGCGGCGCTGAAGCTGCCCGCCAACAAGCTGGACAAGGTGTTCTTCACGCACCTGCACGCCGACCACACGGCCGACCTGATCACCCTCTCGGGCAGCTACGCCAAGATCGGGCGGGCCGACCGGCCGGTCGCCGTCTGGGGCCCGAGCGGCACCGAGCCGCGGCTGGGGACCCGCCACTTCGTGGAGTCGGTGCAGGAGGCGCTCGCCTGGGACACCGCGGGCAGCAGCGGCCCGATCAACCCCGACAGCCTCGAGATGTCGGTGACCGAGTTCGAGTTCAGCCGCACCGGGGTCGTCTACGAGGCGAACGGCGTCACGGTGACGTCCTTCCCCGTGATCCACGCGCTGAGCGGCGCCGTCGGCTATCGCATCGACTTCGCCGGGCTCACCGTCGTCCACTCGGGCGACACGTGCCCCGGGTGGCCGCTCGTGCGCGCCTGCGAGGGCGGCGTCGACCTGCTGATCCACGAGTGCTTCCCGCCCGCCGCGGTCCTCGCCGCGGCCACGGGCCTCTCGATCGAGCGGGCGACGATCGCGCTCAACGCCGCCCACACCTCGCCGACGGGGGCCGGCACGGTGTTCGGCCTCGTCCGCCCGCGGATGGCCGGCCTGTGGCACACGTTCCTGTCGCCCCAGGTGATCCCCATGATCTTCGCCGAGCTCCGCGCCGTCTACGACGGGCCCGTCGTGCAGACCCAGGATCTCACCGTCTTCAACGTGACGAAGGACGCCGTGCTGGCCCGTCAGGGGCGGGTGGCCGACCAGCTCCCGCCGATCGCCGGCGAGCAGCGGGTGGCCTACACGCCCGTCCAGCCGGAGCCTCCCGCCTGGTGGGCGGAGCAGCGCATCCCGATCACCGACCCCGCCCCGCGCGCCTGAGGCGCGGGCCGGGCCGGGGCGGGCCGAGGCGATGCCGGACGCGACCCCGCGGCGCGCGGAGCGCCTCCTGCCCTGCCTGGGCTGGCTGCCGGGCTACCGCAGGGACTGGATCGCGCCCGACCTCGTGGCCGGGGCGACGCTCTGGGCCCTGGTGGTGCCGGAGGCGCTGGCCTACGCGGCCATCGCGGGGGTCCCGGTGCAGTACGGGCTCTACGCCGTGCCGCTCGCGCTCGTGGGCTACTTCGCGTTCGGCTCGTCACGCGATCTCTTCGTCGGCCCGAGCTCCGCGGTCGCCGCCATCTCGGCGAGCGGCGTCGCCGCCGTGGCGGGCGCGGGAGCCGATCCGGAGCGGATCATCGCGCTCACCGCCGTGCTGTCACTGCTCGCCGGCGCGCTCTACGTGGTGCTCGGCCTTCTTCGCACGGGCTGGGTGGCCCGGTTCTTCGCCGCGCCGGTCCTGACCGGCTTCATCGTCGGGCTCGGGCTCTACGTGGTCATCGGCCAGCTCCCCAAACTGGTGGGGATCCCGAAGCCCGACGGCAACACCCTCCAGGTGCTCCTGGACTGGCTCCGGTCGATCGCGGACTGGTCGGCCTGGTCGGTCGGGGTCGGCCTGGTCTGCCTGGCCGCCCTCCTGCTGGCCGAGCGCCTCATGCCGCGCCTCCCGGCGGCCCTCGCCGTCGCCGCCATCGCGATCCTGGTCACCAGCGCCTCGGGCCTCGAGGACCAGGTCGCCGTGGTGGGCCCCATCCCGACCGGGTTCTCGTTCGTGCCGTGGTCGTCGGTGTCGGCCGACGACGTCTGGGGGCTCCTGCCCGGCGCCGCCGCCCTCGTGGTGGTGGGCTTCGCCGAGTCGATCGCCGTCGCCAAGGCGCTCGCGGTCGGGCATGGCCGTGAGGTCGACGCCGACCGGGAGCTCGTGGGCTACGGGGCGGCCAACCTGGGGGCCGGGGTCCTCCAGGGCTACTCGGTGTGCGGCAGCCTGTCGAAGTCCGCCGCCGCCGAGAAGGCCGGGGGGCGGACTCCGGTCCTTCTCCTGGTCACGGCCGGGCTCGTCCTGCTGACGATCCTCTTCCTCGCCGGGGTGTTCGAGCAGCTTCCGGAGCCCACCCTCGCCGCGATCGTCATCAACGCGGTCTGGGGGATGATCGGGCCCGCGAAGATCGCCCGGCTGGCCCGCGTGAGCGGCGGGGAGTTCACGCTCGCGGTGGGCGCGACCGCGGGCGTGCTGCTGTTCGACGTCCTCGGCGGCATCCTCGTCGGCGTCGTCCTCAGCTTCGTGCTCCTGATCCGGCGCATCGACCGCCCGCACATCGCGGTCCTCGGCCGCGACCCGGCGAGCGGGAGCTTCATCGACGTCGCCCGGCATCCGGAGGCGGCGGAGGTCCCGGGCGCCCTCGTCGTGCGCATCGACGGGCCGATCGTGTTCTCGAACGCCGACATCGTCGCGGCGCGGCTGCGCGAGCTGATGGACGGACGCCCCACGCCCCCGCACACCCTGGTCCTCGACCTGCAGCGCGTCAGCCAGATCGACGTGACGGGCGACGACGCCATCCGCGCGGTGCTCGCAGACTGCGGGCGCCGGGGCACGACCCTGGCCATCGCCCGGGCGGGCCAGGATCCCCACGAGTTCATGCGCCGCGACGGGCTCCTCGACGAGATCGGCGCAGACCGCGTCGTCGAGCAGGTGCGCGACGCCGTCCGGCCCGGCAACGAAGGGACCCCCTGATCGGCGCCGTCTCCGGCGCTCTCGTGGCCCTGGGGGTCGAGAGCGTCGGGGACATGGTCGACATGCCGGAGGCCCTGACGTTCACGCCCACTCGGCACCCGTGCGTTCCTGGCCCTCGTCCAGCCCCGGGGGGCGGGCGCCGCGCCGGCCCCGGTGGACGCCGAGGGCGTCCGCGTGCCCGCCGTCAACGACCCGACCACGGCGACCCAGGTGCTCGACCACGTGGAGGACCTCCTGCTGGTCGTCGGCCGCAACGACTTCTCCGGACGGGGGGTCCACCACGACGCAGGCGGCGCCCCCCGGTCGTGATCCCGCCGCGACGCCGGGAGGACGACCTGGCGCTCGCCGTCACCGAGATCCGCCAGCACGGCGGGGGTTCGGTCCAGGTCGTCCGGCGCCTTCAGGCGCTGCTGCTGCGCCTGCGCGACGAGGTGCTGCCCGAGCACCGGGCCGCGGTCGACCAGGAGCTCGCGCGGCTCCGGGCCACCGTGCTGGAGCGGCTCGGCGGATCGGCCGACCCCGATCGCGCCCTCGCCCCCGATCCCCAGGGGCTCGGGGGACCCGCTCGGGTCACCCCGTGGCCGGCCCGGACCGCGGCGGCCGGACCGGCGCCGACGGGCCCTCTGGGATGATGCGCGCCGATGGGTCGCGGAGCCGAGCCCGGCGCGGTCGCCCACACGCTGGCCCGTGCGGCCGCGGCGTGTGCGTCGCCGCGGGCGCGGTCCGGGCCGGATCCGGTCGGTGACGCCCTGGAGGCCGTGGTGGACCAGACGCCGCCCGGCCCGCTGCGCGCGGCCCTGGTCGGCGACCTGGCCGAGCGGCGCCCGGATCTGGTGCTCCGCCGGGCGGCCGCGTGGCTGGGTGACGGCGATGTCGAGGTCCTCGCCCGGCTGCCCCATCACTGGTTCCGCGTGGCGGTCGCCGGCGCCCTCCGGCCCTGGAGCGACGCGTCCATCGCGGCGGCGGCGGCGGTGCTCGCTCCGCACGACGGGGCCGGGGTCGTGCTGGGCGTGATGGCCGACCGCGCCCCGGAGCTCACCCGCCCGACCGGCGTCGATGGCCCGCCGCACGAGCGCTGGCACGCCATCGGGGGTGAGATCTGGGAGTGGTCGCTCTGGCGGAGCGACCGCGGCCGCCATGCACTGGAGGTCGTCGTGTCCCACGGACACGCCGACTTCACGGTCGGTGGGTCGGTGGATGACGCGCTGGTCGAGGCCTGGCGGAACGAGGGTCCGGCGGCGCTGGACGGGGCGGTCGCCGGGCTCCGGGCGGGCGCCGGGGCGCCACCCGGCCGGCCACCGCCGTAGCCGGCCCGGGTGACCGGAGGCGGCGGTGCGGGGTACCCGCAGGGGCCGCTCCGGGTTCTCGCCGATGCGGCGGGTCGCCCGTGGTGGGAGGGTCGGGGCGATGGCCGATCGCCTGGCCCCCGACTCGCCGGATGGGGCGGCGGCACCGAGGAAGCCGGTGCCGGGGCCCGGCGATCCCGGGGTGACGCGGCGGACGTTCCTCCGGCGCGCGGTCCTCGGGGCGGGGACGCTGCTGGTGGTCGGCACCGCGGCGCTCGGCTACCGCGCCTACGACGAGGGCGTCTTCAGCGCCGGGGACGGCGCGGCGTTCGATCCCTGGCGGACCTGGCAGGACCAGGGTGGCCCGGTGGGCATGGTGGCCGCGGGGATCCTCGCCGCGAACCCGCACAACACCCAGCCCTGGCGCTTCCGCGTCCGGGCGTCGCAGATCGACGTGTACGCCGATCCGGCCCGGAACCTCGGGGCCGCCGATCCGCTGCGGCGCGAGCTGTACGTCGGGCTCGGATGCGCGCTGGAGAACCTGGTCCTCGCCGGCGAGGCCGGCGGGTACCGGAGCGCGGTCGTGCTGATGCCCGATCCGCGCGATCCCGCCCATGTCGCGCGGGTCACCCTCACCCGGGGCGCCCCGCGCGCATCCCGCCTGCACGAGGCCATCCCCGACCGGCACACCGACCGGGCCGCGTTCCGGAGCGGGCGGGCCGTGCCGCCGGCCGGGCTCGAGGAGATGGCCCGGCTGGCCGACGGCCTGCCCGGCACGCGCCTGGTCTGGTTCGCCGATGAGGCCGGGCGGCGGCGGGTCGGGGACCTGCTGATCGCGGCGACGGACGCGTTCATCGCCGATGAGGCCCAGTCGAAGGCGGCCTTCGCGTGGTTCCGCCAGGACTGGGACCACTTCATGCGCGTCCGCGACGGGGTGAACGTCGACACCGCCGGGCTCTCGGACCTGACCACCTCCCTCGCGAAGATCCTGCCCCGGCAGTCCCGGAACGCCGGCGACCGGGCGTGGCGTGACGCCACCCGCGACACCCAGGTCGCGACCGCGGCCGCCTACGGCGTGGTCACCGTGCCCGACGCCCGGTCGAACGCCGCCCGGCTGGCCGGGGGCCGGCTCCTGGAGCGGGTGCACCTGTGGGCGGCGGCCAACGGCCTGGCGCTGCAGCACATGAACCAGGTCACCGAGCGCGCCGACCGCGAGCGCCAGCTCGGCATCCGGCCGCGCTTCGGCGCCGCGGCCGCCGGGCTGATCGACGGGCGCGACGGGCAGTGGCTTGCGGCGTTCCGGATCGGATACCCGACCGGCGACGCACGCCGGGGTCCGCGCCGCGGCACCGACGCGGTCATCGTCGCATGAGCCCCGCGCCGCGATCCGGCCACCGCGTGGTGCTCGGGCTGGGCCTTGCCGGCGCCGCGCTCGGCGTGGTCGTGGGCCTGCTCGAGCTCACGATCGGGGCGGACATCCGCTCGTGGGTGGGGGACAAGAGCGACACCACCCGCCTCGGCCTGGTCACGCTCATCCTCGCCCTGATCGCCCTCGCCACGGCGCTGTGGCTGTGGTCGACGCCGAAGCGCACGCCCGCGGTGGTGCTCACCGGCGCCACCGGGCTCCTGCTCCCCGGGCTGGTCTGCTTCACGACCGCCGGCCGCCTCTGGTACCTGCCGGGCCTGCTGCTGGTCGCCGGCGGCGCCGGCCTGCTGGCGAGCGCCGGTCACCCGCCCCGGGAGCTCGCCGGGTCGCTCGGCCGCGGGTGGCTGCGCATCCTCACCGCGGTGCTCGCCGTGCTGTACATCCTGCTCGGCGCCGTGGCCCTCGGCATCACGGGCGTGCTGGCGATGGCCGGCGGAGCCCTGGTGCTCGCGACCCTCGCGATCGGCCGCCGCATCCCCGTCGGCGTCGCGACGGCCCTGGTCGTGGCCGGCGCGGTGCCGTTCGCGGTGCTGGCCTGGTGGAGCGTGGTCGCCCCCCTCGCCGGCGTGCTGCTCGTGGTGCTCGGGATCGCCGCGGTCCGCGGCGCGGCGGCGGGCGACCGGCAGCCGGTGGCGGTCTGAGGCCACCGGGCCCGGCCCATCGCCGGGTCAGGCTCACCGCGCGGCGGGCGGAGAGCACGCGGCTTCCGGCCGCGAGGCCGCGCACCCGGTCGATGCGGCGCAGCAGGACACCGACTCCGGCGCCGGTGATGTCGGCGTCGGCCTGGGTGATCGCGCCGTCGGCGCGGATCGTGCCCTTCGCCGGCAGGCGCACCTCGGCGTCGGCCTCCAGGCTGGTCGGGCCGTTCAGCCCGGCGTTCGCGCGCACCTCGTGGATGCCGCCCCGGAGCGCGAGGGTCCCGGGCCCGGCCACCCTGCCGGCCAGGTCGGGCTGCAGCATGTTGGCCACGCTGAGCGACGCCCCGCTCCCGACGGTCGCCGGCCCCGCGACCCGCACGTCGGTGGCGACCCCGCCGAGCGAGCGCACGGGCTTCCGCCCGGTGCCGGAGGTCTCGAGGCGCACGCCGGGGTCGACGTCGATCTGGCGGCTCCGGAGGGAATCGCCGGCGGCCCGCCGAGGGCATCGGTCGACCCGCCCGGGGACCGCCTCGACGCGCCCCGGCCGGGGTCGTAGGCTCTCCCCGGCAGTGGGCCGGCCGCCGACGGACCACCCGGCGCGGCCGGCGCGCGGGGCGACGGCGACGGGAGGCGGCATGGCCGGCGAGGGCATGTACATCGACCACGTGATCTACGGGGTGGTCGACGTGGACGTCGCGGCGGAGCGCCTGCGCCGGGAGCACGGCCTGGGGTCGGTGCCCGGCGGGCGCCACCTGGGCGGCACCACCAACCGGCTCGTGCCGCTCCAGCCGCCGCTCTTCCTCGAGCTCCTGGGGATCGGGGACACCACCAAGGACGACGGCGCCTGGCTCGAGCGGACCCTGGCCGGACAGGACCGGCTGCTGTGGTGGGTGATCGGCGTGGACGACCTGGACGAGACGGCGGCCCGCCGCGGGCTCCCGGTGCAGGCCGGGGAGATGGTCATGGACAACGGGACGACCTCGATGTTCCGGACCGCCGGCATGGCCCGTTACCCCCTGCCCTTCTTCATCGCCTACTCCATCGCGCGCGAGGACCGGCTGCGGGTGTGGGAGGCGCGCCTGCGCGAGGCCGCCCACGATCAGGCGCCCGGCGGGTTCACCGAGGTCGAGGTGGGCGAGCGCCCGGAGCTGGTGGAGGCGTGGCTCGGCGACCACGGGCTGCCGGTGCGCCATGTGGCCGACGGGATGCCGGGCATCCGCGCGGCGTCGATCGCCACCGCCGGCGGCACGGTGACCATCCGCTGAGCGGTCCGGGGAGACCCCCCTCGGCCCCGGCGCCGGCGAAGGCCAGGGATCTCCCGGGTTCCCTGCGTGGGAGCGGAGCCCGATAGTCGCGATTCAGCGGATCCGATCAGGGGGAGAAAGATGGCGGGCGCCGAGCACGTGGACTTCGCCGAGGCCGAGGTCCGGCAGTTCGAGAAGGCCAGGCTGGAGCTCATCGAGGTCGGCGGCGGGACGGTCGGCCGCATCACCGTGGAGCCGGGCTGGCGCTGGACCACCCACATGAAGGACCTTGCGGGCACCGAGCTCTGCGAGGCCCCGCACTTCCAGTACCACCTGCAGGGGATCCTGCACGTGGTGATGGCCGACGGGACCGAGTTCGACGTGGGGCCGGGGGAGGTCTCGCTCCTGCCGCCGGGTCACGACGCCTGGGTGGTGGGCTCCGAGCCGGCCATCGCCGTCGACTGGTCCGGGGCGACGGCCTGGGGAGGGGCAACCCCGGCCTGAGGCGCCCGGACGGACGCGCCCGGCGCCCTGGGCTCCGGGCGCGTCCAGATCCAGAGGCAGACCACCACGACGATGCCCGTGGCGACCAGGGCGAGCACCCGGGGGGCGGTCAGGAGCATGATCGCGACCGAGGCGGCCATCATCGCGGTGGCGATCATCTTGGGGCCCCGGCCGATCGCGCCCTGACGCTGCCAGTCGCCGATGATGGGCCCGAAGGTGCGGTGGCCGAGCAGGCGGGCGTGGAGCGCGGGGGACGATCGCGCGGCCGCGTAGGCCGCGAGCAGCACGAAGGGCGCGGTGGGGAGCACCGGGACCACCACCCCGACCAGGCCGATGCCCAGGCTGAGGTAGGCCACGGCGATCCAGGCGAGGCGGGCCGGCCGGCGCATGGGTTGAGGGTACGCCCGCGGCGGCGGGCCGTGCGACCCGGGATGGGGGGATACTCGGACGGTGGAGACCCCCGCCGAACGGGTCCGGGCGTGGAGCGTGCGCCGCCAGCGGCTCGGCGGCGAGGCCGCGCCGGACCTGGCCACGGCGCTGGACGACGTGGTGGCGGTCTACGGATCCCACCCCAGCGGCCCGCTCTCGCTGGCCGCCCGGGTCCGGCGGTTCGACGCCGCGGAGTACCGGGGCCTGGAGGAGGACCGGGCCGCGGTGCGGATGCCGGCCATGCGCACCAGCGTGCACCTGGTGCCGGTCCGGAGCGCGCGCTGGGTCTTCGCCGCCACCCACCGCGACCTGCGAAGCCAGGCGTGGCGCCTGCGGAACGCGGGCGTGGACCAGGCGGGCTACGCCGTGCTGCGCGACCGGGTGGTGGCCGCCGCGCGCGAGCCCCTGACCCTGGCCGAGGTGCGCGAGCGCGCCGGCCTCCCGGCGGAGGGGGCGGCGGGCCTGCTGCACGCGATGGGACAGGAGGGGGTGGTCCTGCGGGTGGGCGCGGTGTCGCTGCGCAGCAGCGTGGGCCGCTACGTGGCCACCGACGCCTGGCTCGGGGCGGCGTTCACCCCGGAGGGCCGGGAGGCGGCGCTCACCACCCTGGCCGACCGCTACCTGCGCGCCTTCGGCCCCGCGCGGGCCGAGGACCTGGCCTGGTGGGCCGGCGGGCCCCGGTCCTGGGTGCCGGCCGCCCTCGCCCGCCTGGACCTGGTGGACCTCGGGGGCGGGCTGCTGCTGCCTGCCGACCTCCACGACGCCTTCCGGGCCTGCGTGCCGCCGGACCCGGACGTGGTGGACGTGGTCCCGGTGTGGGACGCCTACGTCATGGGCTATGCCCCCGACGGCCGCGCCCGCCTGGCCGACGGGCCCCACGTGGACCGCTGCTACGACGAGGTCGGCAACGGCCTGGGGGTGGTCCTTTCCGGCGGGCGGGCGGTGGCCGCCTGGGGGTCGCGGTTCCGCGGCCGGGTGATGGAGGTGGACCTGGACCCCTTCGCGCGGCTTCCGGCCCGCACCCGCCGGGCGGTGGAGGGCCGCTTCGACGAGGTCGCCCGGCTCCTCGGCGCCGCCGAGGCGGCGGTGCGCGCGGTGGACGGCCCGCTGAAGCCGGTGGGCGGCAAGGGCAACCGCCGCCCGATCAGTTGATGCGCCGCTCCCGCCCGGCCCACTCGGGGGCGCGCAGGACGTGCTTCTGCACCTTGCCGGTGGAGGTCTTGGGCAGGGCCTGGACCACCATGAAGACGTCGGGGCACTTGAACGCCGCCAGCCGTCCGCGCACGTGTGCGCGCAGGGCCTCGGGCTCCACCGAGGCGCCCGGGCGCGGCACCACGAACGCCTTGGGCCGCTCGCCCCAGCGGTCGCTCGGGACCCCGACCACGGCCACCTCGAGCACCGCGGGGTGGGCCAGGATCGCCTGCTCGACCTCGATGGTCGAGATGTTCTCCCCGCCGGAGATGACCACGTCCTTGGCCCGGTCGCGCAGCTCGATGGCGCCGTCGGCGAACCAGACCCCGAGGTCGCCCGAGTGGAACCACCCCCCGCGGAACGCCTCGGCGGTGGCGGCCGGGTCGCGCCAGTAGCCCTTCATCACGTTGTTGCCGCGCATGACCACCTCGCCCACGGTCTGCCCGTCGCGCGGCACGTCGCGCATCTGCGGGTCGACCACGCGGATGGGGTCGGCCATGACCATGGCGACGCCCTGCCGGGCGATGCGCCGGGCGCGCTCGGCGGGCTCCAGATCGCGCCACTCCGGCTGCAGCACGCACACGGTGTGCGGCCCGTAGGTCTCGGTGAGCCCGTAGACGTGCAGGATCCGCGCGCCGAGGGCCTCCATGGCGGCGATGGCCCCGGGGTTGGGCGGCGCGGCGGCGGTCAGCACGGTCAGGGGATGGTCGAGCGGCCCGGCCGGGGCGTCGGCGAGCAGGCCCTGCAGCACGGTGGGCGCCCCGCACAGGTGCGTGACCCGCTCCCGGCCGATCAGGCGCCAGGCCTCGGGCGGCCGGAAGGCCCTGAGCACCACCTGGGCGCCCCCGGCGGCGACCACCGCCCACGGGTAGCACCAGCCGTTGCAGTGGAACATGGGAAGCGTCCACAGGTACGCGCTCTCATGGTCCAGGCCGGCGGTGATGACCTCGCCCAGGGCGTTCAGGTACGCGCCCCGGTGGGTGTACATGACGCCCTTGGGCCGTCCGGTGGTGCCCGAGGTGTAGTTGATCGAGATCACCGCGTCCTCGTCCTCGACGGCGAAGCGCGGCGGGGGGCCGGGATCGGCGCCGGCCCGGTCCAGGAGCTCGGCGTAGGCCGGCCCGGGGAGGTCCGGGCGGCCCACCACGTCGTCCACCCAGACCACCTCCTCCACGCCCAGGCGGTCCAGCACCGGGGCGACGGTGGGCGCGAGCTCGGCGTCGGCCACCAGCAGGCGCGCGCCGGAGTGGGTGCACACGTAGGCCACCTCGTCGGGGGCCAGCCGGGTGTTGACCGCCACCAGCACCCCGCCGGCGAGCGGCACCGCGAAGTGCGCGGCCACCATGACCGCGTGGTTCGGGCACAGGTACGCCACCCGGTCGCCGGGCGCGACGCCCGAGGCCCGCAGGGCGCGGGCCAGGCGCACGACGTGGCGGGCCAGGTCGCGGTGGGTCCAGCGCTCCTCGCCGTGCACCACCGCGGTGCGGTGGGCGAACACGTCGGCGCTTCGCTCCAGGAACGCGAGGGGAGTGAGCGGCGTGCGGGCGACCTCGGTCACGCCCCAAGCCTACGGGCAGTGGGCTGACAGACTTCCGCGCGTGCCCCTGCACGGCCTGCACCCGCGCGCGCGGATCGCCCCCGGCCACTACGGCGCCCTGCTCGCGGTGGTGGCCGGCGCGTTCGTGCTGATCCCCCTCGGGGACAGCACCGGCGTGGCCACCGCCCGCGCCCTCTACATGTTCGGGCTGGCCATCGTCGCCTTCCGGGTGGCCAGCACCCCGAGGCTCCTGCGCCTGGGGCTCGGCCTGGCCGTGGGCTCCCTGGCCATGTCGCTGCTGGGCGACCTGGGGGACGACCCGGACCTGACCGGGGTGGCCGCCCTGCTCGCCGCGTCGGTCACGCTGGTGGTCATCGCGGCCATCCTGCTCGACCTCGCCCGGGCGCCCGCCGTGACGGCCGAGACGATCGCCGGGGTGGTCGCCGCCTATCTGTTGTTCGGCTTCTTCTTCGGGACGGTCTACGAGGGGCTGAACGTGATCAACCCCGGCGCGTTCACCGCGCCGGACATCCCCGGCGGGCTCGGGGCCTTCGACCTGACCTACTTCAGCTTCATCACCCTGACCACCACGGGGTTCGGCGACATCACCCCGGGCACCGACCTCACCCGCACGCTGGCCGTGGCCGAGGCGATGATCGGCCAGCTCTTCCTGGTCACCGTCGTCGCCCGCGTGGTCTCGATGCTGGGCCAGGAGCGCAAGGCCCGCCGCCGGGCCGGGGCCGCCGAGCCCGAGGAGTAGGCGGTGCTGCTGGCCGACCTGGCCGCGGCCAGCCGGGCGGTGGCCGACGCCCCCGGCCGGCGGGACAAGGTGGCGATCCTGGCCGACGCCCTGGGGCGCCTGGAGCCCGGCGAGATCGTCGCCGGGACGGCGTTCCTGGCCGGCGAGCTCACCCAGCGCCAGATCGGCGTGGGGTGGGCCGCGCTCCGCGACCTGCCCGCCCCGGCGGGGGCGCCCTCGCTCACCGTGGGCGAGGTCGACCGGATCCTGGGGCGGGTGGGGGCCACGGCGGGACCGGGATCGCAGGCGGCGCGGCGGCACCTGCTCGCGGACCTCTTCGCCCGGGCGACGGCGCCGGAGCGCGACTTCCTGGAGCGGCTCCTCGTGGGCGGCCTGCGCCAGGGGGCGCTCACCGGGGTCGTGGCCGACGCGGTGGCCCGGGCGGCCGGGGTGCCCGCGGCGCAGGTCCGCCGGGCGCTCATGCTGCGGGGCGACCTGCCCGCGGTGGCCCGCATCGCCCTCACCGACGGCGCCGCGGGGCTGGCCGCGCTCGGGCTGGAGGTGGGCCGGCCGCTCCTGCCCATGCTCGCGGGCACCGCCGAGGACGTGGACGCGGCGATCGCCCGCGCCGGCCCGGCGGCGGTGGAGTGGAAGCTCGACGGCGCGCGCGTCCAGGTGCACCGCGAGGGCGCCGACGTGGCGGTCTTCACCCGCAGCCTGGACGAGATCACCGACCGCGTGCCCGAGGTGGCCGAGGCGGTCCTGGCCCTCCCCGCCCGCGCGCTGGTCGTGGACGGCGAGGCGATCGCGCTCGGCCCCGACGGCCGGCCGCGCCCGTTCCCGGAGACCGCCTCGCGCATCGGCAGCCGCACCGACGTCGCCGGCCGGCGCGCGCGCGTCCCGCTCACCCCGGTGATCTTCGACGTCCTGCACGCCGACGGGCAGGACCTGATCGACCGCGACGGCGGGGAGCGGTTCGCGGCGCTCGCCGCGCTGGTCCCGGCGGCGCTCCGGGTGCCCCGGGTGGTGGCCGAGGACGCGGCGGCGGCGCGGGCGGCCCTCGACGCGGCGCTGGCCGCCGGCCACGAGGGCGTGATGGTGAAGAGCCTCGCGGCGGCCT
>JALOLS010000152.1 GCA_025455865.1 Thermoleophilia bacterium
CGCATGCGGGTGCAGGTGCTGGTGGCCGGCGGGCGGGAGGCCGATCCCGGCGCGGACGAGGACGCCGACCCGGCCCGTGCGGCCTGCCTGGCCGCCGGGGTCCTGTGCTCCGACGCGCGCCTGGGGCCCGACGGCACCGGCGTGGGCGATCCCACCGAGGTGGCGCTCGTGGCCGCCGCGGCCCGGGCGGGGGCCGACCCGGAGGCGCTCCGCGCCGCGAGCCCCCGCCTGGACGCGGTGCCGTTCGCGTCCGAGCGCGGCTGGATGGCGACCCTCACGGACGGCCCGGACGGGCCCTGGGTGTGGGTGAAGGGCGGCGTCGAGGCCGTGCTGGGGATGTGTGCAGGCGCCATCGGCCCGGACGGGGCGCCGGCCCGGCTCGACGCCGGCGCGGTCCACTCGCAGGCCGAGGCGCTCGCCTCACGCGGCCTGCGGGTGCTGGCGCTCGCCCGGGGGCGCCCGGCGCGGGGACGGCGGGCGCTCGGCGAGGATCACGGGGGCGCCCGGCTGCTCCTGGCCGGCCTGCAGGCCATGCTCGACCCCCCGCGGCCGTCGGCGATCACCGCGGTCGCCGCATGCCGGCGGGCGGGCGTCGCGGTCAAGATGATCACCGGCGACCACGCGGCGACCGCGGCGGCCGTCGCCGCGGCCATGGGGATCGGCCAGGCCCCGCCCCGGGTGATGACCGGCGCCGCGCTCGCGGCGGTGCCCCGCGAGGACCTGGCCGGGGAGGTGGAGCGGACCGACGTGTTCGCCCGGGTCTCGCCCGAGCAGAAGCTCCGGCTCGTGGAGGGGCTGCAGGCGCGGGGCGAGGTGGTCGCCATGACCGGCGACGGGGTCAACGACGCGCCGGCGCTCCGGGCGGCCGACATCGGCGTCGCGATGGGCGGCGCCGGCACCGAGGTGGCCAAGGAGGCCGCCGACGTCGTGCTCACCGACGACGACTTCTCGACCATCGAGGCCGCCGTGGAGGAGGGCCGGCGGGTGTTCGACAACCTCACCAAGTTCATCGCCTGGACGCTGCCGACCAACCTGGGCGAGGGCCTGGTGATCCTGGCCGCCATCGTCACCGCCACGACGCTCCCGATCCTGCCCACGCAGATCCTCTGGATCAACATGACCACCGCGGTGGCGCTGGGGCTCATGCTGGCCTTCGAGCCGGGCGAGCGGGGCACGATGGACCGGCCCCCGCGCGATCCGGGCGAGCCGATCCTGACCCGGGTGGTGGTGGGGCGCATCGTGCTCGTGTCGGCCCTGCTCCTGGCCGGCGCGTTCGGGCTCTTCCATCTCGCGCTGGAGCGCGGCGTCGGGCTGGATGAGGCCCGCACCATCGCGGTCAACGTCTTCGTGGCCGGCGAGGTCGCCTATCTGTTCAACTGCCGGTCGCTCGAGCGCTCGGTGCTCAGCGTCGGCCTGTTCTCCAACCCATGGGTCACCGGCGGGGTGCTGGTGACGGTGGGGCTGCAGGCGCTGTTCACCTACGCGCCGTTCATGCAGGACCTGTTCGGGACCGCCGCGGTCGCCGCCGAGTGGTGGATCCCCATCGGGCTGGTCGCGGTCGTGGTGGGCGCCGTCGTGGCCGCCGAGAAGGCCGTCCGCCGGCGCGCCCGCGGGCACCGCGGGACCGGCGCCGAGCGGGGTTCCCCGGGGCCGCGGGTAGTGTCACGACCCTCGTGACCGGACCCGGGGCGCCGATGCACCGGCCGGCGACGACCACCCGACACCCGCGCGCGTGGCCGCGGCGGGGACCACCCAGGAGGCAGCATGTCGCGTTTCATCCGGCGGCCCAGCCCGGCGACCGTCATCTCCGTGGCCGCGCTGGTCATGGCCACCACCGGCGGCGCGGTGGCCGCCACCGCGATCAACGGCAACACGATCATCGCCGGCACCGTCGGCACCTCCAAGCTCGCCAACGGCGCGGTCACCGCGGCCAAGATCCGCAACGGCGCGGTCGGCACGCCGCAGCTGCGGGCCGGGTCGGTGGGCGCCAGCCAGATCGCCAACGGCTCGATCAGCTCGGCGGACCTCGGCGCGAGCAGCGTGTCGCGGAGCGCCATCCAGTCGCGCGCGGTCAACGGCCAGCGCATCGCCACCGGCACGATCACCAGCACCAACATCGCCCCGGCGGGCATCAGCCGCACGAGCCTGGCCGCCGACGCCCGCCTGCCGGTGGTGGTCACCCGCTTCGCCGTCAAGTCGATCCCCACCGGGGTCATCGACTCGGTCATCGCCCAGTGCGCGAGCGGCGAGGTGCTGATCGCCGGCGGCTTCGCCGGCCTGCCGGCCACGATCACCGCCAACGGGACCCAGGCGAACGTGCTGGCCAGCCGGCCGGAGCCCCTGCAGCAGGGCATCACCCCGACCGCGTGGTTCGTGTCGGTCGAGAACGCGAGCACCTCGCTCGCCCAGGTGTCGGCCTACGCGGTCTGCGCCCAGCAGTAGGGGGCGGCGCCGGACGGGGGGACGGCCCGGCGGCCGCCCCCCGCCGGGCTACTCGGCGATCGGCTCCCAGACGAGCTCGGCCACGTCGATGACGAAGTCGACGGCGTGCCCGTGGACCTTCCGCGGGCCGCCGGCGCCCTGCTCCTGGGGGCGGATCTCCCCGGTCCCGACGCACACGACGTCGTTCAGCCACCGGTAGCGCTCGTCCTCGGCGGTGTGGCGCACGGCGACCACGATCTGCCGCCGGTCGGCGGGGTAGGGGCGCGCGTAGCCCTGCATCTCGACCATGATGTTCGCCCCGTCGGCGGTCACGTACGCGCCGTCGATGTGGGGCAGCGCGCACCCGTCCACCCGGGCCCGGGGGTGGTTGACCGCGCGCATGCGCCCCTCGATGCGCCCTTCCACGGTTCCCTCGGCCAGGAACCAGTAGTGGGCCTCGTTGCCCCGGTCACCCGTGAGCGTGACCCCGTAGCTCTCGGGGTAGCGGAACCTCACCCGGTACAGCGGCTCCAGCCGCATCGGCGCCTCCTTCTCGGGGCCGGACGGCCCTTCGGAAAACGGGACCGGCGCCGGTCCCAGGGGGATGCGACCGGCGCCGGACGATGCCCCCGGACCCTGCGGGCCCGGGGGCGACACGCGCGTCGGGCTACTCGCCCAGGAACTTCCTGGTGTCGAGCCCGTGCTCCTCCATGATCCGCTGGAACGTCTCGCGCATCTCCTCCGGGTAGTCCGGCAGCTCGCCCGAGGCGATGAGCTCCTCGGCGCGGGCCTTGATGCGCGGGCCGAAGTCCCAGTCGTCGTCGTTGATCAGGCGCTTGAGCTCCTTCTCGGGCCAGGACACCACGCCGGGGTCGCGGCCGAAGCGCTCGGCCAGGGCGTCGATCTCCTCGAAGCGACCGGGCAGCGGGGCCTGCTCCTGCAGGAGGCCGACCTCGCGCAGCGCGCTGTCGACGGCGGGGTCCGCCTCGAGCGGGGTGCCGTAGACGTCCTTGTTGAACAGGCGGTCGTACTTCAGCCGCACGCGCTGGCCGCCGGACTTGGGGTCCTCGAGCGGGTAGCCGATGGCGTGCGCCCAGGTGAACTTCATGTTCGGCGGCAGGCCGAAGGTCTTCTCCACGCCGCCCGGCTTGCGCCCGAAGGCGACCAGGCAGTTCCCGAGGCCGAGCGCGGTGCTCGCGAGCAGGGCCTGGCTCACCGCGAGGCCGGTCTCGAAGCGCAGGAGCAGGTCCGTGCGCTCGAGCGGGAAGCTCATGAGGCGCGGGATGGTCTGGGTCATCGAGAACTCGTAGTTCCAGCCGTGGTACTTGGTCAGCGCGCCGGAGAGCGCGAGGGTCGACAGGCCGTCGTTGGCCCGCCCGTACCAGGCGTGGAGGTTGGTCAGCCAGATGACGATGTGCGAGCACTGGTTGGCCAGCTGGATGTTGAAGCCGGAGACGCACTCCTCCAGCTCGTCCCAGACCTCACAGGTCTCCTTCTGGACGACGATGGCCTCGGTGGCGTTGATGTTGCCCTGGCACGAGGCGTACCGGGCGGACTGGAGGATCGCCTGGATCTTCCAGTCCTCGACCTTGCGGTCGGGGT
This sequence comes from Thermoleophilia bacterium, assembly GCA_025455865.1. Taxonomy (GTDB): domain Bacteria; phylum Actinomycetota; class Thermoleophilia; order Miltoncostaeales; family Miltoncostaeaceae; genus JALOLS01. The sequence goes on from JALOLS010000152.1 coordinate 4,024, forward strand.
CGAAGTAGCGGATCGCGCGGCGGTCGCCGACGACCTGGAAGAAGGGGGGGTTCGGGATCTCGGCAGCGGTGATGGCCAACTCGTCTCCTTCAGGCAGAGAGTCGCGGGTTCGGTCGTGTGGGTGTGAAGATCCGACCCGGCCGGGGTTGCTGTGCCGGCCGGGTCGTGGTGCTCACGCGGCGCGCCGCGGTGGCTTGCCGTCCGGCCCGGCCAGCTCCGGGTGCCAGCGGCGGAAGTGGTTCAGGTGCTGCTCGGTGAGGGACCCCGGCGGGTAGTACCGCTCGTAGAAGTCGGGGTCCACGTGCTGGACCTGGCAGGTCAGGCGCTGGTACATCGGGTCGACGTAGACCGGGAACCGGCCGTAGGTGTCGACGCAGTACTGGCAGTAGGCCTTGACCAGCTCGACGGTCTCGGGATGGGGCCGGGGGATGGCCGAGACGACCTTGTCCGGCTCCTTGTAGGGCTTGGGCACGTCGGGGTCGAGCGCGGCCCACTTCATCGCCATGAAGGCGTCGACCGCCTCGTGCATGTCGGTGTAGTAGGGCGGGCAGAAGGCCTCGAAGTGGCCGTCGCGCCCCACCGGCACCGACGCGCCCTGCTTGGCCTCCTGGAAGCGGAAGCCCATGCCCGGCACGTCCCCGCCGCCCATGACGAAGCGGGAGATGTAGCCGGTGAACGTCCAGCCGCCGAGGCCCAG